>DDIL01000043.1:580-81147 GCA_002338515.1 Glaciecola sp. UBA1851 | reverse complement strand
CCATTCGAAAAATTTGTTGAGGAAAATATCTTCGAGCCACTTGATATGAAATGTTATGCGGGCAACATGCCTCGTAAAGCTGTGAAGCAAAGTGCGATGGGATATGCTCATAACGATACACGAGGTATTTACCCTGTCACCAGAAATAATATTAGTAACGTGGGGTTAATGTCATCTGCTGCAGGCGGGATGGTTTGTAATACAAAAGATATGCTTAAGTGGTCGCAATTTCTGCTAAAAACAAGTTCCAGCTTTATAAATAAAAATACGTTTCCGAAGGAACAAGAGCCGGTATCAATTGCCGATAATGAATCTTCTGAACAACCAATCCCCTTTGGTTCTGATACCTTAGAAAATATGTGGTCATCGCATACTATTTTAGGTGTATCTGACTTAGATGAATCTTGGAACAACACCCTGTTCAGAAGTTATGGTTTAGGTTGGCGCTTGGCAAATTTTGGTGAGTTAAAAGCGGTATCACATACAGGGACTCTTTCGGGTTATCAAGCCTATATAGTGCTTATTCCTAAACTAGAGTTGGGAGTAGTAATACTAAATAATGGCTCTCATTCCGCTGCAAGAGGGTCGGTCATGCAAACTATAGTCAAAACTATATTAAACAAGGCTGGATACTTAAGTGAAAATCTAACAAACGTCAATTGGATTGATGAGTACAATAAGTATTTGGAAGAAAGAGAGCAGCGTTATTTAATCAATTTAAGTATTCCTGAAGCGACAGTTGAAATGAGCATTTCAGATAATCAAGTAATTGGGACATATGAAGACCAATGGTTTGGGCAATTGATTGTAGCTAAAAATGATGATGGTATGCTTCGCATTCATTCAAAGAGAATGGTGACATTAAAAGGCACATTAATTCCTTTTCAAGACACGTCCTATAAAATTGAATGGGATAACAAAAACGCAGCAGGCGATGCGTTTATGCACTTTCAAATGAACGTACAACGACAAATCACTCTAGCAACTTTGCATCCATTTACGAATAAAAATTTATCTAGACATGCATATAGGGATATGCTGTTTAAACGTATTGACTAGGGCCTGTTTATCTTTGCTTTATGAATTTTGTTTATTCTATGTGCCTCACGATCACCGAACATGTTCTCTGGTGCAGCTATTCTGCATCAAGAACATCTAATAAAGAGCGAGGAGTACATAGAATTAACCCTATGGATTTAAAGCTGGGTAATCTAACTTATTAAGAAACATAAATTCATAACTGAAGATTTAAGAGATATTTTTGTCATCTTCAAACAGTTTTTGTAATTCTTTTCTAGACGCTTTTGCTGTAGATACAATTGACTGAAACTCCATGTCTTCTTCTACTACTTTTTCAATCAATTTATTGTCATGATTAGCAAAAAGTTGCGTCATATATTTTGCATTGCCCTCTGAATAACCATAAGTTTGTAGTACCTGCTCACAGGCTTGTAAACCAGCCGCAAACACTTCTCGCACATAAGGCTCAATGCCTAACTTACCAAGCTCAACAGCATGTAAACGGTTTCTAGCTCGCACAACTAGCTTTATATGAGGAAACTCTTCTTTAATTAGCAGTGCAAGTTTCGTAATTTCAGAGGCTGAATCAAGTGCAATTAGCATAACACGCGCTTTCTCAATGCCTGATTTTTTGAGTAAATCAATACGCGTTGCGTCGCCATAGTATACTTTATTGCCAAATTGCCGAACAAACTCAATATGATCAGCATCTTTATCAATTGCAGTAAATACTATTTTGTTTGCGGCAAGTACCCTTGCGGTAATCTGACCAAATCGCCCAAAGCCTGCAATAATGACTTCTGGCTCGGTGGAAACCTGACTTGAATCATAAACGGGAGGACAATTTTTACTATTGAAGTACATGGCGTAAAGTATGACTAACGGTGAGGTAAAAGCCATTGATAGACCTACTACCAAGTTGACTCTAGAAGCAATATCATCCTGCAGCACCATGCTACTCACAGCAAGCGTCATAACAACAAAAGCAAATTCCCCACCTTGAGAAAGCATTAACCCAATGCGAATTGAGTCTTTCTTAATTTGTTTACTTAATATTAAAATACCCGCAATAATTAACGCTTTAATAAGAACTAATAAAAGACTCATGCTAATAATAAAAACGGGCTCATTTACTAACAAAGCTAAATCTAAGTTCATACCGATAGCAATGAAGAACAAACCAAGTAACAAGCCTTTAAAAGGTTCAATCTCTATTTCGAGTTGATGTTTAAAACTACTATCAGCTAATAAAATACCTGCAATAAATGCCCCCATTCCCATCGATAAACCCGCGCTATACATTGCTAACGCTGTTACTAATACCAAGAATAGTGCAGCGGCAGTCATCACTTCGCTGCTACCGTATCTTGCTACAATTCGTAATACCGGGTTTACCAAAAAGCGCCCAGCCACTAGCACAGCTAACACTGCAGCTAAGCTAATATACCAAGCCACACCTTCGCTGGTTTGTTCCGGCGAAAAAGCGGCAACAATTAATAAAATAGGAATAACCGCCACATCCTGCATTAGCAGCATTGAAAAGCCCTGCTGACCGGGCGGACTATTCAAAATATTCTGTTCGTTCATTAACTGGATGGCAAAAGCAGTCGAAGAAAGTGCGAGCGCTAATCCTATGGTGACGCTAACGGCTGGCGACAGTCCTAAAATATAAAACGAAAATACACCAATTAATGCGGTGGTTAGAATCAGTTGGCTACCCCCACTGATAAGAATTTGATTACGCATTCGCCATAGCGTTGAAGGCTCAAGCTCCAAACCAATCACAAAAAGCAGAAGTACTACCCCTAATTCTGCAAAATGTAAAATAGTGGCTGGGTCGTCAATAAAATTTAATGCTGAAGGGCCAATAACTACGCCAGCAACCAAGTAACCTAAAATCCCACCAAGTTTTAGACGCTTGAATAAAGGAACCGCGATAATGGTTGCACCAAGAAAAATAGCTGTGGAAGTAAGTAAACTCATTAATTAAATAAGAAGTGTTGGAAAATTATCATAATGAGAGTGTAGCTTAATTGAATCAAAAGTTAACGATTGATTCATAAATAAAATCATATTTGAAATAAGAGCATTTTGATCTTTGCTGTATGAATTTTGTTTGCTCTATGTGCCCCAAGATCGCAACATATTTTCGCTGAAGCAATTACTCTGCATCAAGAGCATGTAACAAAAATAAACATGCCCCAGTGCGCTCCAACCTAACTTTAATAATAAAAAAATGAAAAATGATGTTAAATATTTTTGACATGCATAAAAATTAAAGCTATTCTTCATGTTAAATTTTTTTAACATCAAAGGAAATTATATGTCTTTTCAAGAAAAATCAGCATGGGTTATGTTGGGCGCACTTATCGTGCCTAGTTTTTTATATTTTAATATAGTAATAGGCACATTTAGTGCAACTAAAGCCATTCCATCACCTACATTGCCATCACTAATCGGATTTACAGTCATAACTGTGATCATTGCAATTATAGGCCATATTGTTGCAGCTGTTTCTAACCCTAAAGATGCTAACGCAAATGAAGATGAACGCAGTAAATTAATAGTACAAAAAGCCGGAAATATTTCATCATACGTTTTTGCACTAGGTGTCATAACCGGTTTAGGAATATTCTTGTTATTTCCAATTGGCAGTATTTTATTCTATATCTGTTTTGCCAGTTTGGTATTGAGTCATTTAGTAGAATATTCACTGCATATTTATTTCAACCGCACGGTATTTTATTAATGGCCAAGTCGTTTCCAATCATTAATAACGTCAAAGAATTAAGGGAAAAAAGCGGCATTACGCAGTCAGACTTAGGCGAAGCAGTAGGCGTCACCCGCCAAACTGTGGCAGCCATTGAACAATGCCGCTACTCTCCTTCTCTAGAAACCGCCTTTCGCATCGCCCGAATATTCAATGTAGACATTGGCGAAGTATTCCAATGGAAAGAAGAAAGTTAAACTAAAGGCCAGATAGAAGTATTTGAATAAGAGAAACATTGAAAATATAAAGCCTCAATTTCATGGATGAAATCGCGGAGCGCATATGGATGGGACTAGTACCTTTGTAATTTTAAAACCTTACTTCAAAAAGCGCGCTGACATGAAGTATATCCGCATTAACAAGCCTCAATTTCATGGATGAAATTGTGGAGCGCCCATGGATGGGATTAGCACCTGGAGAGTATAAACTTTGGAGTGAAGCGTTTGAATAAGAGGGGCATTGAAAATATAAAGCCTCAATTTCATGGATGAAATTGCGGAGCGCCCATGGATGGGACTAGCACCTTTATATTTTCAATGCCCCTCTTATTCATAAAGCGAAACGAATACCTAGAGAGCGGGTTACTTAATTTTGAGGAAGTTATCGGCAGAGAGCTTTTCCGCGCCCCAAATCAGTACCGCTAGAAGCATTAAGCCCCATATTACGTGCAAATTGTAAGCTGCTTGTGGAATATCTTCTAAACTGATTACTGCTACATAATTGACAATAAACAAACCTATAGCCGCTTTACGCGAGAATAAACCTATTGCTAACAAAACTGGTAATACTAGCTCGCCAATAGTGGCTAAGTAAGCGGCAGAAACATGATCCAAAACTGGCACAGCGTATTCATATTCAAATAATAATAATGTGCTTTCCCAATCATTTAATTTTGTTAGACCTGATTTAAAAAATACCCAAGCCACATATAAACGCGCTCCAAACAGAGCCGGTATTGCTAAATAGTCAGCTTTACCAAAAATAGTGTTGTACAAGTCAATTAGCTTTTTCATATAGATTCCATTAGTTGTGTTATAGCTAGCTTCAAGCCAATTGCTACAATCAAATTCAGTGTGTTTGGTGCAACGCCTATTTACTAAGTAAATTGATACCCATTATTTTTTGAGTCTCAATGCTTTGTTGCAACCAGTTCGTAAGGGCTGTTTCATCTTCATTAAAATAAGAAAAAACATCAGCAATAGTGTCGCCTTTCTGTATGCCCACAAACGCATCATGTGCCTGTTTGTCGCAATATGAGAAAAGCCCTTTGTATTGCTCTCGCCACAACACAATAGACCTATACACCCCAGTTTTTATTGCATTATTTATGAGATTATTTATTTTATTTAAATGCAATTTTTTCTCTTCTTGTACGGTCGCATTCATCTTATTTTGAGGCTGATTGTAAACATGAACGAGCTCATATAGCTCAACTAAAGGAAAGAGAGCCTGATTAACTAACAAACCAGGAGCAGGAATAAATATAAGAGAGGTTAAGTCATGAGACTGCATTAAGCTAAAAGATTCAGCGTCAAACTCCCGATCATTCGCCCTTTCAATATGCAAAAGCTGCCAATCTAATTCTGCTATTTCAGGAAGAAATGGCTGACCAGATAACGCATCTATGTCATACATAAACATAGATAAATGCTCACCATAATCTGCCCAATCAAAACAGGTTTTGGGGTAGGCCTTTAAATATTCGGTAGCTAAACGTCTAAAATCACTTTCATCTAGCAAACCATATACAGTTGGAAAGCCAATTTTTAAAGCGTTAATCCCTGTTTCAATGTAATTGTTTCGGTGAACTTTTATAGCATTAATAGTCGAAGTGGGGTGTTCTTTTGAATGAGTAGCAATGAACGTTGAGTTTGATGTTTCAGCCTTTTGGTCACTAGATATATTCGTAGGAGAGTTTGAAATATTGTCAGACTGATTGACTTGAAAAACTTGCGATATCAAAGCTTTCTGATAATCCATTATTGAATACTCTCTTGTAATATTTATTGAGTGAATTGATGAAATCGCTTAGTAATCCGCTCTAAATTAACCTAATAATTGCTTAGCCTTTAAGGCTTCATTCGTTAATACTTCCCAACTCGGTAAATTGTTGTCCCATTCAACTAATGTGGGCACATTAGGACAATGCGCTATGGTTTGCTTATAAACCGACCAACACATATTTGATACCGCTTGAGCATGATCATCAACAATAAAACCTTCTACTTGCTTTTCACTAAAGCCAGCAAGGTGTATTTCACCAATGTATTTAGGATCTATTTGATGGATACTTTGCATAACGGCTTGAATAAGCTCATTTTCACTAAGCTTTTGAGCGTTAGAAGCGAATTGTTTATTCAATTCATTCACTATCAAATTGTTAATATCTAACAATAAGCCACACCCAGATTGTTTACAAAGTAACTGTAAAAATTCCCATTCAGAATACTGATCTAATATATTTTCATCAGTATCGCCGCTGCTTAAATCTGGCAACGACAAATACGCGCTTAAATTTTCAATTAGAATGGGTCGATTAATTCGTGATTGCAATAAATCAATATTATTATCTAAGATTTTCAAAGAAGATTGATTATATGCAATAGGCAATAAATCACCAGAATGCAGTACATTACCGCTAATTTTAGCGCGGTTGAAGCATAGGTGTTCAGATACTAACTTAGGTTGAGTAAACTCAACTAAATTCGCAAATTTATTAAGGACATCATTTTCAATGGCTACTTGTGAGCCTAAACCCAAAGATGTGCCATGCACACTTAATTCATATTGCTCACATACATCCTGCAATAGGGCTTTAGTTATTCCTCCTTTAGCAAAAAAATTCTCTGCATGAATTTCTACAAAATCAATGTGCTGATTTACAGCAATACTCTTATCAAGTGCATCAGAGTAGTGTAAATGACGAAGCCCGACCCCAACTAAGGGTTCGGGCTTCTTAACAGACTCAAAAGAGATCATGAATTAGCTATTTTTCTTAGCTTTCATTTCTTTGAATAATTTTTTCGCTTCACCGCGATCATAACCACCTAGCTCTTTACAAGTACCAGCCGGCACTAAACGCCATTCGCCAATATCATTGTCAACAGTAGATTGGCCAGCACAACTATGTGTACCTGCCAAGTTACCACAATCGTTTTGGCCAGCTAGTGCTACGCCATAACATTTTTCTTTCTTTTTAGACGCAGCTTCAACGGCATTAGCCGCACCTAATGTCATAACAGTAGCAAGGGCAGCAGCGGCAGCAATATTCTTATTCATGATGATTCCTCTTTAAATTGGCAAAAATATATTTACTCGTAAACTACATTGTTTATCGGAGTTACCGTATAAAACCGGATAAACCAATAATAAATTTCATATTAGTTACATTTTTTTAAAATATAAAGCTAATTAGGCAATATAGGCATGGTTTTTAATACTCAAAGCCTTGCAACATCGTTGCTAAGTCAGGGTGCCATTCAAACTCTTTCATTCTTACTCTATTGTTTAACACTGCCACACCCTCCTCCTGTAACAATCCAGTTTGCTTCAGCGCTAGTTCACTTCCTTTTGGAAAAGCAAGTTGCCCATTTGAACGAAGTACACGATGCCAATTTACCTGCAACTCTTTTGGAACATAGCCTAAGCTCTTTCCCACCATTCGCGCTTTACCAGGTAACCCGGCAAAATCTGCAATTTTCCCATAGCTAGAAACATAACCCACTGGGATGGCATTAACTGTTTTCCAAATACGCTGATATAGTGGGTTGTAACTCATTAGGTTACCTGATTTTTTACTTGGTATTGAGGCTCTAAGTATTCTTTATTGTCCAAAATACCACAAAGAATTTGAGCAGCCTCAAACAAAGCTTGATAATTTAAAAACAGAGGAGAAAATCCAATTCTTAATACATTTGGCGCTCTAAAATCAGGGATAACCCCTTTTGATATTAAAGCCTGACAAATTGCATATGCATCGGTATGTACATAACTAATTTGACTACCGCGAAGCTCAGCATCTACAGGACAACCCAACTCAAGTGCTGGAACCCCAGCCTCTTCTAGTAAAGCATTGACCGTATTTTGAAAGTAACGATTTAAACCAATCGACTTTTCTCGTATGGAATCAATGCTAAATTGATGAAATACATCCAAAGATGCATCTAAAATACTCATAGAAATAATACTAGGCGTGCCACATAACATATGCCCTATTCCATCAGCTTTTTCATAATTATGATCAAAGTTGAATGGTGCAGCATGCCCCATCCATCCAGTTAAGGGTTGTTGTAGTTCAGATAAATGTTTCTCAGCAACATAAACAAATGCAGGCGCCCCAGGTCCGCCATTCAAGTATTTATAAGTACAACCTACAGCAAAATCAGCCCCACTTTTATCCAACTCCAATGGCAATACTCCCGCGCTATGCGCCAAATCCCAAATTACGAGAATATTATATTTGTGAGCCAACTCAGTGATTTTTTCCATATTGAAAATTTCACCTGTTTTATAGTTCACATGAGTTAACAAAAGCACGCCTATCTCATGGCTTTTTTCTACCATTGTTTTTTCTATTTGGTCAGAGTGCACACTTAACAATTTACAGGTGTTAGTGGCTGCTTGGCTATCCAATAAGTTTTGTAACCCTTGCACCATATACAAGTCGGTAGGGAAATTATTAGACTGAGACAAAATAGTGCGTTTACCGCCAGACATATTCAACGCCGCCGCTAGCACTTTAAACAAGTTGATAGAAATAGAATCACAGCACACTACGCTATTCTCAGATGCACCAATCAGCTTAGCTATTTTATTGCCAATACTAAATGGCAGGTTTATCCAATCGTTTTTATTCCAACTTTCAATTAAATCTTGTCCCCACTGAATATCTACCACTTCTCTTGCTCGTTGCTTAGCCTGTTTTGGCAATGGGCCCAGCGAATTTCCATCGAGATATATTTTGCCTGAGGGTAAGTCAAAACTGTCTAAAGATTGAGAAAGCGGGCATGAATCGTCAAGCTGTTTCGCTGTTGCTAGCAAAGTATGTGATTGTATTTGGTTCATAATTTTATAATTTTTCTAGTTGCAGAATAAGTGTATTAAACGCAGGTGAGCCAGGATGGATCCAATCAAAATGACCTGCGTCGTCAAGTACGATATTTTTTGCATTAGGATGAACAGCCATATTTGATGGCACAATATTGTCTTTACCACCGGCAAGCATCACTTTATTAGCCACACCATTTAAGGAGTAAGTTAACGGGTTAGCTTCTTGGTATTTATATATATTCTCAACCGGCAATGACTGCATAAACTTAGGAGTAGCGGTTTGACAACTATTTTCGCCAACAGCATAAGCAGGAAGGTCGATTATAGGGGCTAATCCAATTAAATGTGTGGCTTGAAATAGAGGATAAAGCTCAACTTGATTAACTAATTGAGATGTAATTCTTTGTGCAACTAAACTAGCTAAATGCCCACCAGCGCTATGCCCTAATATGACCACTTCCTCACTTTTAGAATAGTTTCTGTGTTTAGCAATATATTCCATTGCAACTATATTATCGTGAAGCGCAACCGGCCATTCACCACCATTGCCTGTTCTTCTATATTCAATTGAGTAAACGTCATAACCCTGCATGGCTAAAGCCGTAGTAAGAGGTAAACTATGGTTAATATCAAACTGGGCAAGCCAACACCCTCCATGAATAAATACTAAAATAGGGCGTGTGATTTCACTTTGTCTGTTTGTATCTGAAGCAGACCAATAGTAGATTTTTTGCTGGTCTAAGTCACCATAACTGAATATTTCCTCAGCTTTTATATAGGATAATTTGGCAACTTTAGAATAAGGTACATTCGCAGGCACGTTTTCGTAAGCGATTGTCGTGTCATTTTCAATTTGCGAAAAGGCAATAAATGAAAACAGCGTTAACCATAAAAACGAACCAAACTGCGTGATCACTTGCTTCATATTTAACTTCATTATTTCTTCTTATTGTTTAACGTTAATTCTTATTGAAGAATAGCATTATGTTGATTATGGTAAAATGTCGATTTTAAAATGAACATAAGGACAAAATGTTTTGGTAAGCAACATTCATATCACTTTACCTGAATACAAGCGCGGGTTTCACCTTATTACTCAACATATAATAAACGCGATAGGCAATATGCCAAGTGATGGCTTGTGTCATGTGTTTATTCAACACACATCTGCTTCATTAACAATTAATGAAAACGCCGATCCTTCAGTTAGGCAAGATTTAGAGGCCTATACAAATAAGCTTGCGCCCGAAAATGCGCCTTATTTTACTCACACATTTGAAGGTAGCGACGATATGCCTGCTCATATCAAAGCCTCGCTGTATGGAAGTAGTATTAGTATTCCGATTGAAAATAGTCAGCTTGCATTAGGGACTTGGCAGGGTATTTATTTAGGTGAGCACAGAAATTATGGCGGGAGGAGAAACCTTGTTATTACAATAATAAGTTAGAGAGTACACACTAAACTAACATGCAACAGCGTTTTAGTTTTAAGCCGCTACCACAAATACACTCTTGATTTCGGCTAACTTTTATTTTACCTGATTTATGTTGCATGTCGCCTTTCACATATCGCCAACTATTTTGCTCTAGCACAAAAAAGCTATGCTCATGCATTTGATAGAAATCATTGTTTACTTTGTAGTGTGCAATAAATTCTACTTCGCCTTCATTACCCATATCAAAGGCACTTAGTACAGTTAATCGGAGCCACTTAGTATTTTCAGCCGCCTTTTGTATATCGGTTACGCTTAAATTAGTGCGATTGCTATTAGAGTAAGTGGCTTGTATATATTCGTAGTTATTTACTACGTATGCAGAATACCTCGAGCGCATTAATGTCTCTGGTGTAGGTGGCTCTACTGCCATGTTTATATATGGCTCGCAACATTGCGCAAAGGTTTTCAAACTGCCACATGGGCATGAAATGGATGAACTCATACCAAACTATTAAAAAACAATTTGTACAACAATTAAGATTACGAAAAGCGCACCTAAGTACGGGATAGGTGACGTCCAAATGGTGATGGGTTTCACTTCACCAGATGTGCCATCTTGATGGGACTTACGAACAAATGCGCCAAAAAAGTACAATGGAATAGGTACAAGCGCTACATAAGCCACACCTAACCATCCAAAACCTGAATACCCCATAAAGAGCGCGAAAATAAAAATGAGCGCAAGAATAATATTTTTCACGTAATTAACCTTTTCTTCTTATTATTATTAGTAATGAACAGCCGACTCGATAAGAGTATAGCAAGTATACGATAAACATAAGAAAAGAGGTTATTTTTATACTAAATGAAAGGATAGCTTGCTGTATACGCTTGATTTATTATGTAAAAATAGGGAGATGTATTTAGACATCTCCCCTGTAGGTGCGTTTAATAAGTATTGGTTTAGGCGAGTAAGCTAAACACCAAAGAATTCAATAAGCTTCTTCATACCTTTGGCTTGTGTGCCTAATTCTTCGCTTGCTGCTGTAGCCTCTTCTACCATAGCCGTATTTTGCTGAGTCAACTCTTGTAGTACTTCCACAGCTTTATGAACTTCTGAAATACCTGTGCTTTGCTCGTCTGTAGCCGTTGATATTTCGCCAACAATACTACTGACATTTTCTACCTGTTTAATAATATCTTTGAGCGTATTGCCTGAACGTGTCACCAACTCAGAGCCCACGTTCACCTTAGTCACGCTATCATCAATTAGGCCTTTAATTTCCTTCGCTGCATTAGCAGAACGACCCGCAAGGTTTCTTACTTCGCTCGCCACAACCGCAAACCCTCTGCCTTGTTCACCGGCTCGCGCAGCTTCAACTGCAGCGTTTAATGCTAGTAAGTTTGTTTGGAAAGCAATTGCATCAATAACAGAAATAATGTCTGCAATCTTACTACTCGCATCATTAATTTGTTCCATTGCCTGCATTGCCTCAGTCACAACTTCACCGCCTTTAGCAGCTTGCTCTTTAGCTTGACTAGCAATACTGTTAGCGTGGCTTGCATTTTCAGCCGTATGATTAACTGTAGAGGTAATTTCATCCATGCTTGCCGCGGTTTGCTCAAGGCTAGAAGCTTGTTCTTCTGTACGCTGGCTTAAACTAACATTACTTTGGGCAATATCATCGGCGCTGGCACTAACGGTTACAGATGCTTGTCGTATTTCTCGTACAACCTCATTTAACTTAGCAACCGTCGCATTAGTATTCGTTTTTAATACGTCCATTCTACCAGGGAAGTTACCATTAATTTGAACACTCAAATTACCGTCGGCCAAACTGGATAAAACAAGCTCAGTTTCACTAAACACATCATTGATGACATTCAGTGATGAGTTAAGGTTTTCTTTAATAGTATGTAACTGTCCAGGTAACTCACTCGCCACTCTTGCGTTTAATTCACCTTTGGCGACATTAGACATAACCACTTCTATTTCAGACAATGCTTTATCTACTGAAGACATTGCGCTATCTGCTTGATTGGATAATACTTTATATTCACCAACCAAGTTGGCATCTGATCTAAATTGGAAATCGCCTTGGCTCATAGCGTGAAGCAAACTACCAATAGTTTGTATCGCATCTCCAATCGCTACCGCAGAATTATTAACACCTTGTTTTAAAGAATCCAAATCGCCTTTTAAATCTAGTGTAATTGTTTTATTAAAATCACCATGAGCGAGCGCATCCACCACATCGTTTACAGCGTGTATAGAGCTTTCAATTGCACTGGCCGACTCATTTACGCCATTTTTCAACGTTAATAAGTTACCTTTGAAGTCTGATTCTACGCGTTGGCTAAAGTCACCATTTGCCATTGCTTGAACGACGGAGTTAGTTTCGTCAATAGAGGCTTCAACTTTATTAAGTAAGTTATTAAGGTTAACTGCACTTTTACCAATTTCATTTTCACTTTCTACATTCACGCGAATTGAAAAGTCGGTTGATTCAGAAATCTGCTCCATTGCCTCTTGCATACTAGCGACTGGCTTAACAATGCCTGTTGTAATACGCTGAGCAATGTAAATAATTGCGCCAATCGCAATGAGGCACAAAGCAAACGTTAACCAACGTAAATTAGCCACACTTGCAAACGCCTCGTCGGTTTCAATTTCTGCCATTAACACCCAATTTAAGGAACCAAATTTAACCGGTATATAACCTGACAATACGTCCTGTCCCATATAGTTTTCAGTCTCAACCACACCTGATTTACCGTTAAGACCACTCAAAATAGCGTCATTTTCAACTGTTCGCGCATTTCTGAAACTAGCATCTACGCTATATTCGTCCGGAAATTTAATTGAATCTGAACGCATTAATTTATCTTGGCCAACTAAGTATGACTCGCCCGTTTCACCAAGGCCGCGCCTTTCTGACATGACACTTGTAATTGCATCTAATGGCATTTGGAAAATTAATGACCCAATTCTAGTATTTCCTTGCATAACAGGCGATGCAATAAAACTTGCGGGCGCCTCATATGATGGTGTGTATTGCGCGTAATCAATTAATGTAAAATCATTCGCATTGGATAGGTTTAAAGAAGCTTGAAATGCTTCTCCTAATCCACTATTTGCATAGGCACCGTTTAACAAGTTAGTTGCATAATCCAATTCTTTATAAACCGAATAAACGACTCGGCCTCTTGTATCCACAAGGAATATGTCGTAATAACCGAATTCTTCTAAGAAAATTTTGAATGTTTGATGAAGCAATTCATGTGAATTGTCGTAGGCAGCGTTTAAGTTTGATTTAAACATTTCATGCTTATTGCCAAGTGAAGAAGGATTAGCTTCAATATAAGCATGCTGCAAAACAATCGCTTCATCATTCAAGTTATTTAGTAAAGCATTAACATCAACCGAGTTACCATCATTAGACTCTCTGTATTGAGGTAAAAATTCATTGGTGTAATAGCGAGATAATGACTGCTTTAAATTTTGTAAGTGTTCAGCACGTCCAACTGTTGTATCTGCCATAGATACATCAACTATGTTATCAAAGTCTGAAATGAGTTTTTCAAGGTTAGTTGCTAAATTAGGATCAGCAGAAGCGGTTATTACCTGATTCACAATAGCGTTGCCATATTTCTCTATCGCCACTACTTTGTTTGCTTTTATTGCTTCTAAGTTTTGCCCTACTTTGTCACTAACTGTACTCGATGATAGCCATAATGATACAAAACTCAAAATAACTAGTGGAATCAATCCAACAGCTAGAAAAGTCAACATCAGTTGTTTTCTTAAACTTTTATCTTCCCCTAGTAGTTTTGTAACCTTGCTTGTATCTGGTATTGATAACATAATACGAAAAATCCTGAAAAAATAGATGGCATTTTGGCGCGACTAAAATAGTTATCGACCACATCTAGTAACTATTTAGAAAAAAATATTAGGCTTTTAGTAAAAATTTAGAGGTGAAAAATGAGTATGTTTTCGGTATCAATAATGAATCCTATATTGGTTAATTTTATTAAGTTTTGTCTACTTGTTATAACTTGTTGCATTGGCCAAACTCACGCAAATGAACCCATTAGGCTTTCTCAACCAATATCGTCTGATACAACTTCAGAAACCTTTGGCGCTCCGTTAGATTTGTCTTTACCCATGGTAGAGCTTAAATCACTGATGCAAAATGCCGAACAAAAATTGGGTGAAAAACATCTAATATTCACAAAGATTGCAAAAGTGTGTCAAAAGAAAGGATGCTTTTTTATTGCTCAACAAGACGATATGGTGGTAAGAGTATCGTTCAAAGATTACGGTTTTTTTATCCCTACTGATAGCTCAAACAAACCTGTTATGATGAGCGGAGAATTGGTAAAAGTAGAGGTATCACAAGATAAGGCCGAGCATTATAATGCTGATCTTGGTCTTGCAAATCATATCAAACCGGGGGAAGTGTTCGAAATAGTAGTTGAAAGTATAAAAATACCTTTGTAGATATTTGCTAACTGACCATATAGTCCATCATCTTGCGTACAACTTTGAGCCGTTGTGGATTGTCTTTTAATATGTAGTCGACAGATGCAATATTGTTTTCTTTTTTAACGTGGTCAAGAAAGAAGATACCATCTAGATGATCAATCTCATGTTGAATTAACCCAGACATTTCGCCCGATACAGTGATTTGCTTTACCCGACCATCTTCATTCTGAAATTGTACGTTTATTTGTTTATAGCGTTGAACAGTTGCACGCAAATTATAAAAACTAAAACACTCTTCAACAAAATCAAACATTTCATCAGATGCATCGATAATTACTGGATTGATCATAGGTGTAAAGACGCCATCAATCCGTAACATGATAATGCGTTTTAACTTCCCTATTTGTGGGGCGCTAAGCGCATTACCATTTTCATCTGATATGGCTTTAATCCCATCAAGCACTTGTTTAAGTGTTTGAATAACGCTGTCAATTTCATGCGTTTGAAATTCGTCACGTCCCACCGCTAAAGACTTCTGCCTTAATATTGGATCGCCTAATTGTCTAATTTTCATAATAGTATTAAAGAGTTCGTTTCTTTATACTTTATACTCGTTTCCACTTGGCGTCACGAATTCTCGCTTTATAGGAAATTCAATTTGTACATCTTCTATACCAGCTAAATTCTGTTTACCCTTTTTACTAGTGCAATTAAACAATAATTCTACATGCAAGTCGTCTTCTTGAAACAGAATTGAACTAGGGTTCTCTCTGCTACCATTAAATGCAACAAACTGTTTAGATTGATCAAGTCCACAATGGGTGCCATCTGCAAAAAATACCATGACATGATTAAAATACACAATATATTGCTTTACGTCTTCGTGCGAACGTTCTTGGAGTGGGAAGCGTGCATCCAACATTTGAAACACAGCTAAATCGTTTTCAAATAAATCGAACGCACTGTGCCATTTGCCCGCGGTTGTAGCCATGACTTGAGGAATAACTGAATCAGATGGATTAAGTTTTAATGAATGTAAATTGAAAGCTGGCATGTTCATAATAATTCTCCGCTAATATCAATTACAACTAGATAATGTACCTGGTTGCCTTAAGCGACTGATAATTACAGCGCTTTAAAATAAAAAGGGTACCAAAAGGCGAGTTGGGAAAAACGATGCCCTCCGATACCACAATTCCATATTAGCGTAAAAAACTGAGTAATTTCACAAATAAAATTTTACATAGTAAATTTTACAATTTCACAACATCTAACAAACACTACTATTTAATAGGCTTCTTAGATTTATAATTTTGTTTTTGGGTTATATGGTGAATTGATTTAATTGATGAGCAATACGCTCGCTGACTTGTTTTAACGATGAGCTCTTTATGACGACCTCGTCAGCCATGCTAAATACATTTTTAGTCTCGGCTTCTATGCTTTGCATTCTGGTTTGGACTTCCTGAGAAACTTGGCTTTGTTCTTCACTCGCAGAAGCAACCATATCGATTCGACCACGAATATCGTTAACTTTTTCTGAAATAGTTTCGAATACAAGATTTATCTTCTTCGCCTCTTCGGTTGTCTCAAGAACCCCTTTTTCACTGTTTTTCATGTAATTTACGGCGTTTTGAGAAGAAGCTATTAAACCTTGGATGATATCGGTAATTTGACTGGTGCTATTCTGAGTGCGAAGCGCTAATTGACGCACTTCATCAGCCACAACAGCAAATCCTCGGCCTTGTTCACCCGCACGCGCTGCCTCTATAGCCGCATTAAGCGCAAGCAAATTCGTCTGCTCGGTAATGTCTTTAATAACTTCTAAAATTTTATCAATTTCTTCAGTATGGGTTTGCACGTTGCTAACAACAGATGCTGCTTGATTAAACTCTTGAGCCAATTCATTTACTTTTCTTATATTTTCCTGAACAATTTCAACCCCACCTTCTGACGCTTCGCTAGACGCTTGTGAAGATTTCAATGACTCATGTGACGCAATCGTTACCGCGTTTACTGCTTGCAACATTTGCTGTGTTGCGCATACGACAGAATTAACTTCATCTTGCTCTTTCTCTATTGCTTTTTTAGTTGCAATACTATTTGTTTCCATATTGCTTGCTGTATCTAATAAAACCGAGGTTTCATGGCTGATTTGTTCAATTGTGTGCTTAATTTTTTTCACCATTTGGTTCATGGCATTTGCCACAGCGCCAAACTCGTCTTGTCTAATCGCTTTAAACTCTGTCGTAAAATCTCCGCTCGCCACTTTTTCGATACCGGCAGAAATAGCGTCAAGCGGTTTAGTAACTAACACAATGGTGTAAGTAACAACACCTATTACTAGTAAAGCAATAACAATAATTGTTACGGTTAATATGACTTTTGCTTGCAGATTTTTTTGTTCAGCTCGCTCAATCGTCTTAATAGCATTTTGATTATTCATTGTATTTGCTAAGTTTACTGCCATTAACGATTCAAATGCATTTTGAAACTTTATATTTAATTGTGTTAAATCGTCTGCGCCCTGAATGACATCATTTGCTACGGTATTATTCGCCGTGGCAGTGGTTTGAATATTCGCTAGCAATTCTCTTCTAAGCTCGCTTTGAATATCTTCTAACTCATACATTGCGTCTTCAATTTCATAAAGAGCCTCACTGTCTTCATCTAGTGATTCTGATGCAACTAATAGCAGTTCTTTGAGTTCAGATATTCGGCTAATTACCGCTTCCGACTTTCTGTCTAAAATGGCGAGCCTTTGTTTATTTAAGTTTAGTGGCGCGGTTACTTCGCTTAGCTTCTCAGCCATTGCATTTAACTCAGCTTGGCTTGTGGCAATAGTAGTTTCAACGCCATCTGAAGAGGCAACTGCGCGTTTAGATAAACTGGACGCTTCTCCCAATCTATCTTGCACAGAATTACTCAGAACATAAAAAATTATGCCCAAAACTAATAAAGCCAAACTTACCACGAAAGCATAAGACATGAGTTTTTGCTTTACTTGCATTAAAGACGCTCCGAATAGGACGTTGAAAAAAGATAATGACGACCAGTAATAGTGTTGAATGCACTGATACGTTGGTATCGGCCTTAATACGGCTCGCTTTAACTTTTATAGCGTACTTTATGAACAGTAGGGATAAGCTAATTTCCCTGAATGAGCCTTGATATTCTCAAATATAAGAGGTCAGTAAATAGTATTTTTGTGACAGACAATGGACTTCGATGTGATGTTATTAATCAGTTGTCATCTTTTAGCTGTCATAAATTAGACATAAAAACGACATAATAACTTCAATAATCTGTCATCTTCATTTCAACAAAGCCCATCAGTATTCAGCCCGAATAATTAAATATAAACCCACACCAAAATTTACTCAAACACACTAATAATCGTATATAGGAACACATATGTTTAAGAAATCAGCAATAGCCATTGCAGTGGCAAGTATGTCATATTTAGCCACAGCACAAGATAATCCCCAAACCGAATCTGAATCCGACCTTGAAACAATAAAAATAGTAGGGCAACGAGGCATGCTCACAAGTGCAATTGCAGCACAAAGAGAAGCTGAAACCGTTACTAGTGTGATTACTAACGCGACAATTGGTAATTTACCTGATCAAAACGTAGCGGAAGCAGTGAGAAGATTGCCAGGCGTAAACGTGCTTGATGATCAAGGTGAAGGGCGATTTATTTCAATTCGAGGACTCGACCCTGAATTAAATGCCGCTACCTTAAACGGTGTGAGATTACCTGCTCCTGAAGGCGACACCCGAGCTGTTGCGTTAGACGTTATCCCATCTGAATTAGTTGAATCTATTGAAGTAATAAAAACGCTGATACCAGAAATGGATGGCGATACCATAGGCGCAACAATTCGAATTAATACTATTAGCGCGAATAAAAGAGAAGACTTCATTAATGCACAAGTAATTGCAAGTTATAACGATTTGAATGAAGAAACGTCTCCCGAATATGGCATTAATTTTTCTAAAAAGCTCACTAATAAATTAGCTTTAGCAGGTGGCTTTAAGGTATCAGAACGTAAAACATCTACTGATAACTTAGAAATGGACGGTTGGAGCGAAACCGATGACGGTGTCGTGTATGCTGACGCAGTTGAATACCGAGACTACGACGTTGAAAGAGATCGCACGGGCCTGTCTTTAACATTAGACTATCAACTAACCGAAAATACCGAATTATACCTAAGAACCTTATATTCTAAATTTGATGATTTTGAATCTAGAAGACGACTTGTATTTGAAATGGGCGAAGAGCCAAGTAGCCAAGCAGGGGAATCGGTTACTTTCGATTCAGCAGATGGTGAAATTTCTGTTCGCCGTGGACTAAAAGATAGATTTGAATCACAAATTATAAAAACATTTGAATTTGGCGGTGAAACCATTTTAAAGGGTAATTGGGAGCTTGAATATGCTGCCAGTTATGCAGAAGCATCAGAAAACGAATACAAAACTCAAGATCCAACTCGCTTTCGCCGAGATTTTGATGAAGCGGGTGATTTAAGCGTAGACTTTGACTATACAAATTTAGAATTTACCCCTTTTGTTGCCTCTTCCGTTAATTTTGATTTTACCGACCCAAGTATTTATGAATTAGATAAAATTGAACTGGTTGACGCAGAATCGGAAGAGCAAGAGACCACCTTACAGTTTGATGCTGAAAAGGAATTTACACTAGCCAACGGTGAGCTAGATATCAAATTTGGTGGCAAGTATCGTCAAAAAGAAAAAACCGTAGATGTAGAAATAATTGAATATGGTGATTTGGATGATTACACATTAGCTCAAGTTGCTGGGTCAGCATCCTATTCATTATTCGATTTAGGACCAGTTCCTGATCTACCTCGCACGCGTCAATTTAACAATAATAACTTAGCCAATTTTGGCGATAATGAACGTTTAGTCGTTGATTCTCAATTAGATGATTTCACAATAGAAGAAGATGTATTAGCACTCTTTATTCAAGCTGGATATGAAACTGAAAAACTACTCGTTATAGGTGGTTTCAGATATGAACAAACTGATAATAAATCAAATGGTAACTATGTAGATGGTGACGCAGAAACAGTTGAGGCAAGAAGCTTTGATAATGACTATTCAAATTTATTGCCTTCAGTTGCCTTTAAATATGAAATTCAAGAAGACGTGATTCTAAGGGGTGGTATTTACCAATCAATTGTTAGGCCTAAATTAGGTAAACTAGCGCCTTTCTTAGAAACCAATGAAGATTTTGAAATTGAGGCAGGAAATCCAGAACTCGACCCATATGAAGCAACAAACCTTGACATTAGTCTTGAGTATTACTTTGCTGAAGGTGCAGTAGTTCAAGGTGGCATTTTTTATAAAGACATCGATAACTTTATTATTGATCAAGAATTTGAGGCAGACGATGCCCCGTACAATGGTGTATACAATGGAGTATCTTTTGTAGAAGCAGTTATTCCTCAAAATGGTGACTCAGCAACCGTTGCAGGCTTTGAATTTGCTTATAATCAAGCATTTGACTCAGGTCTAATATTTGGACTTAACTATACTTATACCGATACTGAAGGGAAGTTAAGCGACCGTACTATTGTATTGCCTTCTACGTCTGAAACAACTTACAACGTAACATTAGGATATGAAAAAGGCGCATTTAGTACTCGCTTTACTTATTCGTACCGTGATGATTACCTAGATGAACTTGGTGGTGATGCGCTAGAGGATAGATGGGTACAAGACCAAATCAAAATGGACTGGACTGCCAGTTATGACGTGAACAAAAACGTACAAGTTTTTGTTAAGTTGGCTAATTTAAATGATACCGATTATGTCGCCTATCAAAAAGGCCCTGATCGCCCTAGATTATTACAATATGAAACATATTCTTGGACAGGTAGATTTGGTGTAGAGGTGAATTTTTAATATGAAGACTCAATTGAAAATATTATCAATGTTAACTTTCTGTTTAACCGGTATGTCAGCTTGTAGTTTATTAATCGACAGAGATGATATTGCCTACTCTGATAGTGACGCCGTTACAAACATTAACGCTACTGTTGAAACCACACCTGTTTTAACAAGTGGCGATGCGGCAGACGACCCAGCTATATGGATACATCCATCGGATCCTAATAAAAGTTTTGTGATTGGTACGAATAAGAAATCTGGATTAGGTGTCTATGATCTTAATGGCAAGCAAATTCAATTCTTAGAGGGTGGGCTACCCAACAATATTGATATTCGTCAGAACGTTTTATTGCAAAATGATTCAGTAGATATCGGTGCATTTACAGACAGACAAGATAATACTGTTGGTTGGATAACCATTTCCGAAAATGGAATTGAGAAGTTCAATCAATTTCCTGTTAAAGAAGAGCCTTATGGCTTTTGCTTGGGTTACTATGCCAATTCAGTTTTCGCGTTTGTTACTTATAAAACAGGCTTAATTGAGCAATATGAATTAACTGAAAATGACAGTCTATTAAGCATGTCGTTGAAGGCAAGTTTTCAGTTTGATTCCCAATTAGAAGGTTGCGTAGTAGATGATGAACGTAATCGCATATTTGTGGGTGAGGAAGAGCATGGCATTTGGGTTTTTGAAGACATAGCAGAAAGCTTGGATTCGCCTATCAGTATTGACCAAGTTGGCAGTGCCAATGGTATTGTGGCTGACATAGAGGGGTTGGCACTTTATAAAGCAGATAAACCAAAGCTTATTGCATCATCACAAGGGAATGACAGTTTTGCTATATATGAAGCAACACCGCCTTATGCCTTTGTTTCAAGATTCAGAATTACTGGTTCTGATACAGTGGACGGTGCACAAGAAACTGATGGTATTGAAGTGACCCATGTTCCACTAGAGGGCTTTCCTAACGGCATGATCGTGGCGCAAGATGGCTTCAATAATGATGGTAAACAGAACTTTAAATTTGCTCCGTTAAATATTGAAAAAATGTGAAACTTAATTAGCCCAATCAATAATATTGAACAATTAAACATAAAGCCTAAAACAAGGTATCTAGTAGTTTGACTATTAGATACCTTGCATATTCTGTATAGACCTTAATGAAATGATTAACGTTTCAATATGAATTTTCACGCCTTCCCTACCAATAGTTACAGCAAGCCTGTAAACTTCGACAAAATTTTTTGAACAACTCGATTTAATAAATTAGTAAATTTTCAGGGGTAAATTCTAATCATGGATTTTCTATTGGTGCGCACTGTCGAGCACAATATATATGCATAAAATCACACTATTAGACGGCGGAATGGGTCAAGAGCTACTCAAAAGAAGCACAAGAGAAGTCACGCCTATGTGGTCTGCAGATATAATGATGCATGAGCCTGAATTAGTGAGTGAATTACACTTAGATTTTATTCATGCCGGTGCACAAGTGATTATATTAAATACTTACACTGCAACCCCTCCCCGATTGGCCAGAGAAGGGCAGCTAGATAAACTTGTATTGCTTCATAACAATGCCAAAGCGGCTGCAAAACAAGCGGTAGAAAAATCAAATGCGCAGCATGTTAACATTGCGGGTTGTTTACCACCACTGGTCGCAAGCTATAAAGCTGAAGCATGTTTAAGCTACAATGAATCATACGTAATTTATAAAGAACTTGTTTCATTGCAAAAAGAAGGCTGTGACCTATTTATTTGTGAAACCATGTCTTCAATAACCGAAGCTAAAGCAGCTTGTGCAGCAGCTAAGCTATCGGAAAAACCCTTTTGGACTGCATTCACTTTGGCTGATAACACAGAACAATTATTACGAAGTGGTGAGTCATTAGAAGAAGCATTGCAGGCTGTTTTAGCATTTAAACCAAACGCTATATTGTTGAATTGTAGTCAACCAGAAGCGATTACTGCTAGCTGGCCGTTATTGCAAAATATCAAAACAACTGCTGACTACGAAATTGAAATAGGTGCCTATGCAAACGGATTTAAATCAGTTGAAGAATTGTACCCAGGCGATACAGTTGCCGCTTTAGATGCCAGAAAAGACTTGTCTCCTGATGCATATGTAGAGTTTGCAAAAATGTGGGTTGAATGGGGTGCGACCATTATTGGTGGCTGTTGTGAAATAGGCCCAGCACATATAAAGGCGATGTCAAAAGCATTGAAAAATAATTAGTTTGTTTAAAAATAAAGCAAATAATTCAATTTTTCTACAGAATTACAGATACATACTAAACTGCATAAACTTGTCAACGATTAAGAGTTAATATTTACCTTGTATGTATCATTTTAAATGAACAAAAGCACTGATGTAGCTTCACCTATCAAGTCAAATAGAAATAAACCAGGCTTTTGGCGTGTGCTGATGCGTACTACCATTTTAGCCGCACTTATTGATACATCATTCTTTTTTATTTTTTACTATTTGGACTCCCCCATCCTAGCATGGGTCAATATAGGCAGTGTTATCTTGTACGCCGCTGCCTATTTTGCATTTAAAAATAGAAATAATAGATTGGGCGTCAGGCTCATGTGCGCTGAAATATTTATACATGCAGCTTTAGGTATTGTATTAATTGGCTGGGAAAGCGGATTTCACTATTACTTGATGATTTTTATACCTGCACTTTGCATTTCTACCAAAAAGAACTCTGCCACTTTGTCGCTGTTTTTACTCTTTGTTTTTTACAGTGGATTAGCCTGTTTAAACTGGTTTATTGACCCAATACAACCAATAAACCCTATTGCATTGCAATTTATTCATATATTCAATTTAAGCGTTGTATTTGTGCTATTTAGCTATTTATCACTTTTCTATATACAAACAGTGAAAAAGGCAAATAAGAAACTACATATTATGGCGACAACCGATCCGCTTACCGAGTTATTGAATAGACGCCACATGAACTATTTAGCGGATAGAGAAATAGCCAGATTAAAACGAGCTTCCAATTCTATTTCTGTATTAATAGTGGATATTGATCATTTTAAACGAATTAATGATGAATATGGACATGAAATGGGTGACAAAGTCATTATTGAGGTGGCCAAAGTATTCCAAACGCAAATTAGAGAAGGCGACTTACTTTCTCGTTGGGGCGGCGAAGAATTCTTAATAGTATTGCCCGGTGCTGACACAGAAGAGGCTCTAAGCCATTCATTACGTATGCAAGACCAACTCAAGCAGCACGATTGGTCGAATAAATTGGCGTTACCTTATGCGCCAACAGTTACCATTGGAATAAGTCTGATTACCGAGTTTGAACAGCTTAGTAACGCAATTGCACGTGCCGACAATGCATTGTATCAAGGGAAACAAAATGGTCGAAATAGAATTGAAGTAGCAGATATCGAATAATTATCTCTTTTGTCTCGTCATTTTAGATACACAATCAATCAAAGATTAACTAAAAAGTAAACCACGTTTTAATACGTTTGATAAATTGTGAGAATATATTTTGTGATGACAATTCAAAAGGACTTTTAGTTTCTAATTTTGGGGCTTTATCTAATTCCTGATCTTTATGTTGCTGCTCTGTATCACTATTTGAACTTTCTTCAGTATTCCCTTCACTACAATTATTTACGCATGGTGCAGATTCTTTTTGGTTAACTGTTTTGATATCTTTTGGAGCATCGAAATTGGATGAGTTCACAATGTTTGTTGGACTATCCAAGCCATCTTCTGCCTGCAATACAATTTGCTCATCTTCCTCTGCTCTAATATTTCTGGATTTGTCTTCTGCTTCTGTTTCGGCTAACTCTATCTCCTCTTCTTCTTGCATATTGTCGATTTCAGCATGGGTTTCCTCTTCATTGTATTCTGGGGGCTGTATCTCTATCTCAGCAGAATCTAATACTGGTAAACTAACGATTGGAACGTCTAACTCGTCGTGTATATTTTCATCAGAAGTATTTATTTCCTCAGTTATTTCTAATTTATTCAATGAATGCTTCTCAAAGAATGTCCACATTAACGACGAAATATCGGGTGCATCTGGGAAACTATAACTGCCAGCTTCTCCGCCGTACCAACCGTGACGAAGCTTTTCAAAAAATATGGTTTCAACAAATGCGCGGTCTTCTGCAATACCATAACAAGTGTGACTCCAGTGGCTGTCATCTTGTTCATGCTCTTCGGTACTTCTGACAGACAGTTTGTCTGGTGATAAAAATTGAAGCCAACTATCTCGTAGGTTTTTCCCCGCTTGAATATCTACTATATTATCGCCTTGAGAATGGATAATACATAAGGGCGGGAGTGTAGAGTCGTCTCTACTTTGAGATTTCATTTTTGATACAGTATTTTCAAGAGATTGATAAGTTGGGCGACCACCAAATAGCTGTTGTACCGCATAAATAGTTTCACCATATGCTAAACCTGCTACAGCCGCTCCTGAAGCGAAACGATTTCCATGCACTACTAGCGCTGCTGCGGCCATAGCACCACCGGCCGATAAGCCCGTTATATGCACACTATTGCGGTCAATATTAAACTCATCAATAACTTCTTCGGCTATTTTCCAAAGATCTTCCACTTCACCGGAGTTTGCACTAATTTGCTCCTCACGCCACCATCCCCAGCAGTTTATATTTCGAAAATCGGGGTATTTGGTTACAAAAGGATATACAACCGCAAATCCGTTCTGTTCAGCAACCTGATCAAACTGACTAATAGTTTGAATATCTGCATGAGTTTGCTCACATCCATGTAAAACCATAACAAGTGGAAGAGGACCTTCGCCTGCTGATGTCGGAATATAAATTCTGTATTGGCGTTTTTGACTATGAGGATGTGAATATTGTTCTGAAGTTCTATCAAAATGACCAGTTGCTATAGAGGATATATCAGGTGAAGCAGAGCCTTGCTGAGAAACGTTTGAATCCATTTACGACGATACTGGTGATTGAGTAATGTATCATTGTCGCAGATATAGCTTAGCAATACTAATCATTGACTCATTCACTTTTGAATTAGTTAATAAATCAAAGCAATGACATGAATCATAGTCGTTCTAATATCATTGTTTGAAAGCCAATTCACTCTAAAGAACACATGGTGTTGAAGATGAATTTGCATGTCTACTTTTGTTTCAAAAAATAAGGCTTTAAATGAAGTTAGTAATTTCTCTTGACAGTAAGGCGAACACACCCTAATCTAAATGATAATTATTATCATTTAGATTAGGGTGCTAAACATGGAACTAAATTGGTTACCATTTTTGATATTTGACGTTGCAGTGCTTTGCTTCGTTTTCATTGGTTATTTAAGTATTAAGTTAGTATTTTGCAGTCTTTCTCGTCACAACAGTAAATCTTCGAACAGTTACTAACTGCTTGATTATTATTCAATCAACCATCTCAGGAAAAAGATAAAAATGCGGCTACCATTGATAGAAAATACAAATAAAAAACAACACAATGAGCAAACTATTAATAAATGGAAAAAATTAACTATAAGCGCTAACAATTCATGTAGAGAAGGAAATTTATTCTACGCTAATTGCCTTTATGAAAAAGCTGCTGAAAAAGCGAAGCAGTTATTTGTTAAATTAGCATGCAACAAAGATTCTATTAGTATTTTAATTATTAGCTTTCGTAACTTAGCTTATTTTCATTTAACTTATAATAACAGGCGATACGTGCGAGAGTGTTTATGCGAATTAATTCATTGCTTAAACAATCGCTTAAAACAAAATTTGGGCGATGAAGACGACAAAGCAGCATTATCGTGGGGGATAACTCAAGCTAAACAGCAGCTTTGGATTATTGAAAACACATTGAAATGTAGCTCCCTTGAGCGAGAGCTACATACAATAAACTAGATGTATTAATTTATTCTGCAAACTCCCTATAGCTATCTAAATCAGGACAGCTACATATTAAGTTTCTATCACCAAATACATCATCAATTCGATTAACTGTAGGCCAAAACTTATTTGCTGCGACAGCAGGAACAGGATACGCGGCTAACTCACGCGAGTAGCTTCTATCCCAATTTGAATCAATTAAATCAGCTAATGTATGTGGCGCATTATGCAGTGGATTATCAGTAGCATCCCACTCGCCACTTTCTACTTTTGCAATTTCTTCGCGTATGCAAATCATGGCTTCAATAAAGCGGTCTAGTTCAACTTTAGCTTCAGATTCCGTTGGTTCTATCATTAATGTACCGGCTACAGGAAAGCTCATTGTTGGCGCATGGAAACCGTAGTCATTTAAACGTTTGGCTATATCCACCTCAGTCACGCCTGACGCCTCTTTTAATGGGCGTAAATCTACAATACATTCATGAGCAATACGGCCGTTCATGCCTTTGTACAATATAGGGTAATGCCCTTCAAGTTTAGTGGCGATGTAGTTGGCATTAAGCATTGCCACTTCAGTCGCTCTTTTAAGCCCTTCGCTACCCATCATCTTGATATACATATAGCTAATAGGCAGTATTGAAGCGCTACCCCAAGGAGCGGCTGAAACAGCGCTATTATTACCTAAATCATCATTTGTACCGGCAGCCTTTAGTTTAACTAAACTGTGGCTAGGTAAAAACGGCGCAAGATGTGATTTAACACCTATTGGCCCCATACCCGGACCACCACCACCATGTGGAATACAGAAAGTTTTATGCAAGTTCAAATGCGACACATCAGAGCCAATTAAACCAGGTGAGGTAATCCCAACCTGTGCGTTCATATTCGCACCATCCATATACACTTGACCGCCATATTCATGCACTATGTCACAAATTTCGCGCACGGTTTCTTCATATACGCCGTGAGTTGATGGGTAAGTGATCATGGCACAGCTAAGGTTGTCTTTCACCTGCTCAGCCTTTGCACGCAAATCAGCTAAATCGACATTACCTTTTGCATCACAATTTACCACTACTACTTTCAAGCTGACCATTTGTGCTGAAGCAGGGTTAGTACCATGAGCTGACTGTGGAATTAAACAAACATTTCTATGCTCATCTCCACGACTCTGATGATAACGCTGAATAGCTAATAAACCGGCATACTCACCTTGAGCGCCAGAATTTGGTTGCATAGACAGCGCGTCGTAACCCGTTACATCAATAAGCCAATCACTCAATTCTTCAAGCATCTTGGTATAGCCTTGCGCTTGATCAAGTGGTGCAAATGGATGGAGTTGACCAAACTGAGGCCAAGTTACAGGTATCATTTCCGCGGTTGCATTTAACTTCATGGTGCATGAGCCAAGCGATATCATTGAATGGTTTAATGCTAAATCTTTATTTTCTAAACTTTTAATATAACGCAGCATTTCCGTTTCTGAGTGATAACGATTAAATACAGGATGAGTCAAAAACTCGGTAGTACGAACTAGTTCTGCAGGAATAGAGCTACTTCCTTCTGCAATAATGACGTCATCAAGCTCAGCGACATTTAGACCATGACCTGCGCCTAAGAACACATCAAATAAGTCTGCAACATCTTGTCTAGTGGTTGTTTCGTCTAGTGATACGCCCACTAATCCGTCTAAGTCGGTGCGAAGATTCATCTCATTTGCAAGTGCTGCCACAATCACTTCATGTTTATTCGCCACTCTAAGTGTTAGCGTATCAAAATAGGTCTTATTGACCAATTCAACACCTTTGCTTTGTAATCCTTTTGCCAAAATATCAGCCAATCTATGAATGCGATTAGCAATAGCGGTTAAACCTTGCGGGCCATGATATACAGCATAAAAACTGGCCATATTGGCTAATAAAACCTGAGCCGTACAAATGTTTGAATTCGCTTTTTCTCTGCGAATATGTTGTTCGCGTGTTTGTAATGCCATTCTAAGTGCAGTTCGTCCTCGCGTATCTTTTGATACACCTATAATACGACCCGGTAAAGAACGTTTGTATGCATCACGCGTGGCAAAAAATGCCGCGTGTGGACCACCATATCCCATTGGAACGCCAAAACGCTGAGCGCTGCCAAACGCAACATCTGCACCCAACTCTCCAGGCGGAGTTAGTAGGGTTAATGCCAACAAATCTGTGGCAACGGCTACCACCGCTTTGTGTGATTGTATGTCTGCTATTGTTTGTTGAATATCAACAATTTCACCCGTACTGGTTGGGTACTGCAGTAACGCACCAAAGAAATCGCTAGAGGCGGCTTCAGATAATTCACCATAAACTAATTCAAAGCCAAACATATCGGCGCGAGTTTTTAGCACATCTTTTGTTTGTGGGTGAACATCATTGGCAATGAAAAACGCATTCGCCTTTTTATTTTTAGAAACGCGTTTTGCCAAAGCCATCGCTTCAGCTGCTGCCGTTGCTTCATCTAATAACGATGCGGACGCTAATGGTAAACCCGTCAAATCAATAGTAGTTTGTTGGAAATTAAGGATAGATTGCAGTCTGCCTTGCGCAATCTCAGGTTGATAAGGCGTATAAGCTGTATACCAACCGGGATTTTCAAGCACATTTCTTAAAATTACATTGGGAGTAAATGTGTTTGAATACCCCATACCTATGAATGAGCGGAATACTTTGTTTTCGTCTGCAACGGCTTTTAACTCAGCTAAAGCAACTTCTTCACGCTGAGCCTCACCCACTTTGAGGCCTTCACTACGAATACTTGCAGGCACTGTTTGCTGCATTAAATCATCTAGTGAACTTGCACCCACGTCGGCTAGCATATGGTCTATTTCTTGCTGTCCAGGGCCAATATGGCGACGAATAAATTCGTTTTGATTCTCAAGCTGAGATAGCGTCGCTGGCGCGACCACTTTTTTTCCAACATTCATGAACTATAACCTTTAAATAAGTTAGATTTTATTCGTCAGCAATAACGCCTGCATAACCTTCAGCATCAAGTAAACCATCAACTTCGCTTGCATCGTCTGCTTTGATTTTAAATAACCAGCCGTCACCAAATGCATCAGAGTTGACTAATTCAGGCGCATCTTCTAATTCTTCGTTTACTTCTAACACTTCACCTGTAATAGGCGCATAAATATCAGATGCCGCTTTGACTGATTCTGCAACAGCGCAGTCTTCTCCGGTAGTTACCGCATCGCCTACATCGGGTAAATCTAAAAATACCATGTCACCTAGTAGATCTTGGGCATGCTCAGTAATGCCAATTGTGAATACGCCCTCTCCTTCTGCACGAACCCATTCATGTGTGCTTGTATATTTTAGTTCAGCTGGTATGTTGCTCATTTTAGATCCTTATCTTTATTCTTTAGAAAACTGTTTTAAATATATTAACTTTAATGCCAATTAACTTTCTAACGTTTACAGCACGCTTTTTCCGTTACGCACGAAACTTGGCTTTACAATTTCAACATCAACCCATTTTTTTCGCATTTGGACTTGCGCTGTGTTACCTATTTTAGCGCCTTCAGTATTTGGCACGCGCGCCATCGCAATACTATGTCCTAGCGTGGGTGAAAATGTTCCTGAGGTTATCAATCCCTCTCCATCGGATGTTTTAACGGTTAAACCTGCTCTTAAAACACCTTTCTCTTTAAACACCAACCCTATCAGTTTCTCTGTTCCTTGTTCGCGCTGCTTCTCTAGCACTTCACGCCCCACAAAATCACGGCTAGTTGGCTCCCACGTGATAGTCCAGCCCATATTGGCAGCTAATGGCGACACCGTCTCATCCATGTCTTGTCCGTATAAATTCATACCTGCTTCTAGGCGTAGTGTATCTCTGGCACCCAATCCACAAGGCACAACACCGGCTTTCAATAAACCATCCCAAAACTCTAGCGCGCGACTTTTGGGCACCATTATTTCGTATCCAGCCTCGCCAGTATAACCAGTAGTCGCAATGAATAAGTCTTCGGCTTGAACGCCATAAAAGGGTTTCATGCCCGACACCGCTTCTTTTTGAGCTTCAGTAAACAACGAACCTGCTTTTAGTTTTGCATTAGGACCTTGCACTGCAATCATTACAAAGGCAGTTTGTTCTTGCACTTGAACGTCAAAATTTTCAGCTATTTTATTTAACCAATTTAAGTCTTTTTCTTTTGTAGCTGAATTAACAACTAAACGATAATTAGTTGCATCAAAATGATAAACAATCAAATCATCTACTACACCAGCCTGCTCATTTAGCATGCCACTGTAAAGTGCCTTTCCTTTTTCTACTAGTTTAGCGACATCATTCGCTAGCAAGTATCGTAAGTAGTCTTTTGCTTCGTGGCCAGTTACATCAACTATTGTCATATGAGATACGTCAAACATGCCCGCGTCTTGCCGTACCGCATGGTGCTCTTCTATTTGAGAACCATAGTTAATCGGCATTTCCCATCCAAAGAAGTCGACCATTTTTGCGCCAGCATCAATATGTGCACTATGTAAATCTGTTTTGTTCATTACGCCACTCAACCTATAAATTTGGTGTTTAGTATAAGAAAGCACGCATAGTGAAACAAATTAAAAGATTTAATCATTACATAAGAAATTCAAATGTATTATCATCAAAAAATAAACATAACTAATAAAAGCTATGTCTTTTAAGTACTTAATTGATTTGCCATATTCACTGAGGTGGTATTAATGAAACAACTTTCCTTAGACAATCTAAGAACCTTTGTCACTATAGTTGAAGTAGGAAATTTTAATAAGGCAGGAGAAGTACTTGGTCGCTCTCAACCGGCCATTAGTTTGCAAATAAAAAAATTAGAAGGGCAACTTAGTACAAAACTATTCGATAAAGTTGGGCAAGGCTACCAAATCAACATTCAAGGTAAACGACTGTATAAAAAGGCCATGCAAATGCTGGCAATCAATGACGATATATTTAGAGAAATGAGTCATGAAACGTTGAGAGGAAGAATGCGATTAGGTATTCCTAGCGAATTTGCTTCAGCTTTGTTACCGAGCATAGTGGGAGAATTTTCTAATCGGTATCCAGACGTATCGCTGGATGTCACATCAGCACTGAGTAAACATTTATTACATAGTAACCAAAGCCAACAATTTGATTTAGTGCTTGCGTTAGTTCAACCAAATTCCATGCCTAGCAATATCAATTCTGAACATGTAGAAGTAATAAGAGAAGACGAACTCATTTGGGTAGGTAATACCACAAAACCTGGCTTGTCAGACAACTTATCATTAGTACTTGCGCCAGATGGATGTGTTTATAGAAGTAGAGTCATCGAAAAATTAAAACAACAAACCCAGCCTTGGAAAATAAGTTATACCAACCCAGATTTCTTTGGCTTACTAGCCGCGCTAAAACAAGGGTTGGGCATTACTGCATTAGCGAAGTCGATTGTGCCAGATGAACTATCCATTATTAAAGATAAACGTTTACCTAAATTAGGAAAAATCAGTATTGTATTAGTTAATTTAGACACTCAGCACCCTCAGGTGAGTGCTACTATGGCAAAATACATCAAAACACGTTTAAAGTCATAAACAGTAAAATTTACTTTTTGTAGCAAATTGCATTACTGTAATAACCTTCAAATATTCTTTAGAGGTGTTTTATGCGTAACAACAATAATAAAAAAGATAATTTGCGTCACCCATTTATAGTAAAAACTGCCAATACATTCAAAATCGGAGAATGCTTTCAAACATTACCCATATTTTTTACTGTGTTATTGTTGCTTCTAATCTTTCAAAATAGCGCAATAAGCGCACCTGGAGAGAAATCGCCTCCCCGAGCAGATAATGAAGGCGAGGGTCCATTTCCAGAATTAATTCTTCGCGGTGTGAATGTGATCACCGGTGAAGGCGCGCCTGTTAGAGGCCCAGTTGATATAGTTATAAACAACAATAAAATCACCAATATTATCAGCGTTGGTTATCCACAGGTTCCAATTAAAGGTAAACGTCCCACTGCTGGCCCAAATACAAAAGAATTAGATTTACACGGGCATTATGTTTTGCCTGGTTTTATTGATATGCATGGCCATATAGGTGGCTCAGCGGATGATATTCCAGCAGAGTATGTGTTTAAGCTATGGCTTGCTCATGGCATTACCACCGTCAGAGAACCAGGCAGTTTTAATGGACTAGAATGGGTATTAGACCACGTAAACAGAAGTGAAGAAAACACGATAGTTGCGCCAAGAATTATCCCCTATTTAGGCTTTGGTATGGGCAGCAACACGCCAATCTCAACTGAAAAACAAGCCATTAAATGGGTAAAAAAAGCGTCTAAAAACGGGGCTAAAGGTATTAAGTTCTTTGGTGCAAGCCCCAATATTATGAAGGCAGCGCTCAAAGAAGCAAAAGAACAAAACATGGGTACCATGATGCATCACGCCCAGTTAAATGTAATGAATATGAATGCACTAGATTCAGCAAGACTAGGCCTAACTACAATGGAACATTGGTATGGTTTACCAGAAGCTTTATTCGAAGATCGAATTATTCAAGATTACCCATCTCAGTATAACTACAATGATGAACAGCACCGATTTGAAGAAGCTGGTCGATTATGGAAACAAGCGGCAAAACAAGGCAGCAAAAAATGGAATAGCGTTAGGGACGAATTAATCAGCTTAGATTTTACACTCAACCCTACTATGACAATATATCAAGCGAGCCGAGACTTAATGCGCGAAAGAAACGCTGTTTGGCATGATGAATATACCTTACCTACCTTATGGGAGTTCTTCACCCCTAGCAGATATGCACATGGCTCTTATTGGTTTGATTGGACTACGCAAAATGAAATTGATTGGAAGCAAAATTACCAGTTGTGGATGAGTTTTATAAATGATTATAAAAACCATGGCGGTAGAGTAACAACAGGTTCTGACTCTGGTTATATCTATAAAATATACGGTTTTGGATATATTTCAGAATTAGAATTACTTCAAGAAGCTGGATTTAATCCATATGAGGTAATACAAGCAGCCACTTTAAATGGCGCAGAAGCGTTAGGTATGGAGAATGAAATAGGTTCAATTAGTATTGGCAAAAAAGCCGACCTTGTTGTTGTTGAGCACAATCCACTACAAAATTTCAAACTACTGTATGGAACAGGTCATTATAGATTAAATGATACAAATGAACCTGTTCGCGTTGGAGGTGTTAAATACACCATAAAAGATGGCATTATATATGATGCAAAAGCATTGTTAGAAGATGTTAGAGAAATGGTAGAGAATGCTAAAACCGATGGTTGATTTAGTTTCATCCATAAAAAAACCCCGCTAAGTGCGGGGTTTTTAAAATTAGTGTAAGTACTAATTACTTGCTTTTGCGGTATCCAGCGAAAGCTAGAAGACCAAGACCTACTAGAGCTAAATGAGCTGGAGCAGATACTGAAGGTACGTCATAAGAATAAATAACAGAAATGTCACCACCAGCTGCAGTTTGGAACTGAGTGATAAGGTTACCGTTACCAGTTGCGAAAGAAACACCTAAAGCGTTAAGGTTAAGGTCGATTGTATCGCCTGCGCCAGTGAATAATGCTAATGTAGCACCGTCATTGAAAGTATTCATTTCAGAGTCAGCAGCAGTAAGCTCTTCATATGTAATACCAGAAGTTCCGCCAAAGTCTAGGTCGCCATCAAAAGCGCTAGCAGAAAATACTTCGCTCAAAGAAGGAACAGTAACAACTAATTCGTTGTTAAGAACTGTATCAGAAAGCGTTAATGTTACGCTTACGTTAGTTGTGATATCAGCAGCAACTGCATCTAAACTTTCTAAACGAGCGTTAGCTTGAATGAAACCGTCTAGTTTGAAAGTAACTGATAACAAATCACCTAAAGACGCGTCGAATTTGTTAATTGATACTACTTCGTCAAAGTTGGTTGTAGTTAAACCAACTGAAGCGTTTTCTTCAACTGTCATTACTGCAGCATTTGAGAAGCTAGCTACAGATAATAATGCAGCTCCACATAGTAATTTTTTAAACATCGTTATATCCTATTGTAAAAGTTAGTTAAGAATAAATAAGTTCCATTAACTTCTATTCTTAATCCAGACAAAGCAAGTGGTGTGCCAACTATTATTATCCAGCTTAATCAGCAACTTACAATTATTTGCATATACAATTAATAGCTCGTGTAAAAATTCCTGACAAACAAAGCTTTAAAAATAGCCTCTTTGTAACAATATGTTATCAAACGCTTATATTTAACAAAAAATATGAGGTTTAACATATGATTTTTATAAACTTTATTTGTGTAAAGTGATTCAACATACAAGAGCTTTCTTATATGGATTGACTGGGAAAATAAATAGTTTATTCGGTTTCATGCTTACATGATTTTTCAAACTCCTACCATATTATTGTGTTTGTTATGGCTTTATGTTTGATTCTGTTTCAATGCCTAAAATAAGTCATATTAATAAATATATAGCTTATATTAGTAGCTAATTGTTGAGTATTTGAAACTCCATTTGGCAAAAGAAGTTATCTAGCACTTCGTAACCGTTCAATTTATTAAAAAAGATTAATTTCAATATATAAGAAAAAGTGATCGTAATTATCATACTGTCAGTTTTTGTATACACCACTCATTTTTAATCACAATAGTATTAATTTTATGAATCCATTGAAATGCTCAATTTATCTTATATTTATTTTTGTTGCCTTAGCGATAAGTTCTCAGAGTAGTGCTCAGTGGAGAGGGGCCGACAGGCCTAAATTAGTGTCTACCCAAACATTGAATTTTGAATATGAAACGACCCTTGTGGAGGCAGTAGGCACGGCGCAAGCAAAGCGTTCTGTTACTCTTTTCTCTAGCGTTTCAGATGAAGTCACAGCGGTAAACTTTGCTCCTGGACAATACGTAAATAAGGGCGATGTATTAGTTACCCTTGATTCAAGACTTCAAGATGTAGCCATTCAACGAGCTTCGGTGCAATTAAAAGATGCGCAACGTAACTTAAATAGAGTAAAAGCTAGCTTAAGTAAGGGAGCCGTAACAGAACGAGAATTGGATGACGCAAAAACACAAGTAGAACTTGCCGATATTAATTTAAAAGAGGCTCAAGAAAACAAAGAAGATAGGTTAGTACGTGCGCCATTTGATGGCGTGGTTGGTTTAACCGATGTAGAGGTAGGGGATAGAATTGATCAAGGCACAATCATCACCACACTCGATAACCGAGAAGAATTGTTTGTTAATTTCGTCGCACCAGAACTTGCCGTTAACTATTTACTAAAAAAACCTGATGTAAAACTGCAACCTTGGACGAATAGAGATTTAATTTTACCGGCGAAAGTGGCGGAAATAGATTCAAGAGTGAATACTCAAGATAGAACAATTCGAGCAAGAGCTGTACTCGATAATGAATTTGACCAATATCGCCCCGGGATGAGTTTTAGAGTCACATTAGAAGTGAGAGGCGAAAGATTTGTAGCCATTCCTGAGGCAGCATTATCTTGGGGAGCATCGGGTGCATTTGTTTGGCTAGCAGAAGATGACAAAGCCAAACGAGTTGATGTACAAGTCAAACAAAGACTAAGAGGCCGTATACTTGTTTCCGGCAATTTAACTGACGGCGAACAATTGGTGGTAGAAGGCATACAAGGTTTACGTCAAGGCCAGGCTTTGAGTATTCAAGCGTTTGAAAATAATACACAAATCAGCAAAAAAGCTGAACCTCAAGTAGTGCGAGGATAGTCAAATGTTTAAAAACAATCTATTTAAAGATGACTTACCCTCTTTATCAATTAGGCGCCCCGTACTTATATTGGTTGTGAACCTACTGATAATAACGGCAGGATTTGCTGCGCTAAATGGTCTTGAAGTAAGAGAATTACCAGACGTAGACCGGCCAATTATCACAGTAAGAGCCGACTACCCTGGTGCAGCACCGGAGACAGTAGATGCCGAAGTAACCAGCCGTTTAGAAGGTGCAGTTGCAAGAGTCAGCGGTGTTAAGTCAATCAGGGCGCAAAGTGAAGAAGGTAATAGTAGAGTTCGCGTTGAATTTAGACCCGGAGTAGATATTGAAGATGCCGCCAATGAAACACGCGAATCTGTCGCAAGAGTGCAACGTGGACTGCCCGATGAAGTGGAGCAGGTATCTGTTATAAAAGCCGATAACGATGCTCAGGGTGTGGTTGACATTGCCGTTTCTAGTAGCAAACTCGACCTAGAAACCTTAACCGATATTGTGGAAACGGATTTATCTCCCTTATTTCTAAATATTCCTGGTGTTGCTGATGTACGCTTAAATGGCGATAGGCAGCGTGTACTGAGGGTAAGTGTTGATAACTTGCGCTTAACAAGCTTTCAATTATCCATTTCAGATGTTGCTCAAGCGCTAAGCACCGCTCCATTTGATGTGCCTGCAGGTAGTATTCGGTCAACCGATCAACAGTTAATTGTAAGAGCAGATGCCACTTCTGTTTCAGAACAAGATGTGCGAGATATCGTAGTATCTGGTGATATAAGAATAAGCGATGTAGCTAATGTGTATTTTGGCCCTGCTGATTTAAACAGCATAGTTAGGCTTGATGGCCAACCAGTTATAGGGATGAGCGTAATACGACAAGCTCGTTCTAACACAATAGAAATTTCTGACGAAGTACTGGGCATGATGGATGATTTAAGAGCGCGTTTTCCTGATTTAACTTTAACAGTTACCTCTGATGATGCTGAATTTATTAGAGGCTCAGTTGATGAAGTATTGCAGTCGTTAGTATTAACCATTGGCTTAGTGATTCTAACCTTACTCGTATTTATAGGTAAATTTAGAGCAACGCTTATTCCTGCTTTAGCAATACCTGTATCTTTAATTGGCTCACTTGCCTTACTGTGGGCGTTCGGCTTTTCCATCAACATATTAACCTTACTTGCATTAGTGCTTGCAACGGGTTTAATTGTAGACGACGCCATAGTGGTATCAGAAAACATACAAAGGCGCAGAGCGCTAGGCTTAGGCGCAAGAGCCGCCGCAGTAATTGGTACCAGAGAAGTATTCTTCGCAGTGGTTGCTACCACAGCAGTGTTGGTTGCTGTATTTATTCCTATCGCATTTCTACCTTCAACAGCAGGTCGACTATTTAGAGAGTTTGGCGGTGTGTTAGCGGGAAGCGTCATCATATCCTCATTTGTTGCGTTATCTTTAGTGCCAGCATTATCTGCAAAAATTCCTGCTATAGATTTGAGTAAGGAAAAAGCGCCCGGACCAATAAAAAGATTCGGCCACAAATGCGTGATTGGTTACGAAAAATCACTTCATTTTGTTTTACGTTATTCAGTCGCTGTATTTGCGCTATGTGCATTGGTAGCAGGCGGTGCATACTTTGTATTTAATACATTGGACAATGAACTTTTACCTTCAGAAGATAGAGGGGTAATACGCGTTTTTGCTAGAGGTCCTGACGGTACAGGTATTAACTTTATGGATCGTCAAGCAATAAAAACTGAAGAAATATTACTGCCCAGTGTTGATCAAGGTGAAATTGATTCTCTTTACACCGTTGTTGGACGTTGGGATCCAAACATCTTATTTATCACAGTACCGCTTGTACACTGGGATGATAGAGAACGTAGCCAACAAGAAATCATTAGTGAACTCAGACCCATGCTATCACAAGTAGTGGGTGCGCCAGGAAGAGCATTTGGCGGAAACAGTCTAAACTTACGTGGTTTTGGCGGTGGATTTGAAATGGCATTAACCGGCGAAAATTATCTTGAAATTTATGAAGCAGCCATTGATTTTGCGAAAAAAATTGAGGACACATTACCAGAATTGGGTGAAGTTGATATTTCTTATGAGCCCACACAACCGCAACTTAGGGTGAATATCGATAGAAGAAGAGCTGAAGAACTCGGTGTCGCTTTTTCTGACATATCGAGAACCTTGCGCGCAGCGATTAATGGCGATGACATAATTGATTTAAATGTAGGTGACCAAGCTGTCCCTATTATTCTAGAAACTGAATCTAGAAATTCATTAGATCCTGCCAGCCTACTTAATTTATACGTTAGCTCTAATACAGGCGCATTGGTGCCTCTTTCAAGCGTTGCCTTTGTTAGTGAAGAGGGAGTAGCAGCAGAGCTTGAACGACACGCTCAGCGAAGAGCTATAGAGCTAGAAATGGATTTACCAGAAGAGGTCACCATTGAAGAAGCGGTGTCTGCAATTAGAGCGTTAGCAGAAACTGAACTCCCCCCTAGTATTAATGTTGTATTTTTGGGTGAAGCACAAACATATGAAGAAACAAATCAGCAAGTAATGCTCACTTACTTGTTAGCATTTTTGATTGTTTTGCTGGTATTAGCAGCGCAGTTTGAAAGTTTTAATAGCGCCTTTGTTGTAATTCTTACCGTTCCTTTTGGCATTGCTGCGGCTATTTATGCACTTTATTTAACCGGGACATCGGTTAATATTTACTCGCAAATAGGCTTAGTCATGCTAATTGGATTATTAGCGAAGAACTCCATTCTTCTTGTAGAGTTTGCGAACCAATTGCGTGACAACGGAATGGAAGTAAAAGAAGCGATTATTGAAGCGGGTAAAGTTCGATTGCGCCCCATAATGATGACATTGGTATCGACCATTTTAGGTGGGCTGCCACTTATATTATCAACTGGAGCCGGTGCTGAGGCTCGAAATGCAATTGGCTGGGTAGTATTTGGTGGTTTGGGGTTAGCGGTATTGTTTACGCTATTTTTAACCCCTGTGTTGTATTATGCCATTGCTAGATTTACTAAACCGAAAGCTGATGAAACTAACCGGTTAAATAACGAACTTGAAGCGGCTGAGAATAAAATTTATTCTTAACTACCCATCGCCTGTTTGATAAAAAACGACTTGAGTGGAGATGCATTGCTTGCTACCAAAAGCCCTGTATTTCTAACAAGTCGTTTGATTGGGTTGCTACCATCAAATAATTCTTTGAATCCTTGCATAGTGGCAATCACTTTAACCGCTTCGGCCTTTCTACTTCTTTCAAACTGCCGCAATTGATAATAACTACCAAATTTATCTGGGTTGTGTTTTATTAAATCTAGTAGATATTTCACATCTCCTAGCCCTAAGTTTGCTCCCTGCCCTGCTAATGGATGGATGGTATGGGCGGCATCACCTAAAATTACAATATGAGGCTTAATCCAAGACTTAGCGTAACGCATTCTTAAAGGAAAACTGCTTCTTTTTGTAACTAGTTTGCATTCTCCATAGTAATTATCAATTGTCACCCGCAATAGTTTTGAAAATTCGCTTTCATCCATTGCCATTAATTCCGCCGCTCTTTCATTTTGCTGTGAGAATACAACTGAACATTGGTGACTATTCGCTAAGGGTAAGAATGCAAGTGGACCATAAGGCGTAAATACTTGCTTAGCAACTTGATTGTGTGGGTTACTTGTTTGCACGTTAAACACTATGGCAGTATGGTCATAATCGTTAAACGTATATTTAAACCCTAACGAACCTCTTACGCGACTATTTGCACCATCAGCTCCCACTAACAACTTGGTAGACAAACTTTTAAACTCAGGCTCATTTGCTTGTGAGTTTTTGCTACTGCTTGGCAATTGTAAAACAACATTAGCACTAACATAATTCGTATCCATCCCTTTAACACTCGCATTAAAAAAACAAGTCACGTTCGGTAGATTTGAAATAGATTGAAACAAAGCATCATTAATTACATTGTTTTCAATAATATGACCTAAGCTTGGTTGTTGCCCAACAAGAGCACTTGCATTTATGTTGTCTAACAACTCTTGCTTATTAAAAGAAATGCCACCAAACCCATCTTGGTCACTCACTTCCATTTTTGTGTATTCTTGCATTCTAGCTATATTTTGCCATGCGCCCAGTTCAGTCAATAACCTTTGGCTACTGGATGAAATAGCACTGACTCTACTGGAAAACTCATTTTCGTTTAAGTTATCCAATTTAGGCTCGTCGCTGGCTTCTATCAGTGCAACATCAAAACCCTGCATACCTAAACCTAACGCTAAAGCTTGGCCAATTATCCCTGCACCTACTATAACAGCGTCGTAATCATAGTTCATTTAGCCACTCCGTTAGATAGGTTGCTTTTACGTTTTCCCATGCTTATTTTTGCAAATTTAGTTTTTAAGGGCGATAGCATATTCATTTTCATCAATGCAATATTTCTGCCTATTACCAGCGGGGAGTGTTGATTTGAAAACGTGTTAACTAACCAATCTGTTAATCCTAGCGTCAGCGTTTTATCTTCACGTCTAGCAAGTTGATAAGCTGATAACTGGTTGAATGAGCCTAAGTTTTCTTCATTTTTCAATACTTGGATTAGATTAAATATATCCCTTATTCCCAAATTAAAACCTTGCCCAGCAATTGGATGTAAACTTTGTGCGGCATTCGCCACGCAAACTGCTCTATGTGTGGTAAATTGTGTTAACTGTTGGCGAATAAGTGGATACGAGAAACGCTCGCTACAATCGGTTAGTTCCCCGAGTTTAATTGCAAATACCTGATTCAATTCGTTTAAGAAATCTTTCTTGTCTAAAGACAAATATTGCTCAACTTTGTGTCTATCCATACACCAAACAACCGACATTGCATGTTGATGATCATTACCGAGATTCATAGGCAAAAATGCAACTGGACCTTGTGATGTAAAGCGCTCAAAAGCAACATTACTGTGTGGTAGTTGCGTTTTGACATTTGTAATAATGGCTGTTTGCTCATAATCACTTTTAACCGTTTTAAGTCCAAGCATATTAGCCGTTGATGCCTGTCCACCATCACTCACAACAAGTAAGTTGCAACTTGCTTCGGTGTCATCTGAAAGCGTTACATTGATATTGTCTATCTGCTTGTCAATATTTACGATTTTAGCAGGGCAAGCATAACCTAAACGATCGCTGCCTTTTTTCATAAAAGGTTTTAGTTGGTTAAATAAAAATGTACCTAACGCTTCAACCGACACAACCTTTCCTAGATAAGGCATATTGAATTCGTCACAACTTAACCGAACTTGGCCTACATGATGTCTATCAGACACCTGAATTTGTTTAATTTTAGATGTACGCAACGAATCAATACTGACATCAAGTTGTTTTAATATTGACAACGACTCTGCAGCTAAAGCAATTACTCTTGCATCAAACCCTGCATGCTTATTCGTATCTTCATTCGCAAAGGCTTCTATCAATAACACGCTATAGTTAGTATGTTTTAAAATTGATAGTGCAGCAAGGCATCCTGCGATGCCTCCGCCGCTCACAATAATGTCGTATTTAGCAGGTTCAGTCATAATCAATAAGTAACTCAGCAACTAAAAAAGTTTAGGAATATCTAAATTCAAAGGCTGCTTCATCATCGCTTCAATATCCTTCACTTCTTTTGGTGCATTGTCAGTCAGTACCTCACAGCCTTCGTTTGTAATGACGATATTGTCTTCAATTCGCACACCAATGCCATGGTATTTTTCAGGCGCTTCACTGCTAGAAGAAATATAGATACCTGGCTCTACAGTTATCACTATACCCGGCTCTAGTGGTTTGTCTTGACCCGCCTCTTTATAATTTCCAACATCATGCACATCGATACCTAAATAGTGCCCTAGGCCATGCATAAAATATTGTTTATGCGCTTCTTTTTCGATGCATTCTTCAAGCGAACCCGACAATATATTCAAAGAGAGTAAACCTTTGATTGTTTCTTCTACGACAAATAGCATTACTTGTGCAATTGTGACGCCAGGCCTAAACCGGTCAATGCACTGCTTTTGAATATCTAAAACAAGTTCATAAATATCCTTTTGAGCACTAGAAAATTGACCATTAACCGGAAATGTTCGAGTAATATCAGACGCATATCCATTGTACTCAGCACCCGCATCTATCAGCACTAAATTGCCATTTTTAAGCTCATCTTTGTTTTCAGTGTAATGCAAAATACAAGCGTTTTCGCCGCTTCCTACAATGGTATTATAAGCAGCATGGCGCGCACCATATAAAGCAAAGCAATATAGAATTTGTGCCTCAAGCTGATACTCATTAACGCCTTCTGCACTCATCTTCATTGCTTGTTTATGCGCTTCACAAGCTATGTTAGCACTAGTTCTCATTACATTGATTTCTTGCGACGATTTCACCAACCTCATTGAATGCAGAAGTTGGCTCACATCAACAGTTGATTTAGGTGCTGTTTTTGCTTGCTTTGGAGAATGCTTACAAGCTTGAATAGCTTGCGCAATGCTAGCATCGGCTTTTGGATGATGACCATGCTCGTAATACAAACATTCATGCCCATTAATTAACTCAGGTAGAAGCTCAGGCAACTCTTCAAGATTGAAAGCCGCATCAATTTTCAAGGCTGTAGGCGCGTCTATTTTTCCTAGTCGGCGTCCATGCCAAACTTCTGCGATTTCGTCTTTCGGCCTAACAAATATCGCTGAAGCACTATTATCACCACAGGCATTAATAAAAAACTGATTTGCTGACGTTTCACTCTGGTTACTCAGCACCAAAATGGCGTCTGGCTCTTCAAAGCCGGTTAGATAAAAAAAGTCACTATTTTGTCGAAAATGATATTCGGTATCGTTACTTCTAGTCACTTCTGGTGCTGCTGAAATAATGGCAAGAGAGTTAGGTTGCATGTTGGCTAATAGTGTATTTCTGCGCGCTTCATACTCATTGGTTGAAATAAAAACATGTGAATTAGTTTTGTTTATCATTTATGACTTTTCTTCCTAATAATTCTAAAAATAAGTAACGAACGCTACGACACTTTTGTTTTAGTTATACGCATACTTAGACATCTTTTATTTCGTTTAGGGTCTGCTGAAATTTACTGTATGGTTTTGCGGTAAAGAGCTACAAATCCTAACGTTAATAGCAAATATTAATGAACAATTGGCGATTGTTGCCTAGAGTCTATTAAAGACTTACCTAACTCATTGAAACACAACATAGCGCTGATGCGCACGTACTCTAATACTTCTAAAAAAGCTTGCTCTGATTCTTCATCGTCTTCCATAGCCTCGTCCATTTTTGCTATTTGACTAAAATCCTCTAGTGCTTCTTTTACTTCACCAGAACATTTTGTTAAATCATTTTGATGAAGACCAAACCCAAGCAAGAAACCCTGTACCCAGTTAATGAGTGCGATACCTCTTGTATTAAGCGGTGTGTTATCTTCAGGTAAACATATTTGCAGCGCAAAATCCGCTTCAATGAATTCTTGGCAAACTTGGTTGTACATCTGAGTAATGGCTTGTTTTGCTGTTTCACTAAAAGGGTCTGACTGGTTAATAACATCAGTTAATGCGCCTAACCATTCTCTATCATCAATATTCATACCACCCGCTAGCATGCCGCATAAAATACCCTGTACTTCGCTTGCATCAACAATTACATTTTGTTTTTTTAACATTGAAGTAAAGCTTTCATAGTTGCTATAAGAATGATGTTTTACGCCTTCTGAACTGCTTGACTGCTTTGATTTAGTCAAATTTCATACCTCGTCAATTATTATGGAGTAAGTGTAGCAAAGGTATACATATTTTAATACGTGATGACTTGCTTAGGTGAGACTTTTGGTTTCTTAACTGTCAATATTTATCACAATAGATAAAAATTCCATACAACCGCATGTTAAAGGTCATTATTGCGTCATTATTACGTGATTCGTTGTTCTCTCATTTGGTTTAGTTATATAGTGTTTCCATGTCAATAAGTTGCTGGAATAACGATATTCCAAATTAGACCATGACTTTACTCTTACTTACCTTTTAACTAACGTTCGTTTCGGTTACTATTCGCTTTCGCTGGTAACTATGACTTAATGTAATAACAGCGATGCCAACGAAGTTCCCTGGAGTGTTAGCGTACTCGCTTCATGTTCCTGGCCGATGCTATAAACTTAGGAAGTTGACTCTATTGCTATTGTGCAGGCTCGACCCGTATCGAGAAGCCTACGGCAGTGATGATACATCCACCGTGTCCTTTTCGGCGCACGGACGAAAAGCGCAGCGCGGCATTTTGGGGGGCACCAATTCATGGCGTTCTAGCCATAACTAAAATCTTTGTATAAACTGGTTGAATAAGAAAAAGAATATTAATCAGGAGTCAGCATGGCTGTCTATAATTTTGGGTCAATTAATATTGATCATATCTATTCTGTCGAGCATTTTGTTGAACCCGGCGAAACATTATCTTCTAGCCACTATAAACAAGTTTTAGGCGGAAAAGGGGCGAATCAGTCTATTGCTTGCGCTCGAGCAAATTGCCAAGTGTTTCATATAGGCTCGGTGAATAAAAAAGACATACATTATCTTGAATACTTGGAAGGAACTGGCGTAAATTGTGACTTAGTAACGCAAACTGAAGAGACGGCTTCAGGCCACGCTATTATTCAGGTAACAGCAGAAGGCGAAAATGCAATTGTGTTATATACAGGGGCAAATCACACCTTAACTAGCGCACAAATTCAAGGTGCATTAGAGCAAGCCTATGCAAATGATTGGGTACTTCTTCAAAACGAAACAAATAAAATAGAAGAAATTATCAACACTGCGCACGCGAAAGGTTTAAAAATTGCGTTCAATCCAGCACCCATGACAAACAACATCAAAGCACTAGACATTACAAAAATTGATTTGTTATTTGTAAACGAAATAGAAGCAATGCAGTTAACCCAAACGCAAAACATTGCCAGTGCCCGTTTAGCGCTTACCAACAGCTATCCCAGCACAAAAGTGGTCATGACAATGGGAAAAGCAGGTGCAGTATTTTTGCATCAAAACGAATCGATAGACGTGGCAGGAAAACAAGTTGACGTGGTTGATACAACCGCCGCTGGTGATACATTTACAGGGTATTTTTTGGCGAATTATTGTGACACAAATGATGTTAAACTGGCATTAGAACATGCGACAGCCGCAGCCGCGCTTTGTGTGACTAAATCGGGGGCAGCCCCTTCTATCCCAAATGCTCAAGAAGTTGCACTTTTTATAAATTCATAAGGTTGATTTAATGGTAGAAAAAATTATTCTGGATACTGACCCAGGTATTGATGATGCAATGGCAATATTTTTTGCATTCCAAGCAAAGCAATTAGATGTGTTAGGGTTAACCACTGTTTATGGTAATGTTCCCGTTGAGATGTCTGCTAAAAATGCACTTGCTCTGGTTGAGTTAGCTAACGTTAATATACCCGTTTGTAAAGGAGTGGGTATGCCATGGGTAGGCGAGGAGTCAACTTACGCACACTTTGTTCATGGAGATGATGGCTTTGGCAATATTAACCACCCTGCCCCTAAAGGTGAATTAGACTCACGATCATCGGCTCAGTTTATTGTTGATACCGTAAAGAAATATCCAAATGAAGTTACTATTGTAGCAGTTGGACCATTAGGGAATTTAGCATTGGCACTGCGCTTAGCTCCCGAAATTCAGCACTTGGTAAAAAGCGTCAATATTATGGGTGGCGCCGCGTTTACACTAGGCAATGTTACGCCTGTTGCTGAAGCAAATATCTGGAATGATGCGCATGCTGCCGAGATTGTATTTTCAGCTGAATGGCCAATCAATATGTTTGGATTAGATGTAACTTACAAAGTACCTTTTAGCCCAACTTTTATGCAAGAACTTAGCAAGGTCAACCCAGTGTTAGGGGGGTTTGTTAAACGTGCTTCAGAATTTTACGCTGATTTTTACTCTCAAGGCAAAGAACAAAAAGAATGCTTTTTCCATGATGCATTTCCACTAGCCTATATTATGCACCCTGAATTATTTGAAATGACCACTGGTCATATGAGAATAGGTACAGACGAATTGCATAGAGGTCAAACAAGCTTTGCACCAATTGGTTCAACAATGAGCCCATATTGGTTAAATGCTCAAAAGGTTAACGTGGCAACTAAAGTTAAGCATGCAGATTTAACTCAGTTATTTATTGATACCTACGCATTAGACTAAAGAACAGGGCAAGCGTGCAATCTCGAGCGGAAATTAGAAGCTTTTATAGAAAGGTTAGACAAACCTTACCCACTGAAGCGCAAAATAAAGCATCTTTAAGTGCGCTTCAAATAATGTTAAAAAATAACTTGTTTGATCATTCGAATACGGTAGCTACTTACCTTGCAAACGACGGTGAACTTGACCCTTCACCTATAATTAAATATTTGTGGAGTGTTAAAAAGCATGTCTGCTTACCCGTTCTGCATCCTTTTAATTCAGGCTCTTTGTTATTTTTAAAGTATACAGCTGACACCAAGCTTATTAAAAATCGTTTCAATATACTTGAACCTTCACTTGATGTGACTCAAGTTGTACCGATTGAACAAATTGATGTGGTTTTAACGCCGCTTGTTGCCTTTGATAACAGAGGCAATCGACTGGGTATGGGGGGAGGATTTTACGATAGGAGCTTAGCAAAAATATCTTCAAATAAAAAAGGCAAAACACAGATTATTGGTTTAGCACATGAACAACAAAAATCACCTTCTATCCCAGTAGAAGAATGGGATATTCCTCTAGAAAAAATAGTTAGTTCTGCACAGCTTTACACGTTTGTTTAGAGTACACTAAGCTATAGGCACTTCATAAGAACTGGATATATATAATGGACCAAAATCAAAAGAAAAAAGCGGCTGCAGAAGCCGCACTTGAATACGTAAAAAGCGATATGATTGTAGGTGTGGGGACAGGATCAACTGTTAACTTTTTCATTGAAGCCTTAGCATCGAAAAAAAATATGATACAAGGCGCAGTATCTAGTTCAGATGCCTCTACCGCATTGCTAAAAGAACATGGCATAGAAGTATTTGATTTAAATGAAGTGGCAAGCCTTGATATTTATATTGATGGCGCTGATGAAATTACCAAGCACAAACATATGATAAAAGGTGGTGGAGCAGCGTTAACTCGTGAGAAAATAGTCGCTGCTGTTGCTAAAACCTTTATTTGTATTATTGATGATACTAAACACGTGCCTGTACTGGGCAAATTCCCACTACCTATTGAAGTTATTCCTCTAGCCCGTTCTTATGTTGCTCGCGAATTAGTTAAATTAGGTGGCGACCCTGTTTATAGGCAAGGGGTAGTAACAGATAATGGCAACCAGATCCTTGATGTCCATAATCTACACATTATGGAGCCAACAAAATTAGAAACTCAGATTAATCAAATAGTCGGAGTTGTCACAAACGGCTTGTTTGCGCAACGAGGCGCAGATATAGTGCTAACCGGCACTGATAAGGGCGTGATTAAAGAGTAATATTCCTTTTTTAAATACCTTTTTTGCTAATGACATTTTTTTAAAACTCATACTTAACGCAATATTATAGTGAATTTTTTTAAATTTTTAATTCCGTATGGCATTAATTAGTACTTGCGTTTAAAGCATATTTTTACTATCGTTCACGCCTTAATTTTAGACGTCTAGATGTCTCAATTGTTGCATATGCAACCATCATACAATTTTATTTAATTATAAGGTAAGTCATTGTGAGTAAAAAATCGTTAGCCAAAGACAAGATTAGAGTGTTACTTCTTGAGGGGCTGCACCAAAGTGCACTTGATACTTTTCAAAACAATGGCTATACAAATATTGAGTCGCTTAAAACGTCACTGCACGAAGATGAATTAATTGAAAAGATAAAAGATGCACACATAGTTGGTATTCGTTCTAGAACTCAGTTAACCGATAAAGTTTTTGAGTCGGCAAAAAAATTAATTGGAGTGGGTTGTTTCTGCATTGGAACGAACCAGGTAGAATTACCTGCTGCTGAAAAGCGCGGTATTGTTGTATTTAACGCGCCATTTTCTAACACACGCTCAGTTGCGGAATTAGTGTTAGGCCAAATTATATTGCTACTTCGTGGCATCCCTCAAAAAAATGCAAAAGCGCATAGAGGTGAATGGGAGAAAAGTGCTATTAATAGCTATGAAGCTAGAGGCAAAACGCTAGGAATCATTGGTTATGGGCATATAGGCACACAGTTAAGTATCCTTGCTGAACATTTAGGTATGCGGGTTCAGTTTTTTGATATTGAAGATAAACTAGTATTAGGTAATTCAACTCAAGTCAAATCGCTCAAAACCCTTTTAAATACATCTGACGTTGTCAGTTTGCATGTTCCTGAAACAGACTCTACTCAAGATATGATTGGCGAAAAAGAAATCGCTCAAATGAAAGATGGGGCAATTTTGATCAACGCAGCACGAGGTACAGTCATTGATATTGATGCGCTTGATAATGCACTTGCCAGCAAAAAACTAAATGGAGCAGCTATTGACGTTTTCCCTGTTGAGCCTAAGTCTAATAACGAAGAGTTTTTATCGCCTCTTCGTAAATATGACAATGTTATCCTTACTCCTCACGTTGGCGGTTCAACTCAGGAGGCTCAGCAAAATATTGGGATTGAAGTAGCAGGTAAACTTGTAAAATATAGTGATAACGGTTCATCGCTATCGGCAGTTAACTTTCCAGAAGTATCACTTCCTGAAAACGTTAATCGTTCAAGACTCTTACATATTCACCAAAATAGACCTGGTGTATTAACCCAAATTAACCAAGCGTTTGCAGATAAAGGAATAAATATAGCCGCACAATACTTACAAACAAACGAGAATATTGGTTATGTGGTTATAGATATAGAAGCTGAAAATGCAAAAGAAGGGTTAGCTCAACTAAGTGCAATTGAAGGTACTATTAAAACGAGAATTCTTCATTAGGTTAAAGTGACTCATCATCTATTTCGTAAAAATTAAAAAGCCAGCTTAAGCTGGCTTTTTAATTTCTATCATATTGACTGATAACTTTTGCCGTTATCTTAAACGGCAAAGGTTTGCAAGACTAGCCTAATTTTAAAAGAAGCTATAAACTAAGGTGACTGCAGTTTCAGTATCAAGCTTCTTAGTACCACCGTTTACGTCAGTATTGTGATCAAACTTAAGCGAAAGTTTCATTGAAAGACCACCTGCGATTTGTGCTGATAATGCACTTTCTGCTCTTGATTTAGTGTTATCAGAACCTACTTCTGTACTGAACGTTTGTGAAAATTTAGACGTTTCCGAAATCTGCCATTTATAATTTAACGAACCACGAACAATTACACCACTAACATCTTCACCAAGTTGATCTTCAGCAAACGAGTAACCCGGACCAATACTGTAATCGAAAGAGCTTTTTTCATCTTCCCAAAGTTTTTGGTTCCAACCGCCGGCTAATGTACCTTGGTATTTAAAGTTGCTAAAACGGTCATCTTCATATGAAGCAAATGCAAACAAACGATGGTTAGGGTTTTCTAACTTGTAGTTACCTTGAGCTGAAGCAAAAAATTTCTGTGCAGATGTTTGTTCAACATCGTTAATTTCATCTTTCTTATATAATCCTTCAATAAGATACTCGTTACTCCATTTTTCTAGTTCATGTTTTGCACTTAAACCAGCGCTAGCTGAGGTAGTATCTGTATTACCAGTGGTAAAGATGAAGCCAAACTCTCCATCCATAGTTAGCCCTTTATCTTCAGCTAAAGTTGGAGCGGCTAAAACGCCACTTAATATAGTTGCAATAATTAATTGTTTTTTCATTACACTTCCTTTTTCTGTAAGCCCCGTTAAACCAATCTTAACCAGGAATAATGTTCAAATGTTGTTCGATTTGCCGCGCAGTTTATAGGGATATTTTTATTTTTCAAGCTTAGTCTTTAAAAGTTGATTAAATACATGCCTATTAAAAGAATTGATAAACCATAGAAACGCTGGTTTCTGTAGACACATTACTATCTTGTTCGGCAACATTATCGTTAAACACTACGTTAATACTTAACTTCATTGCGAGCTTTTCAAATACTTTTGCAGTGATTGACGATTGAGATTTGGCTTTTGTAATAATTTCCCCCATTTCGGCAGAAATACTTTGCCTAAAACGAGTATTTTCACTAAACGTATAATTATAGAAAACAGTGCCTCTTACAATAAGCTCTTCAATGGTAATATCATCTCTTTCTTGAACAAAACGACTGTAACCCGGACCTATACTATATCGAAGTTCCGATTGTTCTTGTTTCCAAGCTACTTGGCTCCACCCAACCACAACTGATGATTGATCTCTCAATCGGTTAAATTGATTATCATCATATTCCACATAAGCAAATAACCTATTGCTAGGCTGAAGTAGTTTATAGTCAAATTGAGCAGATATTTCGACGCGGGTTGTCTCAACTTTTGTATCGGTGTTATTTAGTGTATTAACTCTTTGTAGAAAACGCGTTTCATAGCGATTACTCCAATCAGGTAATTCATGATTAGACTCAAAAGCTAATTTAATAATGCTGGTGTCTGTATTACCCGAAGTAGTCAACAAACCAGCTTCTCCGGCAAGCGTGAATGGCACTATTTCTTTTTTTGGGGTTTTACGATTTGCAGAATACAACGCTTCAATTAGATTTTTTTCTTTGCTAAGACCTTTGAAAAAATCTGAAGCCTTGGCCTGTCCATTTGCTTTAAATGAAACAGAAAAAAAAATTAAAATTATTATCAGTATAAAGGGTATTTTCAACATAGCGCGTCATAATTATTGTTGTGGCGCGCAGTGTTTAATTTTTAGTTAAAAGCTTTTGCTATTTTGCTTGTTTCTGACTGCGCGAATTGTAAAATGATATCATACTCATAGTCATTTAAGCCAATAGATTGAACAGTTTGTAAGTTAATATTTGGGTCAGTTAATAGTTCTTGTCCTTTCTCTAAATTTGCCATAGTAGAAGCCAAATATAGAATACTTTCATCTTTACCTAATTGCTGATGATCAAACAAACTCAGCATGGTTAAACTTTTAGATAAATTTTCTGGCAATTTCCAGTTTTCAAGAATCAAACCTGAGCAACTACTAAAAGTAAAACCAAATACCTGCCTTTGTGATTCAAGTGGCAACTGTGTTTTTTGCAGTTCTATATATTTAAGATATTTCTTATCTAACTTGGTGGCACACACCAACTCACTTAAGTTCATTAAAATGCCCATGACAAAAAAGCGTTCACTACCTCGTTCATGCATTTGTTGAGCAATAGCTTGAGCAATCAGTCCGGTTTTAACCGATTTTTCCCAGAACGTATTAAAATCTAGCAAATCTGATGTAAAAGACTTAAACGCTAAATTAGCAGTTTCAGCCATAGAAATATTATAAGCGGCTTCACCACCAATAATACTTAATGCCTTGGGTACACTAGTAACTTGTTTAGTAAAGCGAAACAGAGCACTGTTTGCTAATCGCAAAACTTTCGCACTCAAAGAAGGATCAACAGACATCACCTGCGCCATTTCTTTTACGCCAGAACGAGGATCATCAAGCAACTCTCTTAACTTCAAACAGGTTTCAGGAAGAGTAAAGCTCTTGTTGGCGAACTTTATTATAGGCATCATAGACATATCATAGCTCTTATCATTAGTCGTTACTGTATTGTAACTTTCGCAATTAAGAGTATAGGATGTTGTTAGATTAAATAGGGTGGCTAAGTATATACCTGATTACTGGGTAATATACTCAAGTTAGAAGAGGTCGCCTTGCTGAAAATGCGTTTCTGAGTTTTGATTTTTAGATTGCTTAGCTAAGTATGCTTTTTTGCGCCTATTACAGGCAGTAACTATAATACGTTTTGTTGCATTATCCACTGAATGCCAATGTTGGCGCTCTTCTCTACTTCGATAACAACCTATGCAATACCCTCTTGGGCCCGACTCACAGACCCCTATGCAAGGACTGGGTATTTCAAAAAACTCCATCTGTTGCATAAGTAGTTGATACCTATAATTAATAAGACAGCTGCATTATAACCACAATTTACATGGTATCTAGGATTTGGCAATAGATTTAATATTTAAACGTATAAACGGATGACTAGTCAAAACAAAAAAGGAACCTTGTTAGGTTCCTTTTGTTCGATCTAATTTAGATTGACTAAATATTAATAGAATTTCAAATTACTTCTTTTTTGCCTTTGGATTAGGCATATCGGTAATACTACCTTCAAATATTTCACTCGCTAAACCAATTGATTCATTTAACGTTGGGTGAGCATGGATAGTCAACGCAACATCTTCTGCGTCAGCACCCATTTCAATTGCTAAACCAATCTCACCTAGCATTTCACCAGCGTTTGTACCTATGATAGCACCACCAATAACGCGAGCTGTGTCTTTATCAAAGATCATCTTAGTCATACCGTCGGTTGCCATTGAAGCAATAGCTCGACCTGATGCTGCCCAAGGGAAAGTAGCCGTTTCATAGTTTACGCCCTGCTCTTTCGCCTCTTTCTCGGTTAAACCAACCCAAGCGATTTCTGGCTCAGTGTATGCGACTGAAGGAATACCACGAGGATCAAAGTAATGTTTCTTGCCAGATATTACTTCTGCCGCTACGTGACCTTCATGCACAGCTTTATGCGCTAACATAGGTTGTCCAACTAAATCACCTATTGCAAAAATATTAGAAACATTAGTACGCATTTGCTTATCAACATTGATAAAACCGCGGTCAGTCACTTCTACACCCGCTTGTTGTGCGTCAACTAAACTACCGTTTGGTGTTCTACCAACCGCTACAAGCACGCGATCATAACGAACTGGTTCGCTAGGCGCTTGCTTTCCTTCAAAACTTACATAAACACCATCATCTTTTGATTCAACTGCTACTACTTTTGTTTCTAGCATAGTGTTGAATTTGTTTTTGATAGTTTTCATATAAACTTTCATGATGTCTTTATCAGCAGCAGGAACAAGTTGATCTAAAAACTCAACTACGTCAATTTGACTACCTAGAGCATGATAAACCGTACCCATTTCTAGACCTATAATACCACCGCCAAGAATAAGCATTTTTTCAGGGATATCTTTAAGCTCTAGTGCACCAGTGCTATCCATGATGCGGTCATCATCTTTTGGAATGAATGGCAAACTAACAGGCTCAGAGCCTGCTGCTATAATTGCGTTGTCAAAACTAATAGTCGTTTTTCCTGTTGCACCTTCCACCTCAAGAGTATTTGCGCCAGTAAATTTACCGTAGCCTTGTATGTGCTGAACTTTACGCATTTTAGACATACCGCCTAGGCCTTTTGTTAACTGACCAATTACGCCGTCTTTCATCGCTCTAATTTTATCAAGATCAAAAGTTGGCTCACCAAATGTAATGCCGTGGTCAGCTAAATGCTTAGCTTCTTGAATAACCTTTGCAACGTGAAGCAATGCTTTCGAAGGAATACAACCTACGTTTAAACATACTCCACCTAGTGTTTCGCGCGCGTCAACTAGTACAGTATCTATGCCTAAGTCGGCTGCTCTAAACGCTGCTGAATAGCCGCCTGGGCCCGCACCTAGTACCACTAATTGTGTTTTAATTTCGCTCATAATCTTGGCATGACCTCAAAATTTTTATTCTATTTACGCCGCATCTAGTGCAGCAATGAATGTTTGTTAAGCAATTCTTAAATGAAAGCCACTTTTAAAATAAAAGTGGCAACAACATTTTATTAATTATCTTGCCCTGTTTAATTTCGACCGCATATTACAATAATATGCGACGAATATCTGCTAAACAGCCGGCTAAATGCGCAGCAAACCGCGCAGCAAGCGCACCATCTATTACACGGTGATCGTATGATAATGATAATGGCAACATTAACCTTGGATCAAAGTCTTTGCCATTCCACTTTGGTTTTATCTCTGATTTAGAAACACCTAAAATAGCAACATCTGGTGCATTAACAATTGGCGTAAAGCCAGTTCCACCAATTCCACCTAAACTAGAAATAGTAAAACAACTACCTTGCATGTCTGCAGATTTTAGTTTTCCGTCGCGAGCTTTGGCCGAAATTTCCATTAATTCTCTGGAAATGTCCATTACACCCTTCTTATCGACATCTTTAACAACTGGCACAACAAGGCCATTTGGCGTATCAACTGCAATGCCAATATGGAAGTATTTTTTCATTATCAAGCTTTCGCCCGATTCAGACAATGACGAATTGAAAGTTGGATAGACTTTTAATGCATCTGCAACCGCTTTCATCATAAATACCAGTGGCGTGATTTTTACACCCAGCTTTCGTTTTTCAGCTAATTGGTTTTGCTCCTTACGGAAAGCTTCCAAATCAGTAATATCTGCTTCGTCAAATTGCGTCACGTGTGGAATAGTTACCCAGTTACGATGCAAGTTAGGACCAGATAATTTCTGAATACGCGTTAAGGCAACTTCTTCCACTTCGCCAAACTTAGAGAAATCTACTTTTGGTGGTGGTAATACTTGTAAACCGCCCGAACCACTTGATACATTTGTACCAGGCGTCATTTTTGGTCTTGATAATTCATATTTAACATATGACTGAACGTCTTCTTTCAAGACGCGATTTTTGCGGCCAGTTCCACCAACTTGAGTTAAATCTACCCCAAATTCTCTAGCTAATCTTCTTACAGACGGAGAAGCGTGCACTTTGCCAGTCTTACTTTTTTCTCCAGCAGAAGGGTGATGTGGCACTGGTGGTGCTTTTGGCGCAGGTGCAGCGGCTGGAGCAGAAGCAGCGGGCGCTGAAGCTGCTTGAGCCTGTGGTGCAGGGGTGGCAGCTTGTGCGCCCTCTACCTCTAAGGTCAACACTAAAGAACCTTCCGATACTTTATCACCTACTTTAACTTTCAATTCAACGACTTTACCTGCTTTTGGGCAAGGTACGTCCATTGTTGCTTTGTCGGTTTCAAGCGTAATCAAGCCATCTTCTTCAGCGACTGTATCGCCTGGCGCAACCAATACCTCAATAATATCAACATCGGTATCATCACCAATATCAGGAACCGTCACTTCAATAATTGATGGCCCTGCACTTGGCGCTGATGCTTCTGGTGATGTTACTGGTGGTTCTGTTACAGGTGCCGAAGCAACAGGTGCTGTAGCTTCAGTACTAGAAGAAGCGTCGCCAACTTCAAGCATCAAGACTAATGTGCCTTCAGATACTTTATCGCCAACAGCAACTTTCATTTCAACCACTTTACCTGCCTGAGGGGCTGGCACGTCCATGGTTGCTTTATCAGTTTCAAGCGTAATCAAGCCATCTTCTTCAGCCACTGTGTCACCAGGGCTAACTAGTAGCTCGATAATATCAACGTTTTCATCACCGCCAATATCAGGAACCATTACTTCAATAATTTTACTTGCACTAGCTGCAGGAGCGGCAGGTGCTGCTTGAGCAGGAGCCTCTGCGGGTGCAGGTTCAGCAGCAGGCGCAGACGCACCGCTTTGCGCTTTACCTAACAAATCACCTTCTTTGATTTTATCACCAACAGCGACACTTATTTCGGTAATTGTTCCATCAAAAGGAACCGGTATATCCATACTCGCTTTGTCACTTTCAACAGTAACGAAGGCGGCTTCCGCTTCAACTGACTCACCTACTTCCACGCATATTTCGATGATTTCAACTTCTTCACCGCCAACGTCAGGTACAATAATGTCTTTTAAATCTGCCATGATTGTTCTCCTAATTAAGCGTAAAGTGGGTTAATTTTGTCGCCGTCTATCTCTAACTCTTTATGAGCTTTTGCTAGAGCTTTGGCATCAATTTTGCCTGCTTTATGCAATTCATAAAGGGCAGCGTAGGCAACGTTTTGAGCGTCAACCTCAAAATGTCTTCTTAAGTTAGGTCGGCTATCTGAACGGCCAAAGCCATCTGTTCCTAATACTCTATATGAGCCTGGAACAAAGTTTCTAACTTGGTCAGCATAACTCTTAATATAGTCAGTAGCAGCAATAGTTGGACCGTCATTACCTTCAGATAATAATTCAGTAATGTATGGCACTTTTTGTTTAGCTTTAGGGTTTCTCATATTGAAGCGGTCACAGTCTATTCCGTCTCTGCCTAACTCGTTAAATGACGGCACGCTGTATACTTCAGAGGTCACATTGTAATCATCACTTAAAATACGAGCAGCTTCTCTCACTTGTTCTAAAATAGTACCTGAGCCAAGTAACTTAACTTGATTTTTTGCTTTAGACTCACCTAAAGTATCCAGTAAATAGATTCCTTTAAGAATACCTTCTTCACTGCCTTTGGGCATTTCAGGCTGAACATAGTTTTCGTTCATCACCGTCAGATAGAAGAACACGTTTTCTTGATCTTCTAGCATCCGACGAATACCGTCTTGCACAATCACCGCTACTTCATAACCATAAGTTGGGTCATAGCTTACGCAGTTTGGAATTAATCCAGCTTGTATATGACTGTGTCCATCTTGGTGCTGTAAACCTTCTCCGTTTAGAGTCGTTCTTCCAGCAGTACCACCAATTAAGAAACCTCGACACTGAGAATCACCGGCAGCCCATGCCATATCACCTACACGTTGGAATCCAAACATTGAGTAATAAATGTAGACCGGAAGCATTGGCAAGTCATTTAGTGAATAAGATGTCCCTGCAGCAACAAATGAAGACATGGCGCCTAATTCATTTATGCCTTCTTGTAATACTTGCCCTTTCTTATCTTCTCGGTAATAAGCTACTTGGTCTTTATCTTGCGGCACATAAGTTTGGCCAACATTAGAATAAATACCTACCTGACGGAACAAGCCTTCCATACCAAATGTACGCGCTTCATCTGGAATAATTGGCACAACGTGTTTGCCCATTTGTTTATCTTTAAGCATAGCGGTTAACACGCGAACGAACGCCATAGTAGTAGAAATTTCGCGCTCGCCTGAACCTTTAGTTACCGCTTCAAACGCTTTCATAGGCGGAGCTGGTAATTCAACACTTGATTTGGCTAAACGCTTAGGCATAAATCCGTGTAAGGCTTCTCGCTTTTCAAGCAAGTATTTCATTTCAGGGCTGTCGTTCTCAAACTTATAGTAAGGGAAGCTTTCAATATCGTCATCTGAAACTGGAATATTGAACCGGTCACGATAAATCTTCACAGACTCAACGTCCATTTTCTTCACGTTGTGTGCAATATTTTTACCTTCACCTGCGTCACCTAAACCATAACCTTTTACAGTTTTAGCCAATATGACTTGTGGACGGCCTTTTGTTTCTGTCGCGCGTTTATAAGCAGCATAAACCTTTACTGGATCGTGTCCGCCACGATTTAAGCGCCAAATATCTTCATCAGACATATTAGCTACCATATCTTTCAACTCTGGATACTTACCAAAGAAGTTATCACGAGTATAAGCGCCGCCTTTAGACTTGTAGTTTTGATACTCACCATCAACCGTTTCATTCATGACATCAAGTAATTTGCCATGCGTATCACGGGCTAATAATGCATCCCAATAGCGACCCCAAATAACTTTTATTACTTCCCAACCAGCACCGCGGAATGTGCCTTCAAGCTCTTGGATAATTTTACCATTGCCACGCACTGGGCCATCTAAGCGCTGCAAGTTACAGTTAATAACGAAAGTTAGATTATCTAACCCTTCACGTGCAGCAAGACCGATTGCACCTAATGACTCTGGCTCATCAACTTCGCCATCACCCATAAAGCACCAAACTCGCTGTGCTGAACAGTCTTTTAAACCACGGTTGGTTAAATATTTTAAGAAACGGGCTAAGTAAATGGCCTGCATGGGTCCTAAACCCATAGATACAGTTGGGAATTGCCAAAAGTCTGGCATCAGTTTAGGGTGAGGATAAGAAGATAAGCCTCCGCCCTTAACTTCCTGACGGAACATGTCTAACTGACCTTCTTCTAATCGCCCTTCAATGAACGCTCTAGAATAAATACCAGGTGAAGCATGCCCTTGCACAAATAAATAATCGCCACCATCGTTATCGTTTGGTGCGCGGAAAAAATGGTTAAAACCTACGTCGTATAACATAGCCGATGATGCAAAACTGGCAATGTGTCCACCAAGCTCTAAGTCTTTTTTAGAGCCTCGCAATACCATCATCATAGCATTCCAACGGATAGCATTTCTGATTTTTGTCTCAATTGTTTGATCACCAGGCATGGTCGGCTCTTGGCCTGCAGGTATGGTGTTTATGTACGCAGTCGTGGCGTCATAAGGCAAATGTGCCCCATTTCTGCGAGCTTTTTCTATTAGAGATTCTAATAAAAAATGAGCGCGATCGACCCCTTCAGCTTCTAAAACGGCTTCAAGTGCCTCGATCCATTCCTGAGTTTCAATCGGGTCAACATCAGGTTGCTTTATATCCGACATAGTTTTTTCCTATTTTATATTTCAAGTCGTCTGAATTATCATAAATGATATTCAAACAGTGGCTATCGTGTAGTCTGATTCTACAAGGGTTTCAATGCAAAAGTGTTGATTGGTTAATTATTAAATTAACGTTTCACTTAAGCTTTAAAAACTGCTACCCACTAGGTTCAAACTTTCAAAATGTACTACTCGTTGAAATTGTGTTTCTATTTTTCATACACAAAAATATACGCACTCAACCATGAGCATAACTAATATTTTAGCTATTATGCAAAACTGTTCACTCCAAATATTTTATTATGAATGAACAATTTTAAATTCGTATTTATCGATGTTTCTACTTATTATCGAATAACAAATATTTACTTTGTAACTTCTTATTTCTAACTAATTATTATTGAACAACAATGCGTCTTAGACTTCTTTGCACTTTTGCATCTTGCCTGTTAATTTCTAACAGTGCTTGTTCAATAAAAGCTAAGTGAGCTTGGCTTGCGTTTCGTGCCTGCTCTGGATTTCCAGTCGCGATTGCGGCAACAATTTCTTCACGTTGTTGTCTAATAATAGGCTCAACATCTGCGCCCTTTCTTAACATTGCCAGGTTTTGCCTTACATTCTCAACCAACATCTCACGCATGGCTTGCATAATCTGAACTAACACGATATTTTGAGAAGTTTTTGCCATGACAAAATAAAAATCGCCCAAAGCTTGAGCTTCTTCCTCTAAATTATGTTCAACGTCGGCATTTTGTAGTTTAGCTAACGCATTTTCTAAATTTTCTATATCAGATGGTTGCCCGCGTAGTGCTGCATAAAATGCAGCCATTCCCTCCAGAGCGTGTCTAAATTCAAGTAAATCAAATTGCGTTTCTGGACGAGTAGATATTAATGCCAACAAAGGGTCTGAAAGACGATGGTTAAGATGCTGAGATACAAACGTTCCTCCACCCTGTTTGCGTTCTATTAATCCCTTAACTTGAAGGTTTTGAATGGCTTCACGCAAGGAAGGGCGAGACACGTTAAATTTCGATGCAAGTTCACGTTCTGGCAAAAGCTTTTCTCCAGCAGCAAGTGTCCCATCAATTATCATGGACTCTAATCGCTCTGTAATTACTTCTGAAAGTTTTGCTTGTTTAATCATATCGATTCCTAAACCAAAAACGGTTGCTTCACTTACAATTTTCGTTTTTATACACTAACAGTCATATTAATGAATACCAACCTAAAATAATATTGGTATTACCAATTAACCAATGCAAGTTTAAGCGACTTTTGGAAAAAGTAAAGGGATTACCCAAGAAGTCCGACCATAGTCATAATTGAAATTGCCATAATTAAAAATAAAACATTCCTTTTTACCAGCTTAACCATTTGTAAAGGCTCTTGAAGATAAGGCTTTACATAAGGTTCTGGTTCTTCACTGGCTTTGGCAACCTTTGCTAACAGTTCATAGGAATTTATTTTTAAATCTAACAAGGCACCAAGCCAAATTGGTAAACCTTTACTGAAATGCCCTACTAATAGAAAACCAAATGATGTAAGTCTTACTGGAATAAAATCGAGATATGACAACAAGGTTTGAGATTGAATATATTCTTTTTGAAAAGGCGATTCATCATTATTTACGATGTAAGACAATGCTTCAACGTTGTCATTATTATTCGAATCATTCACGTTTTCTTCCAACGATTCATCCACGTGTGAAGTATTAATATTATTCAAAACATCAGAATGTTTCTTTTTACTCAATAAATACCATTCTTTGCATAGTGAATAAAAAATAACACCTGCTGGCCCCAAAAATACAAAAAAGATAATTACACTTGCATATTGACGATAATTAACAAGCACCAATTGCTTGCCAACACTTGAGAGTTCTCCACCTTCCACACCGAATTTTTCACTGTATAGCGAACACGCTTCAAAATCGTCTCGATTAGCTGCTTGCATGTAACGCCTATATGTATTTCTAGTGACTGGACAACCTAAGCATATCCAAAGCACTAAAAGGTATAAGCAAAAAACAATTAAACCGGGTAGATATTGAATCGCCAAAAGTACAATTAATGCCGGTATACCAGCCATTAACAAAATATCAAAAATATTACTACCAAACTTTTTATTTTCTGAATTTAGCCAAGATAATCTTTGAAAAAAATTAAAATACGATTCTGCGATATTAGCAATATGAAACCTTTTTGACTTAGTTGTCACCCTCTCAAGTGCCATAACAATTAATAGCGTAAACAGCGTCATGATATTCCTAACTTTTGTTTTTAAAATTATGTTAATACCAGAGTATAATACTTTCCACTAATATGGCAGTAGTTGACTTGTCTAAACAAATAATTTCTTTGCATATACATGTATTAACACTAATTACCTATTATTTCGTCCTCCTGAAACGTTGTCTGAATGCATTTACGCAGGTACAATCCGCGCCTTATTAAATATGGAGGAAAATTGAAATGCTGTTAAGCCGATATCAGATAAATGTTGAGCAGGATGTCCGGGCAGCACTGATAGAAGATTTAAGTAGTAATCCTCTTAACTTTTATCACGACACAAATTGTCTTGATGCACTATTAAAAAATGATATTACCGCTAATCTAATACCAGATACATCAGTTGTTGAGGCAGAAATTATTACCCGCGACAACATAATTGTATGTGGCAGCGCTTGGGCAACGAAAGCATTTAGCACAGTTTGCTCAAACGCCAAGCTAACTTGGTATTGTAAAGATGGGGATGCTATTTCTGAGCAAACCACATTATGTAAAATTGAAGGCAAAGCAAAAGAAATACTGACCGCCGAACGGACTGCCCTAAACTTTTTGCAGTTTTTAAGCGCAACCGCTACAACAACCAATCATTATGTTAAGCAATTAACTAATTCAAACGTCAAATTACTTGATACTAGAAAAACAATTCCTTACTTTCGTCAAGCTCAAAAATATGCCGTATCTTGTGGTGGGGGACAAAATCATCGCGTTGGATTATTTGATATGTTTCTTATAAAAGAAAATCATATTCAAGCATGCGGCTCAATTGCAAATGCCATTAAAAAGGCCAAACAAATGCATCCAAAAGTAAAGGTTGAAGTAGAAGTGGAAACACTGGATGAGCTAAAACAAGCCATAAATGCAAATGCAGATATTATAATGCTTGATAATTTTTCTACAGAACTGATCCGCGATGCAGTTTTAATAAATCAACAGCAGTGTAAGCTAGAAGTCAGTGGCAACATAACGGTTGAAAGACTACAAGAGCTTGCAAATGTTGGAATCGACTTCATATCAACAGGTGCTATTACGAAAAACGTGAAAGCTATTGATCTATCTCTATTAATCAAAAAATAGTGTAAATATACCTTAAAGATACCTTTTTGTTGCCGTTAATACATACAGGAACAGCGGTTGATAAGACATTCCATGTGTCATATCCAACACTAAGGTATAAGCGTGCATACTTCACATAACACTTGCCCGACATATACTTAGTTCCGAGGTGAAAGAAACGCAACCTAGTTGTACATCTGTAGCCGTTTTTAAACTACATGTTAAATACGCGTTCAACGACGCTTGGAGAATTAAGATGAACTTGTCTACTATTAAAACGAATCAAAAGGGTTTTACCCTAATCGAGCTTATGATTGTGGTTGCCATTATTGGTATTCTTGCTGCAATCGCTTTACCTGCGTACAACAACTACACCGATAAAGCTAAATTTACCGAAGTAATCAATGCAACTGCTGCTGCTAAGTCGGCTGTAGAAGTGTGTGCTCAAGTTGAAGGTGGAGTGGCCACATGTGATGCGGGTCAAAACGGTATCCCGTCTACTGTTACAGCCGCTGCGGGTGTGGTTGGTCTTGCAATAGTTGACGGTGTAATTACTGCAACGGCCGCAACTGATGCTGGTTTAAACGGCGCAGATATTGAATTGACGCCTACTCTTGCAAACGGAACGGTTTCTTGGGCTACTGTATGTGACCCATCAACACTTTGCTAATTTAGCTTAGTGATAGATATCAAGCGTCTAAAGCCCAGTTTATCTGGGCTTTTTTCCTTAACCTTCTTTGCTTTGGTGATCTAAATGGCAACAGCAACTCAAGATTTTATTTGGACTGGACTCGATAAGAATGGCCGCAAAGGGAAAGGCGAAATTATTGCCAAGAACATTGTTGAGGCTAAAAACTTATTGCGAAGTAGAGGTATTTCAGCCACATCTGTAAAAAAGAAATCTAGTCCATTATTTAAAAGAAAAGACAAAGTTACCCAAGCAGATATTTGCGTTATTTCACGACAAATAGCAACGATGCTTGGCGCAGGCGTGACCCTTATTCAAAGTTTAGAAATGATAGCACAAGGGCATAATAAAGAATCAGCAAGAAAAATGTTGACCGAAGTAACGAACGACGTCAAATCGGGTAATACCTTATCCTCTTCATTACGAAAATTTCCTTTGCAATTTGACGCACTTTATTGTGATTTAGTGCATACGGGTGAGCAATCTGGTGCATTAGAAACAATCTACGACCGAATAGCAGTTTACAAAGAAAAAGCCGAAGCGCTGAAATCAAAAATTAAAAAAGCAATGTTTTATCCAATAGCGGTGTTAGTTGTTGCCCTTATTGTAACTATCATATTATTAATATTTGTTGTCCCACAATTCCAAGAAATTTTTGCAGGCTTTGGCGCTGAATTACCCGCGTTTACGCTTATGGTATTGGCACTATCCAATTTTGTACAGACTTACGGTATTTTTATCTTAATCGGCGCTGTACTGGGTGGATATTTATTTAGAAATGCGCACCGAAAATCGCTTAAATTAAGAGATATAGTAGATGCTCGATTACTGAAACTCCCCATTATTGGCGATATTCTAGTGAAAGCCTCTATTGCACGTTTTACTCGCACACTTTCTACAACTTTCGCAGCCGGTGTGCCTTTAATTGGCGCGCTAGAATCAGCGGCAGGTGCGTCGGGTAATGGTGTTTTTCGGGAAGCTATTATGTACATAAAAAAAGAAGTATCCGGCGGTACGCAAATGAATGTTGCAATGAGAGCAACAGGCGTTTTTCCTGATATGGTTAATCAAATGGTTGCGATTGGTGAAGAATCAGGTGCGGTAGACGAGATGCTGAGTAAAGTTGCAAGTATTTACGAAGCAGAAGTAGATGATATGGTTGATGGCTTAACCGCTTTATTAGAGCCATTGATTATGTCTGTATTAGGCGTGGTGATTGGTGGGCTAATTATTGCTATGTATTTACCCATATTCGAAATGGGAGCAGTGGTTTAAATTACCTGACTAAAAATACTTTAAAAACCTCCGTAACTTATAATAAAGAAGGCTTATTGACATTAAGCCTTTTTTATTTCCAAAACAGTCGTTAGTATAGCCGGTAATATAACGTAATGATTGATTTAATAACGTCTATAATTTGTCCCGCATTGCGCGTCAACAACTAATAAGGCCATTCATGTTTGACCTCCTTGCAGAATCCACACCGTTTTATCTAGGTTTCGTATTTGTATTCTCGTTGCTAGTTGGTAGCTTTTTGAATGTAGTTATTTACAGACTACCCATTATGATGAAAAACAATTGGCAAGACGAAATTGATGCGCATACTTCAAAAGAAACAACGCACAATACTCGAGAAAGGTTCGATTTAATCAAGCCCGACTCGAGTTGCCCTAAATGTGGACACAAAATAAAAATTTGGGAAAATATACCTGTTATAAGCTGGTTGTTTTTGGGCGCAAAGTGTAGCAATTGTAAATCACCAATATCAATCAGGTACCCCTTTGTAGAGCTTTTAACTGCATTGCTGAGCGTATGGGTAGCAAGCGTGCTTGGGTTTAACCTCATTGCATTTGGTTTTATTTTTTGTACTTGGCTGTTAGTGGCTATGACATTTATCGACCTTGATGAAATGTTTTTACCCGATGTGTTAACGTTATCAATGTTATGGATTGGCCTGCTAGTAGCGGCGCACTCGCCTAGCATGAATACCGCTTACGCTATCATTGGTGGGGCATTAGGATATCTAAGTCTATTTTCAGTTTATTGGATATTTAAACTTTTAACCGGTAAAGAAGGCATGGGTTACGGTGACTTTAAATTACTCGCCGCCATTGGGGTTTGGGTGGGATGGCAGCATTTACCCATTGTTATATTGTTGTCTTCATTAGTAGGAGCAATAATAGGTATTTCTTTGATGTTTAAAAAGAATGAATCTACAAGTATGGCCATTCCCTTTGGTCCCTACTTAGCAATAGCAGGCTTTATTACCATGCTATATGGCTCTGAAATTGCTAATTGGTATTTATCAACTTTATGAGCGATAACTTTAACATTCCCAAACTAAAAGCAAAAAATATTTTAGGTATAACCGGTGGTATTGGTTGTGGCAAAACTACGGTTACAAACCAATTGGCTACAAAAGGTATCGAAATTATTGATGCAGATTTAGTCGCAAGAAAGGTTGTAGAACCAAATAGTAAAGGGCTGAATGCATTAGTTAATGAGTTTGGTGAACATATCTTACAACAAGATAAAACACTAGATAGGGCTAAATTAAGACAAATCGCTTTTGAAAGTGTTAATGCTAAAGATACACTTAATAACATTTTACACCCTTTAATTAGAATAGAATTACTGAACCAATTAAACTCGGCAAAGTCACAATATTGTGTTTTATCTGCTCCTCTTTTATTTGAAAATAATTTGCATACGCTAACGAAGATAAATGCACTAGTTGATATTCCCGTTGATTTACAAATTTCAAGAACGTTAGAGCGGGATGCGAGTAGCTCTGAAAATACAATAAAAAGTATTATAAAAGCGCAAATGCCGCGAGACGAAAAAATAAAATTATCAGACATCATTTTAGATAATAGTAAGGACAAACAACATTTAATAGGGCAAGTTGACGCACTTCATTTTAAAATGCTTAATATGAGCAGTGAAAATTAATAAATTAGCTCACTTTTATTCAATATATTAAATATACATGTTCGATTGCCTCTTTTTGTGTAGAATATCATCAACAAAGTAATCAATTATAAGAATAATAAATACTAGGAGGTTTAAATGTCGGTCGCACTTTACGAATTTCCACTTTGTGAAAAAGTGAGAAACTACTTGCGACTAGAGCAACTTTTTTCTCAAATCAAACAAGCCCAACATGCTCAATCCGAATATGAATACCTTCATGTATTAGATTTACTGTTTAATATAATCGACCTTATTGAACGGCTTGATTTAAGAACAGACTTCGTTCGTGACATAGATATACATGAAAAAAAATTGGTTCAGTGGTCACAGCACCCTGACATTGATCAAACAGCGCTAGAACTTGCCCTCAAAAGTTTGCATAAATATTCTGCTGAAATTAAAAAGAACAAAAAGTTAGGTGCTAGCTTTCGAGAAGACCGTTTCTTAAATAATATTAAGCAACGCTTTGGCATACCAGGTGGCGCAACAAGTTTTGACCTACCTATATTATTTTGCTGGTTAAAAACAAGCCAAGAAACAAAACAAGCTGACGTTAATAACTGGCTTGGTCAAATACAATTAATTGATGAAAGTTTAGCGATGTTATTATCATTTTTACGTGAAAAAACCACTTTCCAGCATGTAGTGAGTAACGGTGGTTACTACCAAGGATCAGCAGAAGAAAAAATTGAGTTAGTTAGAATACAAATAACTGAGACCGATGACGTTTACCCAGTTGTTAGTGGTAGCCGAAATAGATATGGTATTAAGTTCATGCGTTTCAATAGCCAAACAGGCATAAGTGAAGCGGTAAGCAGCACAGTAGAGTTTGACCTTTCCTGTTGTTAAATCAACATTCGTAATTTACCCAATAGAATAGAAAACACACCAAATATGAAAGTGAATTGTCCCAATTGCAAAACCATTGTTGAATGGAATGCTAGCGCTGAATTTCGTCCTTTTTGTAGCAAACGATGCCAACTTATCGACCTAGGCCAATGGGCTGATGAAGAACATACAATTAGTGATAACAGTCTGAAACAAGAAGATATATCAAAACATATTGTATCAAGTATTGATAATTCTGTTGAAGCGGCCCCTCAGAAAGGGTTATCACCAAGTGAACTTGAAGATATTGAAGCAATGCTCAATGATCTATCAGATGATTCTTTTTTTAGAAATTAATCGATAAGCTACCTCTTTGCTTAGCGCATTTTTCCTATATTAATATAAGATACAATGCATTGTGCTTATCAAAACCTTACAGACGCTAAAATAATCATGAACTACGAAGAAAAAATCTCACAATTACTAATAGTTGGTGGCACTCATGGCAACGAGATGTCAGGGATCCAAGCGGTTAAAAATTGGCAATCAAATGTTTGCCAAACCCCACTAGATACGATTTATAATGGAAAAATACATTATGCTTTGGCAAATCAAGAGGCAATTGATAAATGTGTAAGGTTTACTGATGAAGATCTCAATCGGCAGTTTACACCTGACAAACTGAAAGAATTTACAAAAACAGACTACAACCTAAATAATGAACAAAAAATCGCGCATGAACTCAACAAACAATATGGCCCAAAAGATAAACCTTCAACTGACTTCGTAATAGACATACACAACACTACCAGCAATATGGGTCCAACACTGATAATACTTGATAATACTGAGTTTTATAAACAGTTAGCCAGATATGTAAAATCAGAAATGCCAGAAAGTATTATTCTATTTGAAAATAATCAGTCATATTCTGAGTTTTGTTATTTATGCACAATAGGAAAAAAGGGCGTAATGATAGAAGTGGGGGCGCAACCACAGGGCGTATTAAAAGCAGAAGTCTACAATCAAACAGTTACAATGACTGAAAAAGTAGTTGAATTCGTTCAATTGTATAATGATAAACAGGTGAACGCGTTTCCAGAAGTTGAGGCGTTTTGGCTTGGTAAAGAGGTAGAATATCCAAGTACATTAGAAGATGGTAAGACTGAAAAATTAGCCGTTATTCATGAAAATTTACATAATAACGACTTTAAACCATTACATAATGGTCAACCATGTTTTCAATTATTTACCGGTGAGGTTATTACTTGGCAGGAAGAGACGACCTATCCGCATTTTATTGGTGAAGCTGCCTACTATAAAGCCAACATTGCTTTTGCTACAGCTAGTAAAATTAAGTTTTAATATACTATAAACGTACCCTATGGAATATTTTGTAAACGCTGGTTTAACAATATCTAAAACGAAAAGAATTGAATCGACAGCAATTCTATTGGTATAGCTAAGGAAACTTGGCCTCTAATAAGTATGTTATGGATGGCAACCTGATATTGGATAATAGTAGTATTCTTGAGAACAAAATTGATAAAGGCATTGTCAAAACAATTATTAATTTAGCGTTAGAATTAGATTTAGTGCCTGTGGCTGAAGGCGTCGAATCTATTGAGCATGCAGACTGTCTAGAGGCATTAGGTTGCGATGTTTTTCAAGGTTTTTTATACAGCAAACCTGTTCCTGCACATAAGCTTGAAGCGTTATTAGTCGCAGAGAAACAATAACCAACGTTACAAACCACAATGGTGCACCACTGCACCTTTAAAGTGACTTTTTATTAAGAAAAATTAAAAACACCAACCTACCTGACTGTTTTATAAAGAAAATTATTTTTGGCACAAGAACTGTATATACAATAACAAAATAAGAAATATTCATCATTTATTGTATATATAATTTTTATGTCGAATGATTACCGAATAGTTTTATAAACAAATTCGTTCATTATTTACATATGGCATCGAAGCCCGCTTGTAACAGACTACTTTTAGTCTATTGCAAACGGGCTTTTTTTATTTGGAGAGAAAAATGCTATCACTAAAAAAACTGCTAATTTCTAGTTTTTTCACAGCCGCTTCATGTGTCGTCTCAATTAGTAGTGTTGCTGAAGAGCTTGGTTATCCTGAAAAGGAAGAGTTGACCTTTGGGTTTATTAAACTCACCGATATGGCACCTATCGCAATAGCATATGAAAATGGCTATTTTGAAGACGAAGGACTATACGTAACAATTGAAGCGCAAGCTAATTGGAAAGTACTACTTGATGGTGTAGTAGATGGTCGCTTAGATGGCGCTCACATGCTTGCTGGTCAGCCAATAGCGGCAACAATAGGGTATGGTACGCAAGCAAATATTATTACTCCATTTTCAATGGACTTAAATGGAAACGGCATTACAGTTTCTAATCAAGTATGGGAAAAAATGAAAGTGAATATGCCTAAACAGGCAGATGGTCGTGTTCAACTTCCTGTTAAAGCAGATTACTTGAAACCAGTTGTAGAGGAAATTAGAGCGTCAGGCAAACCTTTTAACATGGGTATGGTGTTTCCTGTTTCAACGCATAACTATGAGCTTCGTTACTGGTTAGCAGCGGGCGGTTTACATCCGGGTTTCTACGCCCCACATAAAGGTGATACTTCGGGCCAATTAGATGCCGATGTGTTTTTATCAGTCACCCCTCCTCCACAAATGCCTGCCACATTAGAAGCTGGCACCATACAAGGTTACTGTGTAGGCGAACCTTGGAATCAACAAGCTGTTTTTAAAGGTATTGGTGTTCCCATTATTACCGACTATGAAATTTGGAAAAATAATCCAGAAAAAGTATTTGGGATCACAGAAGAATTTGCTGAAAAATATCCTAATACTACTGTTCGTATTGTTCGTGCATTAATAAGAGCAGCTAAATGGCTTGATGAAAATGACAATGCAAACAGACCTGCAGCCGTGAAAATATTGTCTCAGTCTAATTATGTAGGTGCAGATTACGAAGTGATTGCCAATAGTATGACTGGCACATTTGAATATGAGAAAGGCGATGTTCGCTCAGTACCTGACTTTAACGTATTCTTTAGATATAACGCAACTTACCCGTATTACTCTGATGCTATTTGGTATCTGACTCAAATGCGTAGATGGGGCCAAATTAGCGAAGACAAGCCTGACGCTTGGTATAAAGAAACAGCGGCTAAAGTCTATCGCCCTGATATATATAAAACAGCAGCTTTATCGCTTATAGCTGAAGACCTTGCAAGTCCAAGTGAGTTTCCTGACTTTGTAAAAGAAACTGGTTTTAAACCGCCTCAAACAGAGTTTATAGATAACATTACTTATGATGGTAGCCAGCCAAACGCTTATCTAGAAAGCTTAGTGATTGGCTTGAAGCAAGGTCAGAAACTATGAATGCTTTAATCCATAAATTTACCGGGAAGACATCTGATGGAGAGGCAACCTTAAGTGAGCGTATTTTTACGTCACTTAAGGTGGCAACACTCCCTATTTTTGGAATAGTTGTATTTCTTTTATTATGGAGTTTAGCTGCAAAACAAATTGATACATCATTAGGAAAATTCCCTGGCCCACAATCTGTGGCACAAGAAGTAGTCGGTTTATATAATGAACATGTAGCCGAACGTGAGAAAGCTGATGCATTTTATGAGCGTCAAGAAAAACGTAATGCAGCTCGCGTTGCCAAAGATCCTACATATGAGCCGAGGATCAGAAATTACACGGGTAAAGAAACATTTTTAGATCAAATAGTTACTAGTTTAATTACGGTCATGAGTGGTTTTATCCTAGCGGCAGTGTTTGCAGTTCCACTTGGCGTATTGTTGGGTTTAAGTTCAGCATTTAATACTGCTGTGAACCCAATCATTCAAATTTTCAAGCCTGTATCACCTTTAGCATGGTTGCCCTTAGTCACGATGGTAGTAAGCGCTACCTACGTGAGCGATGACCCATTTTTTGCAAAATCATTCGTCAATTCAGTTATCACTGTGATGCTTTGTTGTATATGGCCAATGATTATTAACACATCAATTGGTGTGGCCAGTGTTGATTCAGATTGGCTAAATGTAGGAAAAGTGCTTCAGTTATCACCTATAAAAAAGATTCAAAAAATTGTTCTACCCGCGTCTATCCCTGCTATTTTCACTGGCATGCGTATGTCACTAGGCATTGCTTGGATGGTACTGATTGCAGCAGAAATGCTGGCACAAAATCCAGGACTGGGCAAATTTATATGGGATGAGTTTCAAAATGGTAGCTCTTCGTCACTAAGCAGAATAATGACTGCAGTGTTAGTGATAGGGTTAATAGGATTTTGTTTGGACAGAGCCATGTTAGTTATTCAACGATGGGTTTCATGGGATAAAGCCTCTGCTGCTAGGTAGTTAATGCACTTTAAATTACCAGCTGTAGATGTAAACAAACTATTTTTGCTAATGAGCAAGACTCATTAAATTAAGAGAGACAAATTATGAAAACCTTTTTAAATATATCTGATATCGATGTCACTTTTCCAACACCGAAAGGCGAATTTACCGCACTACAATCGGTAGACCTAAAGATAAACAAAGGAGAGTTTGTTTCGCTTATCGGTCACTCTGGTTGCGGTAAATCAACTGTTTTAAATGTGATCGCGGGTTTGGTACAAGCAAAAAGAGGCGGCGTAATTCTTAAAGATAAAGAAGTAAATGCACCAGGTCCAGAAAGAGCAGTAGTTTTCCAAAATCATTCACTTTTACCTTGGTTAACAGCCTATCAGAACGTCGAATTGGCTGTGAAGCAGGTTTTTCGTAAAACTAAATCTGCGGCAGAAATTAAAGATTGGATTGAGTACAATTTAAAACTTGTTTACATGGACCATGCTATGAATAAACGCCCAGATGAAATGTCTGGCGGTATGAAACAACGTATTGGTATTGCCAGAGCACTAGCAATGCAACCAGAAGTGTTGTTAATGGATGAACCTTTTGGTGCATTAGATGCATTAACACGCGCACACTTACAAGATTCATTAATGGAAATTCAAGATGAATTAAAAAATACCGTCGTTATGATCACTCATGATGTTGATGAGGCTGTTTTATTGTCTGACAGAATTGTGATGATGACTAATGGACCTGCAGCAACTGTTGGCGAAATTCTTGATGTTAACTTACCTCGCCCAAGAGAAAGATTATCACTAGCTGAAGACCCAGAATACAATCATCTTCGCTCGCAAGTATTAACGTTCCTTTATGAAAAACAAGCGAAAATCGAAACGGTAAAAAGAACAAAAGCATCACCAAGTTCAAAAAAGAATGATGCGGTAGCGTAAAAGCATGGCCGCACAAATATTAGGCAACACTGGTGCAAATTATCCGCAGCAGTCTCTTGTATCTTCCACTTGTGCGTACTGTGGTGTAGGTTGCGGAGTCGATATAAGCATACAATCTGGTGAGCCAATCTCGCTTAAAGGTACCCCAGACCATCCCGCAAATTATGGCAGACTATGTGTTAAAGGTACGCATTTATTAGATACTATACATACTGACACTCGTATCGCCTCACCCTCAATTGAAGGTAAAGAAGTAAGTTGGGATCAAGCGATAAAACATGTTGCTGATAAGTTTAAAAATATAATAAGCAAACACGGTCCAGACGCTGTTGCTTTTTATGTATCCGGTCAAATCCTAACTGAAGACTATTACGTTGCGAACAAATTAATGAAGGGCTACATAGGTAGCGCTAATATTGATACAAACTCTCGATTATGTATGTCGTCGGCTGTAGCCGGTTATAAAAGAGCCTTTGGTGAAGACGTTGTACCTTGTGATTACAATGATTTAGAAAACACCGACTTATTGATTCTAATTGGCTCAAATGCTGCTTGGACTCATCCCGTTCTTTATCAAAGAATAGAACGAGCAAGATTAAAAAATCCGAATTTCAAATTAGTTGTAATAGATCCTAGAAAAACCGCAAGTACAGTTGACGCACATTTACATTTGGCATTAAAGCCAGGCAGTGACGCCGCGTTATTTAATGGGCTACTTCAGTATTTGAATAGTCATGATTTACTTAATAATAACTTTATTGAAAGTCATACTAATAATTTTGATGTTGCTTTAAATGCTTGTACCCATTGGACATTAGACAAAGTATCAGAATTTTGTGATTTAGATAAAAACCTTGTTGAAGAGTTTTTTGAGTTATATGCAAAGAATCATAAAGTCATTAGTTTTTATTCAATGGGTATTAACCAATCAAATTCAGGCGTAGATAAATGTAATAGTATTATAAATTGCCACCTAGCGACTGGTAGGCTTTTATACGAAGGCGCAGGCCCATTTTCTATAACGGGTCAGCCAAACGCTATGGGTGGACGAGAAGTAGGCGGATTAGCTAATCAACTAGCAGCACATTTAGATATAGACAATGTTGAACATCAAAACCAAGTAAAAGCGTTTTGGGGCTCGCCCACTATCGCTACATATGAAGGCGATAAAGCAGTCGATATGTTTAATAACGTTGCAAATGGCAAAATCAAAGCGATATGGATTATGGCTACCAACCCTATGGTTAGCTTACCTAATAGAAACAAAATTAAAGCTGCCTTAGAAAAGTGTGATTGCGTAGTAGTATCTGATTGCGTAAACACTGACACAACCAAATATGCTGATATTCTATTACCTTCAACCACTTGGGGTGAAAAAGATGGCACCGTCACTAATTCAGAACGCACTATATCAAGGCAAAAAGGCTTTCTACCAAAATACTCGCAATCTAAACACGACTGGGAAGTAATGTGTGATGTGGCGAATAGTATGGGGTTTGATGGATTTGACTTTACACACCCTAGTCAAATTTTTGCAGAATGGGCAAAAATGACGGAAGTGTTAAATGCCGGCGTTAGACAACTTAACTTGGCACCACTGGTTGGTTTAGATCAGCAACAATATGATGCGTTAAGTCCCAAAAGATGGCCCTTTGATAGTCATGGTAACTCGACTAATGTTTTTAAAAACAATCAATTTAGTACCTCAAATAAAAAAGCAAATTTCATTGCAATTACCCCTAGGTTACCAGAGCAAAAACCTACAGCAGAATATCCATTTACAATGAATTCAGGACGTAGCCGTGATCATTGGCATACTATGACAAGAACTGGGTTAGCGCCAACATTAAATATCCATCAATCCTTTCCTTTCATTTTTGTGAACACACAAAAAGCGAGTGAGTTAGGGATATTTGAAGGAGATATTGTTAAAGTCGAATCTTCAAACGGATATGTTGAAGCGCCAGTTAAACTAACTAATGATGTTGCTAAAACGCATTGCTTTATGCCCATTCACTGGAACAGAACAAATAGTAGTAAAGGGAATGTAAGTTCACTTTATGAAAGTGTAACTGACCCAATATCGGGTCAACCAGAAAGTAAACAAACCGCGGTAAAACTAAGTAAAGTTCAATACAATTGTTTCATTAACATATTCAGTCGTTCACAAAAACCAGATAAAAAGGTTATCAAGGCGCGATCAAATTCAATTCAGTTTGAACTGCCCCTTCATGTATCTGATGCTTATTGGGCAACTAGTAAGAAACAAAGGTGTCAGCACACAGAAATAGCCTCAACGCACTCACCAAATGCTAACTTTCACAAGTCTATCGCTAATCAAACTGGAGAATGGATTTTTTCAAACAAGCTAGCATACAAAGTACAAGCTTTAATAGTAGATGATGAATTGCAATATTTAGCTTTTGAATTTAATGAACGTGACGACCAGTTAAATCGATTACCTATTGAATGGATCGAGAGCTTATTTGAAACCTCAATAACCAGTGAGAGACTTAGGGCAATTCTATCTGCAAAAGCTGACGCAGACTTTAAACAAGGAGCTGTCGTTTGTACTTGTCATAATGTTAGAGCTGGAACAATTAAAGACAAGATAGAAAAAGGTATTAAAACCGTTAATGAGCTAGGCAAGGAGTTAAAATGCGGGACGAATTGCGGTTCATGTAAACCAGAACTCCAGCAAATGATTAACGCTTCAGCAATTATTGAAACAATAGAACTCATACCCTAAGGCTTTATGTACTATGCAAAAACATATTATTGGTCTTGTACTAAGTGGCGGAAAAAGCAGTAGAATGGGGTGTGATAAGTCTCAGCTGAAATATAACAAAAAAAGTTGGTTAAAACACATGCTCGATGTACTGCAAGATGCAGGACTTCAAAGGTGTATTGTTTCAGGAAAACCCATCCTCCACGAAACATTTCAAGAGCATCACATTCAGTTTATAGAAGACCTCATTCCAAACAAAGGGCCGCTTGGTGGTATTTATTCGTGTTTGAAGTTGATGAAATCTGATCTATTAGTTGTACCAGTTGATACCCCTTTAATAACGTCTAAACAACTTAAGCACTTATTTGAAATTGGTTATACAGAATCAACTAAGTATGCTTCAGTGAGTTATCAAGGGCATCCAATACCTTTCTTCATTAAATACTCTGACAACATAGTGGCTAAGCTTGAAGAAACGCTTTGCGATACCAATCAATCGAAGTCTGTGGGTAAATTTTTAAAAGGAATAGGCTTAAGAGAGTTAAGGCTAACATCACCAATTATTAACTTTAACACCCCGAAAGAACTTAACTTTCTAGAGGTTAGCTAGTGCGTCTAGTATTGGTTTGTTGGCTGCGGGAAAATCAAGCGCCAAAAGCTCATTATAGCTAACCCATTTTGACTCTTGTCCTTCAGCTCCATGTGCTTCGTTCAAAAACTCATTAACCAAACACACATTCAAGCTAACTTGTTTATCAGAGTAATCAAAATCAATCGTTAACAATGGAGAAGATTGTGTAACTGTAATACCAATTTCTTCTTTTAATTCACGAAATAAAGCTTCATCAACAGTTTCGCCGATATCTACTTTACCCCCAGGAAACTCCCACTTATTTCCTTGATGCTGCTGCGCACTGCGCTTACACACAAAGTATTCAAAAGTACCAGATATATGCGTTGCTGTTGGCCTTCTAATGACGCCAACAGCAACGTTTACTCTATTAATTGAGTTTTCCATGGCACTGTTTATACTTCTTGCCTGAGCCGCATGGGCAAGGTTCATTTCGACCAACCTTAGGGCCTTGGCGTTGAACAGTTTGAGGTTTCGATGGAGCACTAGCCTCTTCTGCTGAACTCGCTGCGCTAGCTTCTTTATGCTCGAACATTTTTTCAGCTTCAGCGCGTCTTCGTTGTGCCTCAATTGCTTCAACGTCTGACTCTTGCCTTACCTGAACTTTACTTAAAATACTAATCACTTCAATCTTCAAGTTATCTAGCATTTCAGAAAATAACTCGAAAGACTCTCGTTTATATTCTTGCTTTGGATTTTTTTGTGCATAAGAACGTAAATTTATGCTTTGACGTAGGTAATCCATTGCCGACAAATGCTCTTTCCAATGTGTGTCAAGAGTTTGCAACATGATCTGTTTTTCAAACAGCCTTATGACTTCCTCACCTACGGCAGTCTCTTTTTCTCCATATGCTTGCACTATCTTATCTAATATTAATTCACGCAGATTTTCTTCATAAAGCTTGTCATCTTCATCAAGCATTTTCTGAATTGGCATGTCTAATAGGAAGTCGCTTCGCAATCTATCTTCAAGGCCAGAAATATCCCACATCTCCTCTAAAGACTGAGGAGGTATATACTGACTAATAACTGTATTAACAACGTCGGTACGCACATTTACGATTGTTGCTGCAATATCACCTTCATCCAATAATTCATTTCGTTGCTCATAAATTACTTTACGTTGGTCGTTTGCAACATCATCGTATTCTAGTAGTTGTTTACGAATGTCGAAGTTACGCCCTTCTACCTTTCTTTGTGCATTTTCAATCGCTCTCGATACCCAAGGATGCTCTATAGACTCCCCTTTTTCCATCCCTAAACGCTTCATCATATTGCCCATTTTTTCAGAAGCAAAAATACGCATTAATGGATCGTCCAAAGACAAATAGAAACGAGAAGACCCTGGATCACCTTGTCGGCCAGAGCGGCCGCGCAACTGATTATCGATACGTCGAGATTCGTGCCTTTCCGTGCCGATTATATGTAAGCCGCCTGACTCTAACACTTCATCATGCCTTGTTTGCCATTCTTGCTTGGCTTTTTCTACAGAAGCATCACTATCATTCTTTAAATTAGACAAAATTACATCTAAATTACCACCAAGCACAATATCAGTTCCGCGACCAGCCATATTGGTTGCAATCGTTACCGCTTTGGGCATACCTGCATTGGCTACAATATCAGCTTCTTCTGCGTGGAATTTAGCGTTTAACACTTTGTGTTTTATTTTATTTTTCTTTAACAATGCAGAGAGTAATTCAGAGTTTTCAATTGAAATTGTACCTACAAGCACAGGTTGAGAACGCTCTACACAAGACTTAATATCGTCAATTATTGCAATAAATTTTTCTTCAGCTGTCAGGTAAATTTTATCAGCGTGGTCTTTCCTGATCATAGGACGGTTAGTTGGAATAACGACCGTTTCCAAACCATAGATACTATGAAATTCAAAAGCTTCTGTTTCTGCAGTACCCGTCATACCACTTAGTTTTTCATAGAGCCTAAAGTAGTTTTGGAAGGTGATTGAAGCTAACGTTTGATTCTCATTTTGAATTTTTACGCCTTCTTTTGCTTCTACCGCTTGGTGCAACCCTTCTGACCATCGGCGTCCTTCCATTGTTCTACCAGTATGTTCATCAACAATAACAATCTGGTCGTCTTTAACAATGTAGTCAACATCTTTAGTAAATAGCTTATGCGCTCTAAGTGCTGCATTTATGTGATGTAACATCGTAATGTTAGAAGCAGCAAAAAGTGATTCACCCTCTTGAATTAATCCCACTTCTTGTAGTAGCTCTTCAACAAAAATTTGGCCGTTTTCAGTTAGGTTAACTTGCTTAGCTTTTTCATCAATTGTGAAGTGACCATCACCATGAGCATTCTCTTCATCTTCTTTTTCTTGGAGTTCAAGCTTAGGAATAAGAGTATTAATTTTTTTGTACAGCGCAGAACTATCTTCGGCCGCACCTGATATAATTAAAGGTGTCCTTGCTTCATCAATTAAAATTGAGTCGACTTCATCAATAACCGCAAAGTTTAATGGGCGCTGAACTCTATCTTTCGGGCTAAATGCCATATTATCGCGTAAATAATCAAACCCGAATTCATTGTTTGTTCCATAAGTAACATCTGCTGTGTAGGCTTCAAGTTTCTCTGCACTGCTCATTCCTGGAATGTTACAACCAACCGTCATACCTAAAAATGAAAAGAGTTTTCTACTCCAATCGGCATCACGTGTTGCTAAGTAATCATTAACTGTTATTACGTGTACACCTTTTCCAGATAATGCATTCAAGTAAGTGGGTAACGTGGCAGTGAGTGTTTTACCCTCACCTGTTCGCATCTCAGAAATTTTGCCTTGATGAAGAACCAAGCCGCCTTTCATTTGCGCATCGAAATGACGCATACCGTAAACACGCTTGCTGGCTTCTCTTACTACTGCAAATGCTTCCACAACGAGATCTTCTAACGAAGCACCCTCGGCAATTCGAGATTTAAACTCTTCAGTTTTTGCACGTAACTGTTCATCACTTAATGCTTCTAGTTCTGGTTCTAATGCATTAATTTGGTTAACAGTTTTTCGTAACTTTTTTAATAAACGGTCGTTACGGGTACCAAAAATCTTCTTAAAAATACTCACAAACATGCGATGAAGACATCCATTTTCATATTGCGTTAAAAGGCACTAACTCTATATGTTAGCATGATACAACATAATAGCAGAGCTAGTTTATGTTCTTTTAGGAAAGTATTTTAGGGCAGAATTAGCGGTATATGTATGGAAGAGGATCTACTTGACGACCATTTTGCAAGACTTCGTAATGTACGTGAGCCCCTGTTGAACGACCTGTATTACCCATTAAAGCAACAGTTTGACCTTTTGTTACAACGTCGCCAACTTGAACACGAATTTTATCATTGTGACCATAACGAGTTTTCAACCCATTACCATGGTCTATTTCAATCAGTTTACCGTATCCAAATCTATCACCGGCCCAAGTGATCACACCTGCACCTGTCGCAATAACACTACTACCTGCTTCACCGGCAAAATCGATGCCTTTGTGCATCGCGGGTTTACCTGTGAAAGGGTCCTTTCTAACGCCGTAATACGACGATAACCAACCTTTGCTAATTGGCCTGCCAGCCAATTTACTCTCTTGTTCTATATTGAGGCCGAGTAAGATAGATTCAAGTGCAGTGAGCTGTTGTATTTTAAACTCGAGTGCATCTGCAACCTTATTTATTTGAGTTGTTAACTCAGCGTCTTTATTTAAATTTGTACGTATTTCTTCACTTAACTGAAAATCATCTTTATTTAAACCGCTTTTTTCAGCTAAATTTACTGAGAGCGTGTCTAGCTGATTCAATTGTGATTGCATCTGAGCGAGTTGACTAATTAACCCGTCAATTTTTTGGTCTGTGCTTGAATGTAATTGCTCAACTAGTTTAGCCTGTTCTTCTAGCCCCGTTTTAACAACACTCAATCGGACCTGATTTTCATAAACAGATTCAGTTGTTCGACTCGATACTAAAAATACCAATGAGACACCCACTAGTAAACTCACGGTTTTGCGGATTGAAACCCGACGTGCGAACCGTGTATTTTTACCTTTTACTAGTATAGTAATGCTCATATTAAGAATGCTTCTCACTTAAATTTTAAATTTAGCTAGTGAATTTGATTGTAATTATGTTATCGACCAATTGAAACATAATAATACCATTTTATACGCTATTTTCATGACCAAATTATGTCACTTTCATTGCCCTTAAAAATTTGCTTAACAACTTAATGTCATTTTCAAAGACGATTGCGCCATTTAAGCACTAAAAGCGTTATTAATGTGCAAAAAATACACTAAGTTAAACAACCAATGTTTATACATTATTCAGTATATTTTTTTATAACCAAAACTTGGAATGATTAGTTCTAACGAATGACCTTCAACCAGTGCATATGTCAAAATACCGACTTTATATATAAAAAATAATGTATAAAAACTTTCTTAACTAGATAATAAGTATTCTTTCATGTTAATAATTAACTATTTAGATTGCTTTATAATCTAACAACTAAAAAGTAGCATTAACAATGACTATTAATTTGTTTAAAAATAAAGCAAGTATTGTACCTAAAAATCTAAAATAATCAAAATTAACACCTTTAAACATCAAATAGCACGCTAATACCACATGTTTGCAATTAATTAATACTAATGCTTTGTCATGATAATAATGGGGCGAGAGTCAATAGTACAATGAATCGCTATAAACAAAACGTTTCATTCTAAGCAAATTTCAAATCTAGGTGCGATGCACTTTCAATATATTTAATAGGCAGGTTATCTTCACTTTCAAACTCTACGTATTCCCACGCATTGGTGTTATCTAAAATTGCATTTAATAGTTTATTATTTAGGCCATGTCCGGTTTTGTACGCAACCAATTCCCCTATTAAATTATGCCCGCCTAAAAACAAATCTCCAACGGCGTCAAGAATTTTATGCTTGAGAAATTCATCAGAATATCTTAGGCCTTCCGAGTTTAGTACCCTAAACTCATCTAAAGCTACAGCATTGTCCATACTGCCACCCAATGCCAAATTCATTGAGTTCATTAGTTCTAGGTCGCGCATAAAACCAAATGTACGTGCTCGACTAACTTCGTCAATATAAGAGTCTTTAGAAAAGTCTAGAACGCAATGTTGCCTAGTCTGAGATATTGCTGGGTGGTCAAAATCAATCGAAAAGTCTACTTTAAAGCCATCAAATGGACGAAATTCTGCCCATTTATCACCATCTTCAA
>DDIL01000043.1:0-372 GCA_002338515.1 Glaciecola sp. UBA1851 | reverse complement strand
CTGCCCATTTATCACCATCTTCAACTCGAATAGTTTCATTAACTTTGATAAAACGTTTTGGCTTGTCTTGTTCAACAATGCCAGCGCTTTGCAGTAAAAAAATAAATGGGCTAGCACTACCATCTAAAATAGGCAGTTCATGACTGTCTACCTCAACAATTATATTGTCAATGCCTAAACCCGATAATGCAGAAGCAAGATGCTCGACAGTATGTATAGAATGACCTTCCTTGTTAGTGATACATGTACATAACATCGTATCACCCACATCACGCGCGTTGGCATGAATGTCGGCAGGAGGAGTAATGTCGACACGACGAAAAACAATACCAGTATCAACAGGTGCTGGAAGTAAGGTCATAGTGACTTTAC
>DDIL01000122.1 GCA_002338515.1 Glaciecola sp. UBA1851 | reverse complement strand
TTGCGTTGATTTAGCCATTTCCTTGTTGGTTTATACCTGCTTGGAAGTGGCTAGTTTCGTAACATATTGATAAAAGCTCAGTTATTTTTACGTTAGTAAATATGCTACTTCAAATACATCATCAAAACCACGAAAGCCACCTTTAACCTCTTCTCTATATAGTTCGTGCACAGTATACGAACAATCATAATGCTCCAAAACTTCCTGTTTATCCACGCTAAAAGGAGGGCCTTTAAAATAGTGTTGAGGATACTCATAACAGATAGTGAGTTGTTTAGCACTATTTGTAATGGCCATCAAAAACAACACATAATTATCACGAAGTTCAGAAGGCAATGCAACCAATGCCCCTCTATCATAAACAGCGCCTATATAACCAAGTAAATCAGGTGTTAATTTGAAAAAGTCGCCAACAAATACCTTTATATTTTCAGCGGTATAGAGTTTAAACTCACCTTGAGTAGATACCACTGCGTCTACATGCATCTCTTCAAAGAGTTGTTGTACTGCGTTTTCATTAAGCTCTATCGCAACCACATTCATACCATGTAAAAGCAACCAAGCAATATCTTTTGTTTTGCCGCAAAGAGGAACAAAAACCGTATCTCCTTGTTCGAGGGCTAATTGGTTAAAAAATTGTTTCAATAATGCATTGCCGTTGCTTTCATGAAAACCAATTTCATTCTTATTCCAACGAGCGTGCCAAAATTCTGGGTTCATAAACTACTATCTTTTAATGATTGATTATATGACTTGATGGTACTAAAAATATTCAACTATTTCATGATGCTTTTTAACAACAAATGAGTGTGTAGCGTTGACGTGACGTAAAATGGTATAAATTGCTGTTGTGTTTTATTCCGAGCATTTATAACGTTTCTTAAATTATTGGGATGGTGGATACTCGGCTAACACCCGGGAATGAATGGTTCGATTTTTCTGACAAAATGTGCGATTGAAGAGGTGTTGCTGGTGGTATTGCAGTGGGTGGGTCTTCGACTAAGTCATTCTTAACACGAACTAGTTCATTAACATTTTCGTCTGATATTACAGGTAACTATGCTGTTTTTTTAATATTGGAAGGCGAAATAGGTGCGCCGACGGGAGGCTAAGCTTATGCTAGGTTGGTTGGCGAAATAAATGATAATATTCGCGGTATCAATAGTTTAGAGTGCTTTTTTAGTGCTGACATAGCGGGGGGAATGGTTCGATCACAATACCGACAGGAGAGGAATCTGGTTGGCCTTTTTTAGAGCGTGGAGTAAATACTTCTAAATTTGCAGCATTTGTAACTGGAACAAAAAAGTATACCAATATTGAGCGGAAATATTAATAAGGATATATTCAAATTTCACGAAGACACTGTGGATTATGTATTCCAAGTTTTAAATGGAAATGGTGGATAAAAATGAGGTTAATACTTTGTCGGATATTATAATTGCATTTTTGCAGCAAAATATATTTATTATCATTTTCTTTGGGGTGGTAGGCTCAATATTTATTTCACTTTTGGTAGCCAGAAATAATTATGTCTGGAAAAAGTTAACTAACAATTATGAGTGTTTGAAACCAGTTAGAACCAAGTGTGATTTTACCGTCATATTATATTATAAACTAAGCAATTCCGCTGACAGTGAAAATGGTAAATCATTGTACAATGGTGCTAAGATTTGGGTTCTTGAAAATAGTGTTGCTATAGAACCGCCTTTTTTCTTTTTTTTAAAGCAAATAAAGTTGCCATTTGACAGACTAAAAATAGGAGAAGAGGCAAAAATAAATTATATAGAGTCCAAAATGTTAGGTAGATATTTCCATCTTTCCATAGAGGGCGAAGATTTTTCATTAATAGTTCCAAATGAATTTTGTTCTGCCATAAACAAACATTTAAATTAAAATAGAAATTAACACGCTATCACACTGATGAAATAGATTTAGTGGTGGCATTACACATTCGATAGATACAACATTAAAAAGTATGCTGTTTGGCAGATAATATAAAAAATAAGCGGAAGTAGTGCAGTAAATGACGGCCGACTGTTCGACGTTAATTGCACAAGCTAAGGCAGAAGGGCTTATTTTGATGACAAACGATAATGAAATTCCAAAGTATAGTATTAAGGTAATTAACGCCAACGAATAAGAATGTAACCAGGATTTCATTTGATAATGGGTTAAAAAAAGGCTGTTAGTAAGATGATAATGTGGTAGTTAAAACCATTCTCTGGTCATATCGTATCCAACCACTTAATTAGCAATAGAATTATTTTTGCTTAAATATGTAGCAATTAGGCTAGCGGTTCCTTTTTTATGCATATTCTCTAAATTAACATGCAAAATGTAAAATATACGTTAAGTTTAACTAGTAAACCCTTAATAAATTTAGGAAAATGTCGTTAACTAAATGCAAGTGCAACTAATTTGACATAACTAACGCGGGACATTAAACATGACGGTCAGCCACCATCAACACTCCGTACTGCTAGAAAAAGTATTTTCACTCATCAACGAAAAGGTTGATGCAAGCCAAGCTAATAAAGTAATTCAATTTGGTAATTTATTACTTAAAACCATGTCTTTTGACGATTTGGATGAACGCAGCGACAGTGATTTATATGGCGCTATCTTGAGCTTATGGAATTTACTACAAGAAAAAAATAGCGCTAGCCCCTGTATAAAAGTATTTAATCCAGAAATTGCTAAACATGGTTGGCAGTCTTCTCATACAGTTATTCAAATAATTGTGGATGATACGCCATTCCTTGTGGATTCTGTGCGAATGGCTATTAATAGAAATAATCTTACATCGCATCTAATTCTGCATACACCAATGCATTTTAAACGGGATGACAATGGACAGGTTACAGAGTTTGTTGATAAAGAAAATCGGTCAGATAAACATATTTCAGAAACGGTATTTTTAATTGAAGTTGACAGAATTTCAGAATCTAAAAATCTAAACAACTTAGTAAAAGAATTAAAATCTGTAGTGAGTGAAGTGTCACTGTCGGTGGCTGATTGGCAACCCATGCGGGATAAACTAACACAAATTACGAACGGTTTTGATTCATCAAATAGTAAAGCTTCAGCACAAGTTAAATCTCAGGGTAAAACATTTTTAAACTGGCTTAATGATCATAATTTTACGCTTATGGGCTATCGTTACTATAAAGTAATTGCGATTGAGGGTGATCATAGATGGTGCCCAGTTGATGATAGTTCGCTAGGCTTAATGAAAAACTCAATTAGTGCAAGGGAAAGAGTGTTGGCTAATGTACCAGCGAATGCTCGTGATAATGCACTGAGTTCTAACCCGCTAATGCTCACAAAAACTAACTCAAAATCAAGAGTGCACCGTCCGGCTTATATGGATTACATAGGCATAAAAGAGTTTGATGACAAAGGTAATGTGAGCGGTGAACACCGTTTCTTGGGTTTATATTCCGCTTCTTTCTACAATAGCAGCGCAACTGATTTGCCTATGCTAAGAGAAAAGATACAAAGAATGTGTGAATTGTCAGGGTTTGAACCTAATACTCATGCATATAAGGCTTTTGTAAATATTGTAGAAACCTATCCAAGAGATGAATTAATACAAACGCCTGATGAAGAGCTTGCGCAAACCATCATGGGCATTTTCCAAATGCAAGAAAGAGGGATGGTGAAGTTGTTTGTCAGGAAAGATGCGTTTGGACGCTTCTTCTCTTGTATGGTTTATGTGCCGCGTGAACGATACAACACGCAATTACGCCGAGAAACTCAGGCACTATTAAAAAGGTCGTTCAAAGCTAAAGGTGATATTGAGTTTACCACCTATTTTTCAGAGTCTGTGTACGCGAGAACTCATTACATAGCCAGAGTTGATGATAACAGTATGGAAATCGACGTGAATGAAATTGAGAAAAACTTGGTAGAATTAACAAAAACGTGGCAAGACAAACTAAATACAAAACTTGTTTCTGTGTATGGAGATGAATTAGGCAAAGATGTGGTCAAGAAGTATGATAATGCTTTCTCTCGCAGTTATGCCGAGCATAATTTACCCAGTGCAGCGTTAGTAGATATTCAGCGAATAGAACAGCTTAACGATGAAAACAAACTCGATATACTATTTTATAAACCGCAAGAAGAACTCGCTAACAGTAATACAGTAAAACTAAAACTGTATCACAGGCATGAGCCTATTCATTTGTCTGATGTATTGCCAATGCTCGAGAATTTTGGTTTGCGTGTGGTAGATGAAAGTCCATTTAAAGTGACAACTGAATCTGGTGATGTGAGTTGGGTGATGGATTTCACCATGCTATATAAAGCGCATACCACTTTTGATATGGAAAAAGCACAAGAGTTATTCCAAGAAGCCTTTTCAGATACTTGGGCTGGAAATTTAGAAGACGACGGTTTTAACCGATTAATTTTAAACGCAGGTATTACTGGTAGAAAAGTAACTATAGTAAGAGCGTATGCCAAGTATATGCGACAGATTGGTTCGTCTTTTAGTATTGACTATATAGCTAATACTTTGGCGAGCTATCCGGATATTGCAAAATTAATTATTGATTTGTTTCATCAAAAATTTTGCCCCACGGTAAAACGCAATAAAAGCAAAGTTGAGTCCATTGAAGCCAATATTTTAAGTAAGCTTGATAATGTTTCAAACTTAGATGATGACCGCATATTTAGGCGATATTTAGATTTGGTAAATGCAACACTACGCACCAACTTCTACCAAAAAACGAAAGCCGGTGAAATCAAGGCCTACGTATCATTCAAAATGTTGCCTGAAAACATTCCTGATATGCCGCTACCTATGCCGAAATTTGAAATATTTGTATATTCTCCTCGTATTGAAGGCGTGCATTTACGTGGTGGTAAGGTTGCAAGAGGCGGTTTACGTTGGTCTGACAGAATGGAAGATTTTAGAACTGAAATTCTTGGTCTTGTTAAAGCTCAACAAGTTAAAAATACCGTCATTGTACCTGTTGGTGCAAAGGGTGGATTTGTATGCAAACGCATGCCCGCTGATGCCACGCGTCAGCAAATGCAAGAAGAAGGGCAGGCTTGTTATAAAATTTTTATTCGTAGTTTGCTAGACATAACTGACAACATCATTGATGGGAAAGTAATTCATCCAAAATCGGTTGTTCGATTAGATGAAGACGACCCCTATTTAGTAGTAGCTGCTGATAAAGGCACGGCTACTTTTTCTGATATTGCTAACGGGATTTCTGAAGAGTTTGATTTCTGGTTAGGTGATGCGTTTGCCTCGGGCGGAAGCGTTGGATATGACCATAAGAAAATGGGAATAACCGCTAGAGGCGCTTGGGAATCAGTCAAACGGCACTTCCGCGAAATAGGCATTGATTGTCAAACAACGCCATTTACCTGTGTTGGAATTGGCGATATGTCGGGTGATGTGTTTGGCAATGGCATGTTGCTTTCAGAGCAGACTAAAATTGTCTGTGCGTTTAATCACATGCATATATTCTTCGATCCTGATCCAGATCCAGCGGCGACTTATAAAGAGCGTCAACGCTTATTTGAAGATCCTAGTTTGTCTTGGGACGATTATAACAAATCACTTATTTCTAAGGGCGGTGGCATCTTTAAACGTAGTGAAAAGTCTATAAAATTATCCCCTGAAATGAAAAAGTGGTTAGGTACCCGACAAGCTTCAATGACACCTACTGAACTCATTCATAATGTGCTTAAAATGCCCGTCGATTTAATATGGAACGGTGGTATTGGTACTTATGTTAAAAGCAAAAAAGAATCGCATAGTGAAGTAGGCGATAGAGCAAACGATTCACTGAGGGTGAATGGGGAAGATGTACAAGCTAAAATTGTAGGTGAGGGGGGTAATTTAGGTTTAACGCAATTAGGTCGGATTGAATATGCCGCCAATGGTGGCCGAGTAAACACTGATTTCATTGATAATGTAGGCGGGGTTGATTGCTCAGATAACGAAGTGAATATTAAAATTTTGCTAAATACCATTGTGAATAATGGTGACTTAACAATTAAGCAGCGTAACAAAATTTTATACGATATGACCGATGATGTGGGTGAGATTGTTCTACAAGATTGCTACAGACAAACACAATCTATCTCTATTACACAAATGATGGGCGTGAAACAGTTAAAAGAACAGTTGCGATTTATTCATCAACTTGAACGCGCAGGCTCGTTAAATAGAGAGCTAGAGTTTATTCCTTCGGATGACGAGATTTCGGAAAGAGTAGTAACGGGGCAAGGGCTGACACGTCCAGAATTATCCGTTCTTATCGCTTATGGCAAAATGGTATTAAAAGAAGAGTTAAACATTCCTAGTATTACTCAGAACGATTATTACTCACAGTATCTAGTTAATGCATTTCCACCAATGCTGAGGGAAAAATTCAGTAAAGAAATGCAGGAGCATCCGTTACGTTCTGAAATAATCGCCACAAAAGTCACGAATGAAATTGTAAACGATATGGGGCTTAACTTTGTGCACCGTATTAAAGAGGAAACAGGCGCAAGCGTGACTGAAATTTGCAACTCATATTCTATAGTGAAAGCCATTTTTAATATGGGTGAATTATGGGAGACAGTTGAACAACTCGATAATACAATAGCGTCCGAGCTTCAGTTAGAAATTTTAGATGCAATGCGCAGAATATTACGGCGTACTGTTCGCTGGTATATTAGGCATGGCGACAAAGGCTTAAGTATTAATGATGCCATTACTAAGTATCAGCAACCGTTCGCTACTATCAGCAATAATCTAACTAAATTCCTAGTTGCGGATGAAGTGAAAGAAGTGGAGCAGCGCACACAGTACTTAATAAAAAATAATGTGCCTGACCAGGCGGCATATAAAATTGCAAGCTTAAGTAATCTGTTCTCGAGTTTAGATTTAGCACAAATTGCGGAACAAGAAAAACGTTCGGTGGAAACCGTAGCACGACTATATTATCAATTGGGCAATAAATTTGAGCTACATTGGTTCTTAACACAAATTAATCATCAAAGTGTTTCTAATCATTGGCAAGCGCTAGCTCGTGCATCGTATCGCGAAGAGCTAGATTGGCAACAACGCGCAATTTCTATTGTATTATTGCAATCTGACCCGAAAAATAAAGATGCCGATGCTATTTTAGAAAAATGGATGGAGCATAACAAAGAGAAGCTTTCTCGTTGGCAACATATGATGACTGAGTTTAAAACGTCAGATAATCACGAATTTGCGAAATTTTCTGTGGCCTTACGTGAATTGATGCTGTTAAGTATCAGCGCAAACCATTAAACTATAAGGTAGTAGAAATGGTTAGGATAAAGCGTGTATTCATTAGTACAAAAGTCGTTGTTGTTATGTGATCCAGAATGGAGTCATGATTTTTCAATTTCGTATCTAAATAAGACCCAGCATAGCTGGTTGAAGAACACCTATGCACAAAGCTTGGTAAAAAAGCCAATTGAGTGCATGGGTCTCACATTCGATAATCCAATTGGTTTGGCCGCTGGGCTAGACAAAAATGCCGAATGTATTGATGCATTTGCCGCGATGGGTTTTGGTTTTGTTGAAGTGGGCACCACCACACCAAAACCGCAAAGTGGTAATCCCAAACCTCGCTTGTTTCGTTTGCCAGAATACCGTTCTATTATTAACCGTATGGGGTTTAATAATAAAGGTGTAGATTATTTAGTAAAGCAAGTAAAAGCCAGCCAATATCAAGGTAAATTAGGTATCAATATTGGCAAGAACAAAGATACACCCGAAGAAAACGCGTTAGACGATTATTTAATTTGCATGCAAAAAGTGTATGAGCATGCTTCATATATTACAATTAACATATCCTCTCCAAACACCCCAGGCTTAAGAAACTTACAATATGGTGATAGCCTTATTGCATTATTAAGTGGTTTAAAGGCAGCGCAAACTGAATTACATAGTGCGACCGGTAAATACGTACCATTAGCGGTTAAAATTGCACCTGACAATGATGAAGCCGCCCTTAAAGAAATTGCCAGTGCCCTTATTCAAACAGAAATGGATGGGGTAATAGCCACTAACACGACATTAGATAGAGAGCCTGTAGCTAATCATAAGCATGCAGGTGAAGCAGGGGGGCTAAGTGGCGCTGTTCTAACTAATAAAAGTTTAGACGTCACTAAAACCTTAAGTGAAGCCTTAGCAGGTAAACTTCCCATTATTGGTGTGGGCGGCATAAGTTGTGAAGAAGATGCAAAATTACGCTATGAAGCGGGAGCTACCTTGTTACAAGTATACTCATCCTTTATTTACTCTGGTCCTAAATTGATAAAAGAACTCGTTAATGCATAAATTTATTGTTACTGCTGCAAAAGGCCTAGACGAGTTACTAAAACATGAAATTGCGACA
>DDIL01000046.1 GCA_002338515.1 Glaciecola sp. UBA1851 | reverse complement strand
CTGCGCGTTGTTGACTTTCACTAACATTATCTATCGCCCGGCTACTAGAAGCATCTTGATCGCTAGTCTGCTCATTTGCCAATATCGACGTGGACAACAGTGATAGCAACGCCAAAGCACATCCTTTGGAATAAGCATTGCGAATTTTAGTTGGCTTAACCATCTTATCATTCTCCTTTTTGATTAGCTTGTTGCTGCTTTGAGGCTTCTACTTTTGCGATTGACTCTACTTGTCTACCCACATCAAATAGCCAACGTTTAACTAATTTGAGGTCTTTTTTAAGCGCTTTTAAGTCTTCATCTTTTAAGGTTTGTTGCTTGACTGTTTTTGCCGTTTTAGCACTATTTTGTGTTGCATGGATATTAATCTGACCACCAGCGTTTGGCGTTTCGTTTAATTTATTATTTTCTCGTGGGGAGGGCAACTCAGCTTGACCTTGTTGTTTGTTTTTATCACTCTTATTGTCATTTAAAGATGCACTCAAAACTGGTAACAAATTTAAAGTCATTACGCGGCCTTCATGTAAAGCCAATTTGTATTTAAGTAAGGCATCATAAGCTTGATAATCGGCCAATGCTTGCACTTTATTATTTAAATATAAATCGTTTAACACTGCCCGATTTCTGTAGCTTTCTAAATGACTAGGCTGTGATAGCATTGCTTGGCTATAAATAGTATATGCCCGTTTAAAATTGCCCTGTTCTCGCATATGTTTCGCTAACCGATTGGCTGCTTTTGCGTTGTGCTTATTATTATTTAACGCTTGCTGATAATGTCTAAGGGCTTGCTCTTTATTCTCTAATGCAAGTTCAATATCCCCTGCTAGCACATAGACATTGCTAGGAATTTTCGATTCATTCCTGAATAGTATTTTTAAGGTATTTTGAGCGGCCACATATCGTTCATTTTGTATATCACCCAGGGCTTTCGCTACCTCATTTTTCACTTGAATAGAGGCCGGCAGCTTGGAAGAAGCAAACAAATCTGGCTGGTTAATTAGTGTTTCAGCAAGCGTGATTGCGGCTTTATCGTCCCCATCCTGCTCCTCTATTTGTATTGTTTCTACCTGTTTTTTTGATAACTTAGGCGTTAACGTTTTTTGACTGTTTGTTGAAAAACAGCCGCTTAAAACAATGCATAATAGTGCCGTATACGCGAACTGTAGTGCTCTATTTTTAAAGCCTAGGGGCTCTAGAAGGCATGTCCACGACATAACCAACTTGTATTGAAAAATATGCAATTTATTAGAAATCATCCAAGGTTACCTCTGCAATCACTTCAGGCTTGTTGTAACGACCCGGCATAATGTTCTTAAGCGCTTCAAAACTTGATTTAATATGCTCATCATATAACCCCGAAGACACTCTCTGAATATTCGTTTCGTGTAAAGTAATAGCGGTTTCTTCAAATGGGTAAGCTTGCTCTTCTAGCAAAATTTCATATTGAGACATCTCTAAAGGCGTTAAACCTGATGGCCTTGCTGATTCTAGCAAGTCTTGCGCTAGTACTTCATATAAGTTGGCTAGTTGATAGTTGGCAGACGTGACAAATTCAGCACTGCCAAAAGCGATAACTTGATCATATTTTGCAATAGCCAAATTCAGTGCCTGCTGTTTTTTAACTAAGCTTTTTTCTAGTGGCTGCACAAGTTTAATTCGGTTAAATGCAAAATCAGCGTCTTTGGCAAATACCATCGCACTCATGGAGGCTAAATAAACTGAACGAGGCGTACTCAAATTTGGGCTGGTTTGCATGACAGCTTGCTGCGCCTGAATAAGCTTGTTTAGCCAAAACCGTCTTTTGCTATCTTCGCCACTTTCTTGATAAAATTCACTTAGCTTATACCTTGCTTCATTCGCGTTGCTCAATGGCATAGGATATTGATGCGCATATTTTCTGAAGTAGTTTAAAGCATCGCTTTTCTGCCCTGCCTTTTCGAAATAACCTGCTGCTTGATATAACGCAAGGCGGCCGTTTTCAGAGTTAGGTTGGGACTCATACTTTGATATTAATATTGCAGCCGCTTTAGGCCAATTTTCAAGTTGCTCATAAGCATAAAACAAACGGCTATCTATATCTTTTGACAACTGATGATCAGGGTATCGCTGCTGAAAATCTAAGTAAGTATTAATGGATAACTGCCATTGCTCTAGCAAGGTATAATACACCGCTGTATCAAATTGAGCAGCTAGCCTAAATTCACTAGTTGGGGTATCCTTCACCACTTTATTGAGTAAAGTTAAACCTTGATTTAATACCTCTATTTGTTGGGTGGATAGTTGCTTTTTATTGGTTATATCGCGTAAAGATAAACTGTTTGTATCCAGTTGATTGGATGTTAATAAAATCTCGGCTTGTTTATAAATACTGGCTGCTAAGCGGTCGTTTATGTCTGACAATTTGTTTTGGTAATCTGATTTTACTTCACCTGAATGCAGGTTTGATTGTTTTACATAATAAGAGATTAGCTGCCTGTAGGCATTTTCGGCGTTGGCAAATTGTTCTTGTGCAAAATCACTATGCGCTAATACTAACAAGGCTGATTCCTGCATACTAATCTCTATTTCAACAGGATTGATATTGGAATACTTGCTATTGGCTGTTTCTTGGTTATCAACGTTGCTTTGCATTTGTAGCTGTTTTAGTTGACTCGCTTCGCTCAAATATTGTCTTAACGCAGTAAATTGAAGCCCCTCAAGCATACTGAAATTGTTGAATGTTTGAGTGGGGTTTATTTTGAATGTATCAGAGCTTGCCAACAGCCATATCGCCCATTCTTGTGCGGCTAAATACTGCTTTTGTTTAAACAAGTCTTGCATCAAACTTAGCACAAGTTGAGGTGATCGAGGATCATCAGCAAAACTATTTACAAACCTAGCTTGGCTTTTTCTATATTGTTGTTTTACCCATTCTTCTTTTTGAGAAGTAGTGGTGCTGATTAACAAATCATAGGCTAATAAAGCAGCGTAGGCGGCTTCTTGTGCTGAAGGCGCGTCTTCAGGTAACACATCTATAAAAGCGAAGGTCTCAAATGCCTCAATCGCCTGTTGGTAATCCGCTAACTCAAATAACGCCTCACCCATATAAAAACGTAACTTGGGCACAATGTCATCTTGATTGAAAGTAGATAAATAGTTCTGATAATAAGCTACCGCTTTTATGTATGCTTGCTCACTCAATATTACTAATTCTTCAGTATTTACGTCGGCCAATGCATGTTTAAACAAGGCATGAGAGCGCCCACTATTCACAAAACCGGATTGGATATCATCTGATGTTGTATTTCGATTTATACTTGACCCACTAGTATTTGATTTCACTTTAATACTGCTTTGTAAGTATTGAGCTAAACTATGTTCAGTTTGCGCAAGTTCTACTAAATATTGCTTTAAATAAGGTGTAGCCTTTCTGCCAACCGGTGTATCTATATTCGTTAATACACCATTACCTAGTGAGTACGTACTAACAAACTCCTCCTTTCCTTGTAATACTCTGTTAGGAAAATCGCCCAATACGTAGGCATCAATATGCCTAATATAAAACTCGATGGCACGTGGGTGAAAAGGTTTAACTTCAGCAAATGATACCAGTACTCTGGCACTATCTTGATAGCGATTATCATCTAAATACTGTTGCGCTAACTCACTGTAAATTAGGTGCTCGTAGTCACGCTGGCCAAACTTACTGAAAAAGGAACGAATGCCCACTGCGCTACCTTGATATGAAAAAGTTAATGCCATGACTCTAACCGCATCTTTAATCAATCGAAGTTCACCTTTCACAACAGGTAAACTGTTAAGTTCGGTCGCATCAATGTCAACTTGGCTAATCACTTTACTGTTTAGTAAACTGGCGTCTAGCATTGTCGCAAAACTTGTAATTGAATCTTGATATTGATCTAACTTAAAGTAAGACCAGCCAAGCATATAAGCTGATATTGCATAAAAATTGGTGGCCTCAATTTGTGCACTGCTAGATTGTTTGGCGTACCTTACAACCTTGTCATAATAAGGAATCGCATTCGGGTATTGCTGGCGATTGAAATAGTATTCGCCCATTCTAAAATACAGCTCTATATGATAAGCCGTAGTGCCAAAAGTTTTAACATCAAACGTAGTTAAAAACTCTTTTGCAACGTGAATACTTTGTTCAACATCAGTGGATAAATCAAGCGCCCTAACCAACTGATACATGGCATCCATCTTCTTTCTATTTAGCGCTTGTTGTTCGTTAGTAAGTGCTTGTTCTGCTGTAGGCATATATAATTCATATGCATCTATCGCCTGTTTGTATTCAGAAATAGCATCGGCCAACATCTGCTTTTCAGCGCTGATACTTGGAGTATTAACGTCTGGTGTTTCAGTAGTATTTTGAAGAGTTTGTTCTGCTAATTGCATCTTAATATCGGCTAACCGAAAGGCAACTTGCTGTTTTTGAATAGGGTCTTTTATCAGCGGTAACAATACTTCATATTGCTGTTTTTTTTCTTTAAGCGAAAGCACCGGAACCGCTATAGGCTCTTTTACTAACGGCTGTAAATTCAAGCTTTTTAAACTAGGTCGTGCACTTCTGCCTTGTAAGTATTTTTCTCGTTTGGCTAATTCCTGCTTATTAAGTGAAAGTTGCTCAGCCTCTTTTTTAGAGTTTTGATTAGCAGAGTCGGTCAAACTAAAACAGCCACTCAAACTACTTATTATCAAAATAAGTAACCCTAGTTTGATTATGTATATCATTTTGGTTTGACCGAAGGAGCGCATCATAAGCTACCTGTTTGACGCAAATCTTGAATGCGAAGCATTGCAAGTTTGGTATTGACGCTTTGGTTTAATAGTTGCTGTTTTCGTTTTGCCAGTATATCAAGAAGTGCGTCACTTAAAGCTTGATTGCTTTTCTCAAATAACGCCGTTGCTAAAATCGTTTGCTCGTTAAGCACTTGCTTTAAACGCGCAAATTCACTTTCTTTAGCGCTAAATGTATTGGCTGTTTGGGCAAAATCTTGTAATTTAGTATAGCTGTCAGTAGCGGTTTTAAGGACATCTTTCGCCTTATTTAACTGTTGCTGATGCTCCCATTTTGTTGCCACAAATTGATCCATTAATTGCCATTCAAGCAAGCCTTTAATTCGTTCAACTCGTTCTCTATAAGCAGGTTTTAGCGGTCGCTTCCTACTAGAATCTGACGCCAAACGATTCTGCCGTGACTGTGCGCTATCTAATCGCTCTATATGTTTATTCATATCTTTAGATGCCATAGATTTTGCGAGCAACAGTTGAGCATCGTAATCTACGGCAGAATGCATGAAGGCTTCAATACTAAATAACTGTTGCTTAGTTTGTTCAATATGTGACTGCACATCATCCAAATTCAAATCGCTCAAGCGACGGTTGTGAACCAACATTCGCTCATTCAACAAACTTTCTAAAATAGCGAGTTGCCTGTGCTTATTTTCTACTTCAGCCAATATTTGTTTTGCACTTTTGCGGTTTTCAAGTAAATATTGCGCATCATATTCTGAATTAGGGGTTAAAAAATCTAGCTTTATATCACTTAAATGTGCAGGCCATTGCGAGTGAAATACATCAAAAAAGTTTGGCTGTTTTGTTTGCTCAACAAAGGCATCAATTAACCTGATTGTTTGGTCAATTTGGTCACTTGTATCTTTTAACGCAAAATAGGCTTGCCCTAACTCATCTTGCTGACTAAACGAATAAGCCAAACCATAACTGGCTTGCAATGCAGATAAGCCTAACGTATTTTCTTTAAGATATTGCCAAGCTACTTCCGCGGTTTGCCATCTATTTTCTCGCGCATTCGCCCAACCAAACGCAATTAAAGCCTGATTAGATTCGCTAGCATCACTGGCTATTGTTTGCAATACAGCTATCGCATTTGCAAGGTCACCTTGCTGCATTAAGCTTTTTGCCAAACCGTGGTTAATATGATCAAATAGGGCATCTATTTCTTCAACAACTTGATTATATTTTTCATTATTATTTGGATCGCTATCAAACCAGCGCCAAGGTGCGAAAACCAGACTTAGTGAGCCAATATTGCCAAAAGAAGCCCCTTGACTAGCGTCTATATATTCGCTCACATCAATTAGATTTTGCTTGGCTTGTGTAAAGGCTAGATTAGCTTTTTCGTATTGCTGCAAGTTAAATAAATTAGCTGCATGATTTGCCCACAAATAAGGCGTATAAATTGAGTGCTTTGGTAGTTGATTCAGCAAGCCTTGCCAATTTTTGCCATTTTGCATGTTGTGATGAGCGGTTAAATACAGTAACTCGAACCATTGACTGTCGCTCAATTCATTTTTTAAATTATTATTGAGGATGGCTTCATATGCGCTGTCACTTATGCTTAATTGCTTATTAGTAAAGCCTGCTTTGGCAATAAAAAACCAAGTTTGTGCTTGTACATATTCTGATGAGCTTTTTGATAGTAGTCCGGTAAATACCTGCTGGCTTTTTCCATACATACCTAGGTACAGCAAACAAGCACCTTTCATTAAGCTTAGTCTGTCTATATCTTCGCTATTGAGTTGCTTAAACCCATGCTGTAACAAACCCACTTCTATTAATTTGATACTTGTTTGATAGTCTTCTTTAAAATAATGAAACACCACTTCTGAAAACTGTGCTTGCTGTTTCTTGGCTATTGAATGTTTGTTTGTTTCTGTAGTTGGCGCTTGTTCTTGAATATTTTCAGGAGGCTTGCTTTTATCGCTTTTAAACCAAGAAAATATATCTGCTGATGCTGATTGGCTATTTGCACACAAAGTGAAGGTTAGAAAAAAACATGCTAAAAGCCGCATAAACTATCCACACCTAAAGCGTTTTTGCTGTAAAAACAGGCTGTTGTTTTTGGGTAGAGTCGAGCACGTTTAATTCAATCGCTAAAGGGTCTTCGTCTTTAGTGAAATTAATACTAACTGCCCGTTTATATTCTCTATTCTCTGGCCCAATACCAATAAAAAATGCAGTTAGCTCGTGTTCGCCTTGATTGATATTACCCACATATAAACGCTGAACGCCGCCTCGATACAAAGCCTCAACTTGACGTTCGGTATATAAATAATTGGTCTTCACTTCTGAATTAATGGTTAGTTCAACCGAATCTAAGGAAAAATACTCTCCCACATCCACTGCCAAATAAATGGCCACCTGAGTCGATGAAGGAAACAGTAAATCTTCTTCTAATATAAACAAATCTCGATTAAGGTTAATCATCGCTTGTTTTAACGATTCAATTTGTTCTGATAAGTTCTGATCTGGTGCGGGAGTTACTAAAGCACCCTTGCTGGCAATTTGTGTTGATTTAACTGGCTGCTTAGTTTGCCCCTCACCATTTTCTACACTGCTACTTATGGGGTCATCTGGCGCTTGTAAGTCAGCCATTGCCGCTTGACTAGTTCCCATTACAACGAATATAAGTAAGCAAACACTTGCCGTAAACTGCTTGTATTTTAATAGCGGTACTAAGTTAGTTATATTAAAAATAGATTTTAGACATTGATGTACAAAAAGCGTCATAATTTAATACCAAATAGAGCCGAAAATTTTAATTGCATTAGCTGAGAAACCAAATAGAGGTTCTTCACCTGGTGTACCGCCTGCTGTTGCATCACGAAAGTCGTCATAGTCAAAGTTCATATAGTCAAACTCAACATTCACACTACTTTTCTTAATCATTGCCGTTTCAGAAAATTTCCATTCATAAGACAATTTAATCCCTGCGGTTAGTCCTCTGTATGTACTCATTTCCTTATCACGTGCCATGAAGTTAAATTCATCTGGACGCGTATATAAATCTTGATAAAAATCAGCTTTATCCTGCTTGTAGTAACGGACAAAAACATCAAGTAACCAATTGTTGTATGGGTGAATATAGCCAAGGCGAGCATTGTGCGCGTCTATACCCCATGAATCGGAATAAATACGGGCATCGGCGTAAAGTGCCGCTCGAAACGGTAAATAATAATTGGCATTAATAGAGTAAGCAGTCGATGAGCGAGTATTCGGGTATCGCTCGGTGTCAAACAAAAAGTTTTCTGGATTACTTGGATCAATATAACGAATGGCCCTATACGGATTATTTAAATAGCCTTCATCTGAAACATGCTCGGCGTTAAACCCCATAATCAAGCTTTTAGTTAAAATTTGCGATACGCCAATACCAAACTTTTGTCGGTCAGCATCTTCTAAAAAGTCTTCTTCACCTCGCTTACCTACTTCATCCCAACCTTTTGAATAAGACATACTTAACGTGGTAAGGTCGCCAAAAAATGATTGGCTTATGCCTAAATAAACTGAGTTGGCTTCAAAGTCGTTTTCGCTGCTATTTGTGTAGCTCATGCTTAGTAATGACTTTTCATGCAGAAAGTCCGCACCAAGGGTGGTTTCAACGCGCTCTTCTTGATATTCCGATGCTTGCGCTCGAACATCAATACTGGCGCCTGAAACGGTATCAACATAGTAATTACCTGATACAGAAACATGACTACCAATTTGTTTTCTGAGTAATACCGAAGGGCCATCAATAGTTACGCCATCACCTGAATAGGACTTATACATTACATCAGAACGATCTTCTGGTAATACGTTAGCCGAAGCAGAAAATATAACCGCTTGACTCACTAAGCACACTAAAGCATAAAGAGCGCGCATTAATGTGGGCTCAAGATAAACATGGTGAGAAGGGCGTTAGTTACAACCACAACCACCGCCTGCTCCGCCGTCTGCACCTCTAGCGCCCTCTCTAGATTCAGAAATGTGTTTAGCATACGCCATCGCAACTGGATTGCGATTAAGACTCATTATTGGGTCGGCTAAATTACTTCGCTCATAGGGTTTTACCCAAGGCTCAAGTTTCCAATTAGTGGCGGCTTGCGTGGTTTCTTTGATAGTAGAGTTACACCCAGACATTAAACCAGCGCTTGCTAGCATCAATAGGCATAGTGATTTACTTGCTTGAATACGCATAACACTACTCTCGCATTAATAGTTTGATTGCTTTCTCGTACTTTTTCTCATCGCCCGCTCTGTATCCCATATGCAATAGTCTTTGATTACCATCACGGTCTATCATTACGGTAGTAGGCATGGCACTAACATCGTATAGCTCACTGACATTACCTTGCGTGTCATATAAAACAGGGAAGGACACTTCAATGTCTTTTAGTAATACATCTGCTTTACTCTCTTCATCGTCAACATTGACCGCCAGTATTTCAAATCCTAGGTCTTGATACTCTTGATATAGTGCTTCCATTTCTGGCAATTCTTCACGACAAGGGCCACACCACGATGCCCAAAAATTCACTAATACAATATTGCCTCTTTGCTCAGACAAACGCACATTGCCATTTTCTTTGCTTTTAAGGGTAAAGTCGGGGGCAATTATTTTCTGAGCACTAGTGGCAGCCTCGGCTTTTCCAATCAGTTGAAGCGCCAAAAATGCAACACACATTAAAAAACATGCGCTCATTGAAATACGACAAGATTTTTCCAATATTCGGTCAAGCGTATGAGGCTTAACACCGTGCTGGTTGTACATTGCCATGCTTATTTACTCCATCAATATTAAAAAAAGAAACTTGCTGAGATAGTGGCTGTTAGGTTGTGCACACTCTTCTCATTACCTATGATATCGCTATTAAAGACATAATCACGTACATCAAATCGTACGGATAGATAATCTGTAACAAGTATCCTGTAACCCGCGCCAGCATTGAGGGTGAAGCGTTCATCACCTCCAAACTCAGTTGAACCGGCACCTAAAAGAATGAAAAAATCGGTATTAAACACCATACTTTCAGTCAAAAACACTTCGCCATTGAAGTTATATGCAGCGGATAAATCGTAGTAGGTATAATCGCGCTGTTGTTCGGTTAAAAAGGGTAAGCCACCTGACAACACTTCAAAACTTGTTTGACCGGCTGTCGCGTTGGCATAACTTGCTTCAATAAAAATGTTCTCATTTACGTGGTAAGCAAGTCGGGCGCCTAGCGTTGTGCTTGACGCAAAATCTTCAATGCTGATCACGCCTGCAAACAGCCCTACTTCAAAATTCTCAGAATCAATATCAAACTCGCTAATATCGCGCCTAGTAATATTGGGGTCAATTTCAACAGCCTTTTGGCTATCCGTGATATTTGAAGATTGATAATTAATGAGCGAGTCTAAAAATGGATTCGGTTGTAAGCTATTATTTGCATAAGCAACAGAAGAAGAGATACCGCAGGCAACCAAGCAGATACTTAATATAATTTTTTGGCTCTTACTTTTTTGTATATTTGGATACATTTAAAACCTTCAATCAACTTAATTGGTTACTTCACCTCAACAGGTAATGTCTTCTTCCTAATGAAAATTACTGTTTATTTGATGCACTAGCGGGTTATCTTTAAACGCATAAACCATCATCAAAAGAACACTCTTACACCTAACATCCAGTTGTCTAATCGTTCTTGTTCATCTCTATCAGTGAGCGCTAATAACCCTCTATATTCGGCCGTTATCACTAAATTAGAAGTGAAGTAATATTCCATCCCAATACCCACTTCGTAATGATTACTTTTACGTACTTCACCACCGGCTTGCACCACGCTTGAGCGAGGACGCGTTCTTATCTCTCCAGTGCCTAAAGCTAAATAAGGGCTAACGAGCCAGTTTGGAAAAAAGGTTTGGCGCATTCTGACTGACCATATCTTGTTATCTGCAAAATTCCCCAAAGCTTGTGTATAAGTTGCTTCAACCGCTAAATTCTTCGTCCAAACCCAACTTGCGCCTAACGACATGGCAGTAACACTATCTAGCACACCCCCTTGCACAATAAGCTCAAAATCACGGTCTAAATATCCATCAAAAGTGCCACTTCCTATTTGAATGCGGCTACCATTTGTTAACACACTCGACTCCATGCTGGCTGTATTAATCCAACCTTCTTTATTGTTTTCAGTTTGGATTTTGTACCAATTCGTGCGCTGTTTCATAACAGTGAAAATTTCGCCTTTAGCGAGTACATGAAAAATTGGAAATTCGCCTCCCGGCCCTGAATGAATATCTATGAATGGAGCGTTTACTTCTAGCGTTAAACTTTCAGCCTTTACTAGGGAAGAAAAACCGATTGAGATAATCACTATTAATAAGAAACAAGACGCAAAATATTGACTAAAATTCATGTTTATTCCTCTTGTGCATCAAAAGGATTGTTATAGTATTGAGCGCCAATATCTAACCATTCGCTGATTAACCTAAGTTCAGCTGGAGACAGCATTTGTGCATGTGTTCCTTCTGCTTCAAATTTATTAAAGAATCGACCGCTATTCCTAGCGCCTGCTGATCGCATAGATGCAGGTACATTAATGGTAGTTGTAATTGGGATAGGGTTGTCTTCAGCATCAAGTACTAACTCGCCCTCCTCATCTAACAAGAAAGTAGGATTGCCATCGCTGTCTAAAACTGGCACTAAGCGGTCTATTAATATCCCATCTACTAATTCTTGCTCTTGGTCGTTTCGCAATAATTCTTGATAACTAGTAATCACATCTGCATCGCGCAAAGATGGCTGATTGGTTAACTCTAGTTGCCCAGCCGGTAATTGTGTTATGCCATTTTCATCTGTTGCTGAGTGGCAAGCCACACAGGTATTGTTTGCTATTTCTGCCATATCGTCATCAAACACTAGGCGCTCTAATTCAAATAGCGGTTGAATATGATCAACGTAATTGATCACCGAACGACAAAGCGCGTTATAGTTTTGAGCGCAAGCGGTAGAAATAGGTAAAGGGGTATTTAAGTCTTGGTATCTATAGGAGAAGCTTGGTGTTTTCGCTTGTAGCGTTTCATCTGTCCATACATCGGTATATTCAATGTTTGCAGTTAAAACAGGAAGCGTTAGTCTCCTGGCCAATGTTTCTGCCATGGTATCACCCACATCAGCAAATAATTCAGGGTTAGTATTTGGAAAAGGTAGGCCACTTGAGATTGCACCTTGGTTAACCGAACTAGGCTGGGCGTCTAATCTGCCATGCGGCGCAGTACTATTACCTTCATGACAGCCAATGCAATTTAACTGTTCTGCGGGCACTAATTGAAGCCAATTATTATGTCGTTGAGATATTCGCTTACCGTTGGCATCAACCACACTAATAGCAAAAGGGACATTGGCTGGCACGGCGACTTTTACAGAGCCATCCGGTTGAATTGGCGTGTAGCCCATTATTTCCCTAAACAATTGCCCTCGTGATACACCAAATAAGCTGTTATCGAAATCAAGCGTGTCTTCATCTGGAATAGATACACTTTTCACTACTCTTAGAAATCTTGCAGGCCGCTCGCTTGGCGCAACAGCTAAAGGGTTTGCCATATTCACGATGCCATTAGGGCTGGTATCAACCCCGTCAAGATCATATACACTCTTAATATTTAATACACCATATTGCGCTTCAATTAATGAGGTAGTTTGATTAGCAATGGTGGCGGTAGTATTTACATCTATTGTGCTACTTGGATTATCGGGCACAATACGAGATTCTAATGCCACAATTTCAGTTACTACCGATGTTTCGCTGGCTACATTCAGAGGTAATTGAGTTGCTTGTTGTTCTGTATCATCAAAACTGTACATCCATAAACCATACAAACTAGGTGCTGACGTATAACTTTCATCGTTTACATTCTCAGCGGTGCATGGTGCAATCGTGCGTTCAGAATCTGGGCTCGAACCTTCTGGTAAGGGAGCAAACAACCGACATTGATCCCAACTAAAAATCACTCTGTCGGTGCCATCCCACAAAGGATACAAAGCAACAATGTAGCCGCTTGCAGAAACGTTATTTATTAAATCAATATTGTCAAATAAAGCGGGTTGTTGTGCGCTATCTGTTAGGCTTGGCATACTCGCAATTGGAGAGTTATTGTCAATATAATTATCGATGTCTATGGTTACGTAATCTGTGCCTAATGACGCTTGGTCAAACTGACTTATTGCGGCTAATACTTTTGAATTTGGCGTAATGGATGTAGCAGCAAACTGAATGTCGCCTAAATCGGGGATGCTTCTATGGCTATGTCGGCCATAAACTATTTCTAAGTTGCTCCCATCAGAATTCATCTGATATAAATGAATACCTTTGTTGCCTCCGGCTTGATCCCATCGGCTAAATAAGATTTTACCATTAGGCAGCACAACAGGGTCGAAATCATGGCTTTGATTAAAAGATATCTGCTTAATGTTGGTGCCATCATCATTCATTACATGTAATACAGATGCAGGGAAGTCACGCCCCTCTTCTAGCCCTGCATACTGCGGTTTTCCTTCATCCAACAGGCGAAACTGGTTAGTGCGTTGACGAGTAGAACTAAATACTATGCGTCCATCAGGTAAATAAGTAGGGCCAGTATCTTGGCCCGATTCTGCCACTAAATCAGATTGAATAATTCGAGTTAGGGTTTCAGTAACTAAATCGTATTCCCAAATGTTCCATGTTGGCTCAACATCCGAGTCGTCATTTTCTGGTGCTCGCATGGCAAAAATTAGTTTGTCACCCGTATAATTGCTGTCTAAATCTTTCACATCATAGGCAATCGGTTGCCCATCATCATCGGTAAACTGTGCAAAAATTTGGCTAGTAATGTCTGTTTCTGCCGCCGACGCACTGGCTCTGCCTTTAATAACTAACCGAGCACCTGGGATAAATTCGCTAGGGTCGTCTAGTGGCCGTACGCCACTACCCTCTGTGTTTGATAAATCACGTATGATGTAAGCAATTGGCACATCTACTACAACAGGGTCGGGCGCTTGTTCATCAGTAGGTCCAATTGAGCCACCACATGCGCTTAACAGCGCACTAGCTATCAACAAGCACAGAAGATATTTGACCGGTTTCAGTCTGTAAAAGTGGCTAGTAGTTGAAGTGCTGTATTTCATCTAGTTTCCCAATTGTATGGGTATCCAATTCAATTAATTGACCATCCGTTGTCTATCATTTTGTTAGTGCTGAAGTAAGTATCATTGGCAAATTGCAAAATCTAAACCAACTTGTTTCAAGCGCATGTTTGATATCTCATCAGACAGCATACGCCTGATTAGTCGAACAACAATTCTTAGGTTTATTAATAAGCATGAAAATTTATACATGATGAGATCAAAGAAAAACTGCTATAAGATGTGGCTAGAAGAGGTTTAACAATTGCAACAATCGGCTTGAATTTAAACTGTATCTATCATGTGTGCGTTTAAATGTTATCAACCGCTAAACAGCAGTTTAAGTACGCTTATCCCTGTTTGGTTTTTTATTATAAGGTGATATTTTTGACTAGTTTGCACAAAAAAATAAGATGCTATAGAAAGCTTAAATTCATAGTAATAGGTTACTTGAGTACATTACTAATATTCGGCTGTACTAGTGCAGCAGATAAAGTTTTATCAATTAATTCAATAACGCAATCTTCATCGTCAGTGAAAAATAGTAGCTATCAAATTATTAATACCACCACCATAAAAGCAGATGGAAAAGATATTGGAAAATCAGCTTACGAATTAATTGAAGATGCATTTGGTAGCAGGTCAATCGAAGCGCCAGACTTTTATTCTAATGATCATAACGAGATGCCGCATATTATAGAAAGTTTTGACAACGAAGTAGGACATCATTTTGTCTTTCTAGCACATAGAGACCTTGATTTTGACCGAGGCAAAAAAGGCGACCGACAAAGAAACGAAATAAAAGTGTACGGGAATTCGCCGGAAGCGCTTAAAGCCAAAGAAGGTGAAACATTTCAATACTCTTGGAAATTTAAAGTGAGTTCTGAGATGTCTTTATCTGAACGATTTTCGCACTTTTTTCAAATAAAAGCGCGAAACCATACTCCTGAACAACACGATAATAAAAATGGCAATGACGCTCAACCAGTCATCACATTAAGTGGTGCAGAAACTAAAGAATTTGGTCAACAACTACAAGTAAGACATAGCGTTGGGAATGCGCCTGATGGTAAGCGAATAAAGGGCACATACTTGACTAGCGTTGATTGGTCACTTATTACTGACGCGTGGCTTGAAGTATTTGTTCAAACCACATTTGCTGAAGCGAATGAGGGTGGAAGGTTTGAAATACTTATTAAACGAGTTGCCGATGGTTCAACCATTATTGATATTAGTGAAGAAAATATTGATATGTGGAGAGGTCAAATATCAAAAGACTTTTCTCGTCCTAAATGGGGCATATATCGCTCACTTGCCATACCAGAAAGTCTGAGGGCAGATGAAGAACAAGTGAAGTTTGCAGATTTTACTGTTAGTAGAGTTCGTTTAGTTCGAAGCCCGTAATCAAAAATACTGTATTTTCAGATATTTGTGTCATACTTATATTTACTTCAAATCGCTCAGCAACACCCATAGGCCATTAGCATGTTAAAACACGTCTCTAGTATTATTTTATGTATTGCTTTATTTAATTGTTCTCCTGCTCCTGAAACGCAAGCACCGAATAATATTGCAGACTCACAACCTGTCAAAGAAGAATATGCCGTGCTATTTGGTGGCGACAAAGTTGGGGATTTAACAGTATTGAGAGTTGCTGACACTCTCAATATTGATTACGCATTTAGTAACAATGGTCGCGGAGCAAGCAGTGTTGAAGTACTTAAGTTATCTGAAAGCGGCAAACCTGTAGAGTGGACAATCACTGGAAAAACGGTTTTTGGCAACGAGGTAGACGAATACTTCAAGATTGATGGCAATCAAGCATCTTGGAAAGATGCAGCAGGCACGGGGAGTACTGAGTTTTCAGAAGATGCTATGTATGTGGCACAAAATGATAGTCCTTACAGTACCTATATTTATGCGTCAGCACTTCTCAAAAATCCGAACAACACGTTACCCGCCCTTCCTGGCGGTGAACTTCGCATAGATAAACTTGATACACTGGCTTTGCAGGCCGCGAATGCTGATGCACCAACTAATGCAAACATTTATGCACTATCTGGTATCTTTTTAGATCCGAGTTATATCGCATTAAACCAAGATGGTAGCATGCTTGCTTTCTTTTCTCCTCGATTCACTTTGATGCATACTGATTATGTAAATGAAGATACTAAACTTAGAGACTTAGCAGCTAGTTTGAATGCTAATCGTTTTGACGCGATCGCAAAACGTACAAGTAACAATTTTGATAAAGCAGTACGTATTAATAACGTCAGAATATTTGACCCAATTACACTTTCATTAACGGATGCAAAATCGGTATTGCTTGATAATAATAAAATTGCTGCAATAGATGCGCCCGTACTTACTCCTCCCGCAGACGAAGTCCTTATTGAAGGTAATGGCGGTACACTAATTGCTGGGTTGTATGAAATGCACGGCCATATGAGCGATGAAGACGCTTTATTAAATGTTATGGCGGGCGTAACGTCTGTGCGCGATATGGGCAATGAGAAAGAAGTGCTAGAAGCGCTTATTAATAAAATTGAACAAAATATCATCATAGGCCCCCGAATCACAAAAAGCGCGTTTATAGAAGGTAAAAGCCCATTTTCAGCCGCCACTGGCGAACTTGCTTCAACTGAACAAGAAGCACTTGACCTGATTGATATGTATGCCGCTCGAGGGGGCTATCATCAAATAAAAATATATAGCTCAATTAAGGGTGAATGGGTGCCAGCTATGGCTACAAAAGCAAAAGAGCATGGCATGCGCGTAGCCGGTCATATTCCTGCGTTCTCAAAAGTAGATGAAATGATGTTAGCAGGTTACGACGAAGTGACCCATATCAACCAGCTCATGTTAAGTTGGGTGCTAGATAGAGAAGAAGATACACGTACACTATTTCGTATCACAGGTATGCAGCGCTTTGCTGACTTAGACTTACAAAGTGAAGCGGTACAAAAATCCTTAGACATAATGGTAAACAAAAATATTGCGATTGACCCTACAATGGTGATACATGAATTTGGTTTAACCGCCCGAAACGGTGAAACCAGAGCAGGTATGGTCGACTACATCGATAACATGCCTATTGGTATTCAACGCTCAGCTAAGCAAGCACTTTTAAACGTGGCGGATGAAGCTGAGGATACGGCCTATAAAGCTGCGTTTGCAAAGATAATTGCGACCCTAACTATGATGCACGAACGTGGCATTTTTATAGTACCAGGAACAGACTTAGGCGGCGCATTTGAATTACACCGTGAGCTTGAGTTATTCTCAAAAATAGGTATGAGCAATGCTGAAGTGTTACGCAGAGCCTCTTATGATACTGCAGAATATTTGGGCTACGGTGCAGAACTTGGCAGTATTGAAGTGGGTAAATTAGCTGACTTCTTTTTAGTGCCTGGCAATCCCCTTGAAGATCTTCGCGCAATTAAAACAATTTCAATGGTGTCAAAAGATGGCAATATTTATTTCCCGTCGCAAGTGTACCCTGAGTTTGGCATAAAACCCTTTACAGAGATTCCTGAGGTGCGCCGTGCGGAGGATTAAAAGCATCAAATTAATAGTTAAATTTGGTAAATTAAAGCTATCTAAATACTAAATAAACGTACCTTCCAGCCGATAAAATAACATCCTTGTGTCGTTTTTAGGCGTCTATGATTAAGCAAGTTGGAAATATCATTATATTTCGAAGTATAGTGCTGGGTATAGCGTGCTGTTTATTTACTAGTTTTGTAGCCAATTCCCAGACTACGCTGACCGTATCAAATAAAGAAGGTAAACCACTTTCTAATATCATTGTGGAAATCACTTTGTTATCGCTAGAAAAACCTTCGGAACAAGCGCAACAACTCGCCTATTCAAGCAATGCACCGGACACTGTCAAAGTCGAACAAAAAGATCAACAGTTTGTCCCCCATATTTCAGTGGTAGCAACGGGAACAAATGTTATCTTTCCGAACGCAGATAATGTGCAACACCATGTGTACTCGTTTTCCCCAGCTAAAACATTTGAAGTGAGTTTACGAGAAGAATTCACTTCTGCGCCCATTATGTTTGAGGAGCCAGGAATTGTAGAACTTGGCTGTAATATTCACGATTGGATGTTGGCATATGTATATGTGTCAGATGCACAATGGTTTGGTCAAACAAATAATCAAGGTGAGCTTAAATTTGATTTCCCACTTGGTGAATATAAAGTTTCATTGTGGCACCCAAGGTTATCTCATGAAGATATAAAACGCGACATAACAATCAACGTAGCCAATACCACCGGCGCATTTTCACTAAATTTAACCTCACCACTTCTTCCAAGCTTTACTGGATACGATACAGTTGAGGCTGTCGATGGATACTAAACCAATTAGTAAAATCAATAATATCTCACTAAAAACTAAGCTATTGCTTAGCTTTTCTATTATTGTTTTTAGCTTAGTATTTCTTACTTTGTACGCAACACAAACAGTTGCGGTAAAGCATTCAAAACGAATTCTAGATGAAAATATTAAGGTATCAGAATCGGTAATTACCAACCACATTCACGATATTGCTAAAGTCATTAACAAAGCCGCGACCAATCTTGCTTCGGATTTTAGTTTAAAGTCGTTGGTATTAAATGCTTCACAAGATAACGCGTCGTTAAATGTGGCAATGAATAACTTTGCCAATCGTTTTGATACAAACGATTTTGCCGTGTTGTCACCAAGCGGTAAAGTAATAGCAAAATCAGCTCAGTTCACATTATCTGAAATAGAACATATTGAAGTGTACACAAATGAGCAAGGTGGCTGGCTTGCAATGAATGATACATACTATTTAACAGTAATTGTGCCCGTTAAGAACACACCGCTATCTCGTAACGCCATGGCTCACCTATTGTTTTCCATACCCATAAACAAAATTTTTAATAATGATCTAACCGTTTTATCGAATTTGCATGTTGCAGTTTTAGCGAATAATCGCGGCAATCAACAACACGTCATTTCGTCTAATTTCGACTCTACACAAATCAAGCCTATGCTTGATAATAAACGTTTAATTGAAGGGACGTTGTACAGCAGCACGGTGGATCAACAAAGCTATTTTGGTTCTATCCTACCTTTTGCGAAACAACCTAACGTGCAGATGTCACTGTTACTATTTACTGAAGAAGAAAAAGCATTTTTATCTTACAGCGCATTGTTAAAGAACATCATCATTTTATTAGTATTAGCCGGTATATTTGTTTTAATTTTTGCATTACTGTTTTCAGAAATATTAACTCGTCCACTACTATTACTGAGCGATGTCGCCTCTAAGATAGGCTCAGGTGATCATGAAGTATCGGTACCCAAAGGCAATACAAAAGAAGTTAACCGTTTAGCAGCGGCTATTTCAAATATGAATGATAATTTGAACACTCGAAACAAAGAAGTGCACAAGTTAGCGTTTGAAGACGACTTAACTGGTTTACCGAACAGAAACGCGTTTTACCAATTTGTTGATTCATACATTCAAAAAAATCCCAAGGCAAATATCGGAATGATATTGCTAGATATTAGTAAATTTACCGGCGTAAATGAAGCTATTGGCTACAAGGCTGCTGATTATCTGCTAGAACAAATTGCATGCAGATTAGTAAGAGATTTTTCTCAACACTTACTTGTTATTCGAATGTCTGGCAATCAGTTCGCAATATTAATAGAGAACGATTCTGAATATTTAGACGTGATTAATTTAGTTACTCAATGCTTGCACCAACCTTTTTGTATTAATGACTTAACGATAGGAGTAGGGGCTAATATTGGCTATGCAACAACCGATGTTAGTTCAAGAGACAGCAGAGCCCTTGCACAGGCGGCTGATACTGCGCTAAGAATAGCCAAAACTAGTTATGCCTCACATGTTGTGTTTGATAGATCATTGGCTTTATTTGATTCTGATAAATTAATGCTAATTGCTGGCTTAAGTACCATTACCGAAGATAATAGATTGTCATTACATTACCAGCCTCAGCTTTGTTTAACATCTCAACAAATTAAAAGCGTGGAATGTTTAGCTCGTTGGACTCATCCTGAACTTGGTTTCGTGCCACCTGATGTATTTATTGCCTTAGCAGAAAGCTCAGGACATATAAAAACCATTACACGTTTTGTAATTAACGAAGCACTGAAACAACATTGCGAGTGGCGCAAGTTGGGCTATGAATTAGTCATGGCAGTCAATATTTCTACTATTGATTTAGCCGATGAAGACTTCGTCAATTTTGTCTCTGCATCTCTAGATAAGTATAAAATTGCACCAAACTTTCTAATTATTGAAGTGACCGAAAGCGCGGCAATGGACGAACCTGAACAGGCAATAAAATCACTAAATAGAATATCAGAGTTGGGTGTAAAACTTTCTATTGATGATTTTGGCACAGGATACTCTTCTATGGCACAACTTAAACAAATGCCCGTTCAAGAACTAAAAATTGATAAAGCTTTTGTATTGAATTTGGCCAAAGAGCAACAAGACCAAGCGATGGTAGCAACATTTATTTCATTAGCCAAAAATTTAGGTTTAAGCACAGTTGCAGAAGGCGTTGAAGATGAAGCCTCACTGAAAATACTCGCTGAATTAGGGTGTTCTTATGCGCAAGGTTATTATATATCCCGTCCCCTAAGCAAAGAAACGATAATCAAATGGTTCGAAGAAAACAAACCATTAATGACCTCTCAAGCTAGTACTAGTATTAATGATGCCTAAACTAATTAGCTTTATTATTGGCATTACCTTTTCATTTTTTAGCCTAGCGAATAACTTAACGGGTAGAATTGAGTTAGGACTAAATATAACCAATGCCGAAACATCCTATCAAAATTCAGGCACGGGTATTCTGCGTTACAATGACAATGGCATTAAGTTATTTCAAGGCATGCTGGAGTATACCGCCCGTCCTTACTCAGGCATTACCACCACCATAGTGGCAAACGCTTATTCTGATGGGGAAAAACGGATTGGCCTCACGCAAGCCTTTGTTGAATACAAACCTCTTAGCCCAAATCAAATCAGATTTAAAGCAAGAGCTGGCTTTTTCTATCCAAAGTATTCAGTTGAGAATACCAATAGCGGTTGGTTGTCTCCCTATACCTATACGCAATCGGCAATCAATTCTTGGGTGGGTGAAGAAATGCGAATTCCTGGGTTTGAATTTGCGGCATTTTCTAATGGAAGGCGCACAAGAAGCCCTTGGAGCTGGGAAGTAAACGCTGGGTTGTTTAAGGGTAACGATGTTGCAGGAACATTACTTAGTTGGCGAGGCTTTTCTTATCATGACCGGCAAGCGTTGCATCATGATAAAGTGAAGTTTGCGCCTATACCTACTGTTACTGATGATATTTGGACGCCCGCTTTTATTTACCCTTTTGAAGAAATTGATGGTAGATGGGGTTACTATGTAGGTTCCCACTTAAATTATCAAAGAAACACCCTATTCAAATATTATTATTACGATAATAATGGGGATCCATCTGCTTTAAATGACATTAGAATTTACGCCTGGGATACAAAGTTTCATAGCCTAGCTTTAAGCCATAATATTAATACAAATTTAAGGTTGTTAAGCCAAGTCATGATTGGGAGTACCAATATGGGCCCATGGGTAGTATACGTAGATTTCCATTCTGCCTATATTATGTTGAGTTATAAGTTTGAACATCATCGCTTAAGTATTAGAGCGGAGCATTCCTCAATTGATGAAGATGACTGGATGCCAGACGATCAGAATAACAGTAGCACTAGCGCTATCACCGGGGCATGGCGCTATGATTACTCAAATAGTATTGAATTAGGAGCTGAACTGCATTTCAATAAAAATCAAGCCGACAATAGAGCACAACTTGGTTTACCTACCCAGCAGAATGACGCTCAATTAAGATTAGTTTTTGCCTATCACTTTTAAGCTCTTCCCCGTTTAGAATAATTAGTCATTTTGATGAGAGATTTATCGTTAACGCTTCACTACTAGTACTGACATTCATAATGGACAAACAAAATGAAAAAAGTATTAGCACTTACTTCCCTTGCCATCATATTAACGGCTTGTGGCGGAGGATCAGACGATTCACCCGAACAACCAGCACCTGAACAACCAACGCCGACTCCACCAACTGTTCTAACCGGCGTATTGATTGACAGCCCTGTTATTAATATTGACTATACAACTGACTCTCAAAATATATTGCAAACAAATGCAAATGGAGAGTTTACCTATATTGAAGGCGAGCAAGTTCAATTCTCAATAGGCGACTTAAATTTTCCGCTTGTTGACGGAAAATCTATATTAACCCCTAGAGACTTAGCTTCATCACCAAATACAAATAATCAGGCTGTTATTAACATGCTGAGGTTATTGCAAACGCTGGACAAAGATGGCAATCCAGAAAATGGTATCGAAATTACTGATCAAGCAAAAAGTAATGCCACAACAGTAGACTTTGATATCCCAACTGACGATTTCGCCGAATTATCGACAATCAATACTCTCATAACCGATGCCGGACAAGATAACCAAGTAACGGGTTTAGTCAGCGAGGCCAATGCAATAGCGCATTTTGAAAAACAACTGATTGTTAATGGTATAGAAACATCACGAACGCCGTTTACGAGCGATGAAATAAACAGTTTTACGTTTTATTTAGCAGTACGCGATGAAAGCTGTCCTAATCCAAGCTTTTACTACACTGAAACCTTTAATTTTTCAAACGGAAGTTATTCATTAAGACTATGTAACGGCACCCTTGAAACTGGCCAATATAGTGAACCAGAAGCGGGTATTTTTGAGCTAACCGCGTTTGGCGAATATATTGCTCGATATAGTAAAAATGATGATACGAATTCGTTTGTAGGTTGTTATGCAAAATCACTAAACGAAGTTAACAATTGTGCTGATGAAAATGTATTTATTGGATTTACTGACGCGATGCAAGCTGCTGCATATACCGCTAATTTAAATAAAGAAATATCAGATGGCATAGCCTTTACTGAGTCAGAACTAGGTAACTTCACCTTTTATTTTGTAGTGACCGATGACGACTGCCCCGAACCAACGCGCTATTATGTGGAGTCAATTAATCTATCCAATGGCAGCTATACCCTTAACGATTGCAATAACTTGATAGAAACCTCAGATTACACATTGCTAGATAATGGCATTGTGCAAAGGAATGATACAAACGAAACGATTAAACGATTGGATATTGAAATAGGCCAAGATAAATTTATGGGTTGCTACTCGTATAGTGGCGATACTAGCTCACAAACTTGTGCAGAGGGTGATGAACAGTTTGTTGGTTATCTAAATGAAGATGAAGCTCAAGCAGAGGCTGAAAGATTAAACGATAACCTACCAATGGGTTTAGATATGAGGCTATTTAATGCAACAAGTACCATCGAAAATTCAAACTGCCCCGGAGTATTGGCTGGGTGGACATACACATTCACAGAAACCGAGATGCAATTACAAGGCACAGATGGTTGGAATAATTGCGTGTTAGTAGAAGAGGAAAGTTTTTCTTTGAACATGGCTGAACTTGATAGTGATTATGATATTCCATTTAATTGTGAAAACTACCCAATATGCGTTGAAGATGATTTTAATAAAACAATAAATGGTGTAGATGAAGATGAGAGGGAATATACGTCCACATATAGTTATAACGGAGCAAACAAACAACTCACTTACATCAAAAGAGTTGAGGAAACGACGTTTACTGAAATTATTACGATAGTCGAAAAAGACTAGTACTAGTGTTAATTTGTAATGATAGCAAGCAACATAAAATGCTCGCTGGTACTTGGTAAGCTTGCTCCATCACAATGCATGTGTGGCTACCACTTTGAGTAATTTAATTACGGAAAGGTTGTAATTTATTTATTGATGTTGTTACAAAAAGAAGAGCAATATTATCTTTTACTGCTCTTCTTTTCCTTCAGATTTAAGCGTAATTACACGTTGAGGGAATGGGATTTCAATACCTTCTTGATCAAGTTGTTTCTTAACTTTCACATTCAGGTCCCACAGGGTTGGCCAGTACTCTTCAGTTTTCACCCAAGGTTTCAATACAAATACAATGGCAGAATCAGCCATAGAAGTCATATGCACTTCCGGTTCAGGCTTTTCTAGTACGCTGTCGTGTTGAGTCAGTACCTGCATCAAAACAGAATGTACCTTATCTAAGTCTGTATCATAAGCAACGCTCACCGTCACATCTACTCGCCTTGCTTTATTTGCAGTATAGTTAACTATGGTATCGCCCCATATTTGACCATTAGGGACAATCAATTTTTGATTGTCGAAAGTCAGTATAGTAGTCGCAAAAAAATTCATCTTTTTTACTATACCATCAGCCCCTTTGCATTTAATTCTATCGTCTATATCGTAAGGTCTGTGCACCAATATCATGGCGCCTGCGGCAAAATCTTTTAATGTATCTTGTATAGCTAAACCAACTATTATACCCAGCACGCCTAACCCAGCAATAATTGGGCCTATTGAAACGCCTAATGTTGCCAGTGATATCACGTTTACCCTTTAAAACTTTGCTTGTTTTATCTTACTAAGTATCGCTTTGTTTTCTTTCGATATGGGCATTGGCTTGAAAGGGCTTACATTCGCCCCCCCAGTATTTCCCTCTGGCAATAAACCGATTGCGGTTTTCGTCAGTGCGCCAATTATCCTGAAAATTTGACCAAATACTTCTCTACAGTCACGCCGCTTTAAACCAAATTTAAGCATCTGATAATGTACCAACGTATGATGATATGTTGAGTGCTGTCCAATAATATGTGCATCTTCCAAAGCTTTGAAGCCTGCTTCGTTATCGCTTTTAGAAAAACGGTCGTTCGCCTCATTCAATTTTTGAGTCACATATGGTCTTGCGGATTGAGTGAAATTCATAACTACCCTCTTTAGTTGTTTAGTCGTTCGCTTTACCTACCAATACTACAAGTATAAACTCTATACTAAGTATAGAGTCAAACAATGGATAGGACATGATGAAAATTGGCGCGTTATCCTCAAAAACCGGTCTAAGTGTTCAGACAATACGTTTTTATGAGCGTAAAGCATTACTGAGCAAACCTGAACGAACACAATCCAATTATCGAAGTTATTCTGAAGATGCACTTAAACAGTTAATGTTTATCAAGCAATGCCGTGCATTGGACATGACCATTGAAGAGATAAGCTTAGTATTAAGAGCTCGTGCTAATCCAGAAAATAGCTGCAAAGATATAAACGCGACCATCGACAAGCATATAGATAATATTGAATACCGAGTTGACGAATTGAAAGCACTACAAAATACCCTTGTTTCCATACGGTCAAATTGTGCCAGTGATCGCAAAATTAAGGAGTGTGGCGTATTGCATAAATTAGATAGTATTGCTGAGGTGATGAGTGCTTCGAAAAGTAATTGCTAGCCACAACGAAGAATGTCAATTTGGCTTCGAAAAATAACGATCGCAAATATGTCGCATTGATAGATTGAACTCAGAGATTAAGAGAAGTTTTAATATGAAGTAGAAAGTACTCCTAGCGTTAGTTGATAATTACTCCTAGTATCAACTTTAAGACCTTTCCAGTACATCACATAACCAACATTTTGTGAATATCAGTTATAACGTATGCAACTGGGAGAAGCATATGTTGTTATTTCACCTTATTGCAAATCGGCTCAAAAAAATCCCTTTTCTTGAGCTCACTTATATTGCTAGTTTGCTATTATTGCTATCGTTAGCAACGGCAGAAGCAAGTACCACCGCACAAGCTAAACGTATGCATGACCGTTTAACCGGGGTGCCTCCTTCTCCTGTTGTGCTGGTACAAATGACAGATGCTATCGATGCAGGCCAGCCGCTTCTAGCTGCAGAAATAGCCATGCAGTCACCAGAATTTTATAACCTCACCATCAAAAATTGGGTAACCCCTTGGACCAATGAAGAGTTTGATGTGTTTGCCCCACTTAACGATTACACCGCTACTGTTATTGGAATAGTGCGAGACGAGATAGATTTCAGACAAATTTTAAGTGGTGACATTCTATATGTTGCAGATTCAAGCATAAATGTCCCGGCATATTCCAGCACCAACAATAATCACTATGCAGAACTTGAAAACCAAGGCGCAGACTTATCGCAAGTGCTGACGGCAACAACCCAATCAGCGATAACCAATATCCCCGCTACTGCAACCGCCGGGGTAATGACCACGCGTGCGGCGGCTAAATCGTTTTTCAAAGATGGCACTAATCGCGCCATGTTTAGATTCACATTAATGAATCATTTATGTAACGACCTTGAGCCTTTAAAAGATACTAGCTTACCACCCGATAGAATTAGACAAGATTTAAGCCGCAGTCCAGGCGGTGACAGCCGAATATTTGCTAACTCTTGCGCAGGATGTCACTCCGGTATGGACCCCTTAGCACAAGCCTTTGCCTACTATAATTATGATTACAATGTGGAGTCTGATCCAGAGGGTAATTCAGGGCGATTAATTTATAACAGTGAAGGTATGATAGATCCCGAAACAGGCTCTAGAGTCACCGCGAAACACCAAATTAACGCGAATAACTTTAGTTTTGGCTACATCATTGAAGATGACCGATGGGACAATTATTGGCGCGAAGGGCAAAACAGAAGCTTAGGGTGGGCGAGTGAATTGAGTGGTTCAGGCAATGGCGCTAAATCGATGGGCGAAGAACTAGCCAATAGCCAAGCATTCGCTTCCTGCCAAGTAGAAAAAGTATTTGAAAATGTGTGCTTACGCAAACCTCAAGATGCTAACGACCGCCAAGCTGTAGCAGACATGACCGCTACCTTTATAAACAATAATTACCGCATAAAAGATGTATTTGCATCTAGTGCCGTATATTGCAAAGGAGAGTGATCATGATGATTAAACACCTCACCAAAATTATTGTTATTGCCTTTTGCGTAAGCATACTCTTTGCTTGTGGCGGCAGTGAAACTGAAGTTACCTCTACACCATTACCAGCACCTGATCCTGCGCCACCTGCTACTTATTCTGGCCCACCGGCTAGTACCGATGATATTAGTCAATTCAAAACCAATGTATGGGATAACTTAGTTGAAGTAGCCAGTTGTAATAGTTGCCACGTACAAGACAAAACTCAGCCTGCTTTTGCGCGTTTTGATGACATTAATTTAGCCTATAGCGAATTCAATCCATTAGTGGATAGAAACAACCTAGCCAACTCAATTGTTGTGAGTAAAGTAGCGGGTGGCCACAACTGTTGGAAGCAAAGTTCTGCAAGTAGCAACGCGCAATGCGCTGATGATATTGAATCATGGTTAGGTGCGTGGTTGAATAGCAACAGTAGTGAAAACGAAATTAAACTTTCCGCCCCTACCGTAAAACTCGTTGGTGCAAACAAAAATTTCCCTGCAGAGCCTGACTTATTTGCCAGTACTATGCATCCAATACTAGAAATGTATTGCAGTGAGTGTCATCAGCCTTCAGCGGCAGTGCCTATTTCTCCATTTGTTGGATCAAGTGATTTAAGCGAAGCGTACTTTGCGTCTATCTCCAAAACTAACCTTGACGACCCAGCAAGCAGCCGATTAGTTGCTCGCCTGCGTGATGAATTTCACAACTGTTGGACAGATTCGTGCGTAAGTGATGCACAAGTGCTAGAGCAAGCCATTCAAAGTATGTCTGATCAAATTGAAGTCACTGAATTAGATTCGAACCTAGTTGCCTCACATGCCGTTAATTTGCTTCAAGATGGTATTTTAGCCAGCGGCGGTGGCCGTTTTGAATCGCATATTATTGCAAAATATGATTTCAAATCGAATGATCCTAGCATTGTATTTGATACCAGTGGTGTCACGCCTGCACTTGATTTGACGCTTTCTGGTAGTGTTGAAAAAGTCGAAGGGGTAGGCTTAAGGTTTTCAGGAGGTAAAGCCCAAGGCTCTACTGCAAACAGCAAAAAACTATACGATAACATGCTAAACACTGGTGAGTTTTCAATTGAAGCTTGGATTGCCCCGGCCAATGTCACACAAGAAGGCCCTGCCAGGATTATCAGCTATTCTGGCGGCGATATGACCCGCAACTTTATGCTTGGGCAGACCCTCTATAACTACGACTTTTTATTACGTCATAATAATACCGATACAGCCGGTTTACCTGCTTTAAGCACCGCTAATGCAGATGAAGTGCTACAAGCTGCATTGCAACATGTGGTCATTAATTATGATGCTAATGGTGGTAGGCGTATTTTCGTCAATGGCCAAGATACGGAATATGTGGATGGCATTGAAGGCGCAAGTTTAAGTGAATGGGATGACAGCTTCGCCTTTGCTTTAGGCAGTGAGGTAAGTGGCCGATTTAGTTTTCATGGTACACTAAGAATGGTGGCCATACATAATCGCAAACTTACACCACAGCAAATACTGGGCAACTTTGAAGCGGGTGTAGGTGACAGATATTATTTGTTATTTGGTATTTCAGATATTATTAATACCCCACAAAGTTATATTGGTTTTGAAGCGAGTATTTTCGACCAGCATAGTTACTTATTTTCAGAACCCTTTGCCGTTAGTTTAGATGACCAAGCTAATTTAGACGGGATAGATATTCGTGGCGTAAGACTCGGTATTAATGGTCGTGAAGAAAAAACAGGGCAGGTTTATGCTAATTTAAATACAGTGCTTGATGGCCAATCAACTCGTAGCGAGTTTGGTCAAAAAATTTCGCGACTAGGCACAATCATGCCGCGTCAGAAAGGGCCAGAGCTGGATGACTTTTTCATTACGTTTGAGAATTTAGGTGGCATGCAGTCTGCACGTCCAGAACCATCTCCAATATCGATATCTCAACCAATTGATATTGCTCCCAGCTCTGATATTGGTATTAGAAACTTTGCAGAAATTAATGCCAGCATGTCGGCTATCACACAAGTAGCCAGCAATAGAAACGAAATACAATCCACCTATAATACATTAAAACAACAGCTTCCAAGCGTCACCAATATTGATAGCTTTTTAACCGCAAACCAAATGGCTATTACCCAATTGGCAATTCGATATTGCGACACATTAATAGAGGATGACGAATTGCGAAATGAGTTTTTCCCCAACTTAGCAATTAATCAAGATTTAAACAGTGGTATTAGTCAATCACTCAGAGACAGTATTATTCAACCATTAACAAATAACATGCTAAATGACGGCGATACCAATCAGCCATCTGAAACAAGTTTGGCAACAGAGCTTAATGAACTAATTAATGCGTTAGGCGCTTGCAGTAACAATAATAGCTGTAACTCAAACGCAACTAGAACCCTAGCAAAAGCAAGTTGCGCCGCCGTATTAGGCAGTGCTGTATTAGTTTTGCAGTAGGAGACAAACATGAAAAAAACACTCTTTAGTTTTGCCAAAAAGTCACACTCTGCGAAAAGCGCTGGCGCTTCAGAAGCCCATAATTTAAAACATGGTCATCAATTAGATGCTCCGCTTTTTCACAAGCATCATGCAAAACCTATTAGTAGAAGAGATTTTATCGCACAAGGTTTTTATACAGGCGCAGGCGCAGTCATAGGCGCGTCTGTTTTTAGCATGTTTTCAAACAAAGCACACGCCGAATTATCACCTGATTTAGAAGCATTAAAAGCAAGTTGTGGCATTGCATCACAAGGGGCTGGCAAAATCCCATTTATTGTATTTGATTTAGCGGGTGGGGCAAATATTGCCGGCTCAAATGTGTTAATAGGCGGAAGAGGCGGCCAACTCGATTTTTTGAGTAGTCAAGGCTATAGCAGACAAGGATTACCTGCGGATATGTTGCCCTCTATTGCCAATCCTGACACTGAATTATCAGATTTTATCAACACTGAGTTAGGGCTCGCTTTTCATTCAGACAGTGGCTTTTTGCGCGGTATTCAAGAAAAACTTAACGTGGTTAACCGAGCCAATGTAAACGGAGCGGTCATACCGGCTCGTTCCGAAAATGATACGGGTAACAATCCTCATAACCCCATGTATGGAATAAATAAAGCGGGCGCTGATGGGTCGTTGTTAACCTTAATTGGTTCATCCAATTCTGACTCAGGCGGCAATAGCATGGCGCCTCAACGATTGATTGACCCATCTAAACGCCCCACAAAAATTGACCGCCCTTCTGATGTAACAGGTTTAGTTGATACAGGTGATTTAATTGGCCTGCTTAGTCAGGATGATTCGGTTGCAGTAATGGAATCGATTCAACGCATTAGCGATATGAAACTAAACCAAGTAAGTACTAATTTAGCAAGCGATTCAGATTTGAAAGACCTAGTGAGATGCTCTTATGTAAAAAGTGCAGACATTGCTGACAGGTTTGGCGATCCTACTACATTAAACCCTATACTTGATCCTGAGATTGTGGGTGAAGGTGGCATATTTACTGAACAAGAGTTTTCAAGTGACAGAGAGTTTCAAAAAACGGCATCAGTAATGAAACTCGTGTTAAACGGTTTTGCTGGCGCTGGTACTATCACCATGGGCGGATATGATTACCATACGGGTAATCGTTCCACTGGTGAACTGCGAGACTTACGAGCTGGCAGATGTATGGGCGCAGTTTTAGAGTATGCGGCTAGATTGGGCGTACCCGTAATGATGTATGTATGCAGCGATGGCTCGGTATTTAGTAACGGTATGATAGATGAAAGTGAAAATGGCCGAGGTAAAGGGGTATGGACTGGCGATAACTCATCCACGGCGGGTTCGTTTTTCTTAGTGTATAACCCAAATGGCACACCCACATTATTAGGGGCCAATGCAGAGCAACAGGCGTTGCATCAACAAATAGGTTTTATGCGCAGTGATGGCTCGGTTGAAACCAATGCCACACCTGCTGCAAACAATGTCAATTTGTTAGTAGAAACTATCATTCTTAACTACTTAGCACTGCATGGTGAACAGGGCAGAATGCCAGAAGTAGTGCCTCGTCATGGTTTAGGTAACGCCAGCTCAATGGATGCACTTACCGCATTTGCACCCATTGTAAGTGGCACGTACTCCTAACTTAATTATTGGCTAAAGATGGGGCTTTTGGTCTTGCCGTAAACCTGATCATGCCCTGTTTCTTGATAGTTTTTATGGTGTTGTTAAATAATTGATTCTCATTAACCGGCACGTCAACGGAAGGGATCTGAAACTGAGTTTCTAGTAAAAACTTATTTTCTGAAAGCTTCGTTACTTTGCGAATTAAAGAACCGTAATTTGCTTGTAAATTTAAATCGGCTGGATAGCTCATTATGAACATGTTATCCGGCAGAGTTATAGTGATATTAGACTCCACTTTACTACCATAAAACCGGGTATCAAATTGTTCGTTTTCTGCTTCAAATGACTCTAATTCAAAATTTATCCATGGCTCATATTCGTATGCCGATATGTCCTCTTGCATGTCTAAATACGGTGGAAACTCATTATTTGTAATAAGCTTAATAGGCTTTTCTACATCATCAATTCCGTGAACGGATACCTCTACTGTGTCAGTATCAGATACCACATCTTGATATAGGTCTTTGGCCCATTTTATTTGCTCTTTTGAAGACTGAGTTGCTAAGTCATTTCTGTAACTACTAGCGTATTGCCCGCCAAAGTATACTGCTTGCTGCTCTGTTTGACTGCCGTCAGCATGAATTTGTAGTGAATTTTTATGGTTAATTAAATAAATATGATCAAAGAATGCGAGTACATTTGGCTGCGCATTATCAACGATAGAAAGTGAAGCTTTGCCTTGCACAAATGTCCCAGGATGACGCCAACTCGTAGTAGAATTAGTTGCGTCAATACAATGCTCTTGACCATCATAATCAAAGCACGCAATTGCATGATTAAAATAAGCAACCGATGGCAATAGGAGTTTATTAGCGTTTCGCCTACTTGTTGAAACTAAAACTGGATACGCTTCTACTCCAATTGAAGACAACATACTAACAAGCAGGGCCGTTTTATCTTTGCAATCGCCATAGCGTTTCGACAAGGTACGCTCAATACTGTGAGGGGTAATGGCATTGTTTGCTTCTGATTCTGAAACGTAACGTATGTCTCTGGCAACAAATTCATGAACAGTCGATATTTTATCATCTAAAGACATTTCATCAGTTATCATCGATGATACTGCTAATTTTACGTTGCTATCATTCATTTGAGCTTGTTTAAACCCTGTTGAAATGACATCAATTACCGATTGCCAATTATTTTGCTCGGAAAAAATAATATGCTCGCTTTCATCTCTGAAAAAATAACTGTCGTCTGATGATAACGCAGGAATGTTGTTTGCTTGGCAAGTTATAGATTCAGATTGTTGTTGGCAATCTAAAAACCGACTGTTATGACTGTAATAAATAGGGTCTTGTTTGTTGAAGGTGATATTGATATTAAGAGATGCAATTGGAGCACTAAATTGGGTATAAAATATATTGGACCAAAAGGATTCAAGCTTATTTTTGTTGGTCACTTTCTGGTATTCAAGTGCACTGATACTTCCTTCAATCAAGCCAACATAATTGACTATCATTTCTTTACCCTCGGTAAAGACATTGTAAGAATCAGAATCTAATGTTTGAATATCATCATTATTAAACCATATGACTTCTTCATCAGGCGTTAAGCTAAGTGCTCTGACATAGTTGATTTTGTCATTATAGCCATTGAAGTAAATTGTTTCATAACCACTTTCTTGGATAGTTGCTTTATTTGGGTAATACCAAACTTTTTGGATGGTAGTGATTACATCATTTTCTTTTACATCAATGCTAATATTATAACCTAACCGAGTTAAGCCGTTTTCAGCAAGATTCGGATTATCAAGCGAAGCAATATTTGCATTATCACGAGCTTGTTTAGCTAGTGTCAGCAAAGCCGAATCGATGGTTTTAGATGCCACACTCATACTTATTAGTAGAAGAGACGCAATTGACAATAAAGTTTTAAAAGACTCAAATCTCATATCACTGCCCCATTTCGTTAGTTGTATTTTGAGGCTGCAATTGGAAGCTTTGCAAAGTAGCTGTCATAGCCTTATTAATTCCATCAAATGACTTTGGATCACCTGAATAAAAGGCATAAATTTGTAAATAACCTTCATCACTTATCTGTAAATAATCATGGTGGCGAGCCACTTTTTCGCTACCATTA
>DDIL01000068.1 GCA_002338515.1 Glaciecola sp. UBA1851 | reverse complement strand
GTAATGTTATCGCCCAATATCACGAGTAGATCGCCGGCGTCACACGAGCTTAAACCACTTTCAACTGCGTCTGCCTCACTTGGTATAACTTGAATATCCGATTCACTAACACCTTCTGCCATTAACGTATGTTTAAGAAGCATTGGCACTTCGTCAAACCCTCTACCGCGTCTATCATCATCTGCCTTACAAACAAAGGTGTCAAAGGTATTCGCCACGGTTTTTGCCGCTTCAATAATGTCTTCGTCTCTACGGTCACCTGGCATTGCAATCACTAATCTACGCTTACCTTTAACTTCTAATCGAGAGGCTAAATCGGTTATAGTTTTAATTGCAGCTGGATTGTGTGCGTAATCTAAAATGACTTTGAACGGATGCTCATCAAATATGTTGAGCCTACCTGGTGCTTGGTAGAACGATGTATTGAATATTCGTAGTCCTTGCCTAATATCTTCTAGCGAAGTGTCAAAACTGTAAGCCATGGCGGTAGCAAACATCGCGTTTTGCACATTATGCATCGCTTTTCCTTCAATTGTGGCGGGTATTAAGTGCGTCCATAATAGTGGAATGTGCGCGCCCTTATCGTAAATAGTGATCATGTCACCATTAATACCTTTCTCAAGTACTACTGCCATACCGCCTTGACGAATATGCTCTCGCACTAATCCGTGGCCCGAGTCTTTTGTTACATAGCATATTTGTTTTGCTGTACAGAACTCAGCCATTTGTAAGCAATGAATATCGTCTGCATTAAGCACCACACAATCGGTTGCAACTTCTGTCACTACGCGCTTCACTTTAGCTAAGTCTTCTAGTGAGTTTACGCCACGTTGGCCTAAATGATCGGCAGAGATATTTAAACATGCACCCACATTACAGGTGTTATAACCTAATCCGCGTTTAACTATGCCGCCTCTAGCGGTTTCCATAATCGCAAAGTCAACGCTTGGGTCACGCAGTACAATTTGTGCCGAAGTAGGGCCAGTCATATCGCCTTTTACAGTCAAATGTCCGTCAATATATACGCCGTCTGTAGAAGTCATCCCTGTGGTAAAGCCTGCGCTCTTCATAATACTGGCTAGCATTCTAGACGTGGTTGTTTTACCGTTTGTACCGGTAATACCGGCAACTGGAATTTGTGCATTAGAGCCGGCTGGGAACAACATTTCCATTACTTTGCCAGCTACATCTCTTGATTGCCCTTCACTGGGGGCAACATGCATTCTAAAGCCAGGTGCAGCATTACATTCGCAAATACCTCCGCCAATCTCTTTATATGACTTACTAATATCATCTGTTAAGAAATCAACGCCACCAATATCTAGGCCAATTGCTTTAATGGCGCGAATTGCCATATCTCGATTGTCAGGGTGAACAATATCGGTTACATCAATTGCTGTACCGCCTGTTGATAAGTTGGCGGTTGAACGTAAATAAAACGCTTCGCCACTTTTTAGTACTGTGTCTTTATTATAGTTTGCCTCTTCCATTAATCGCGTGGCCTGATTATCAAGCTCTAATCTAGTAAGTACCTTTTCATGGCCTACACCACGACGAGGGTCTTCATTTACCTTGTCAATTAATTGCTCAATGGTACTTTTGCCATCGCCGATAACATGTCCAGGCACTCGTTTGGCAACGGCTACTAGTTCGTTATTCACTACTAGCATTCGGTGATCGTAACCGGTTAAAAAGCTCTCTACTAAAACGGCTCGGCTACTACCAAATTTTTGTGCTTCTGCAAATGCGATGGCTACCTCTTCATCAGTGGTTAAATTAATACTAACGCCGCGGCCATGATTCGCATTTAAAGGTTTAATAACAACAGGGAACCCTATTCGATTAGCTGCTCTTACCGCTTGTCGTTCGCTGTAAATCATTAATTGTTGTGGAACGGGCAAGCCTAAATCATTCAGTAGATTATGGGTGTCTTCTTTATCGCAAGAAATTTCAACGGCGATATGTTTCGTTTGACTAGTAATGGTTGCTTGAATACGTTGCTGATACTTGCCATGCCCAAATTGTACAAGGCTGTAGTTATTTAATCGAAGCCATGGAATACCGCGTTCTTCTGCCGCAGCAACAAGTGAACCCGTGCTTGGGCCAAACTCTTTACGCTGCGCCATTTTTATAAAGTCAGTCAGTTCTGACTCAAAATCAAAATCGGCCTCAATATCTGCATTAATTGCTTGTTGTACTTCTTTTGGCATTAAATGCTGCAACAGTTTTAAACCTAATGCCCCTGCTTCAAGCCCTACATCGCGTTGCTGATATTGATATACCACATAATAACAGCCTTTTTCTTCTAGGCTTCTTGTGCGCCCGAAAGAAATATCCGAGCCAGCTAAATTTTGCAGCTCTATGGCAACGTGTTCCCAAATGTGGCCCATCCAAGTGCCTTCATCTTCACGCAGTCGCCTTAAAAATCCGCCTTCTTCGCCATAAGAGCAGCCATGAGTTTGCAAGGTGGGTATAGCGGTAACTAAGCCGTCTATAAAGTCTTGACCTAACTTAACTGAGGGCCAGTTTTCAAGTTCGCCTAAATCAATTTGAAAACATATAACCGGGAAATTAGCATAGATATTGGGGCCAACAAATACATTACGGCTGAGGATTTTCATCAGAAGACTGTCCTTAATTTATTATTTTTATACTTATGTCTGACTAGAATACTCTTGCTCGAAAGGGTTGGCAAATAGTCACGTATTAAAATTATAAACTAAACTTCTAAGTTATTAGCTTGTATAAGCTTTTCTCTCATTTATGTTAAATCGGCCGCCTGCAGCTAATATATGAAGCTTCAAATTAACTAATGTAAGTGCATCGCCTGTTCTTGCTTCAGCCATTGAAGAATGCTCTATATCGCTTGGGTCAATGACTGTAATGGCGCCGCTACCTACTACAGTAAATTCATTATTGTGGTCAATAAATGCAGCTGTATCTTCATCTAAGCCTAAACCAATTAAAAATGGATTATAGGAAACTGCGGAAAGTAATCTGGCCAGTCGGTTACGTTCATTAAAATGTTGATCAACTACAATTGTGTTTATTAACCCCATGCCAGGTGCCAAATTTACACCGTCTTCTGTTGGCACAATACCTGTGCTTCCGCCCGTGATCATATGTTGAGATACAATTGCCGCGCCTGCTGATGTGCCCGCATAGTGCACACCTTGTGCATTTAACTGGCGTATTGTTTTAGCAATGGGTGTGCCACCTAATATGGTAGATAAGCGCAATTGATTGCCACCGGTCACAAAAATTCCGGTGCTTTTTTCAAGCGTTTCTACATACGAGTCTTTTTGAGCGTCTTTGCGCTCGGTAATGGGCAGTGAGTAGGTCTTTTTCACACCAATTTCTTCAAAAATCTTTTGATAACGCTCACCGGTATCATCTAATTGTGAAGCGGTTGGGATGACCGTTATGACTGCTTCTTTTCCACCAGACAATTCTACAAATTTACTTAAAATTTCTGGATTATTAACTTTCTCTTCTCCGCCACCAATAGGGATAACATATCCTCTTGGTGTACCTTCGATACTGGGTGAGGGCATAATATTTACTCGAATGTGCCTTTTAAAATTTGGGTGTTGTCTTTCACATGCCATTGGCCCATTGCCATTACGTGTGAAATACGGTTTTGTTTATTTAGTATAACTAAGTCTGCGTCTGCGCCTTCTTTGACTATTCCTTTGTGGCTAAAATTCATCAAACTAGCTACATTGGACGTGAAAAATGGCAAAAATGCTTCTAACGGTTGGCCATCGTCTAGTAATTCATAAAGCACGTTAGTCATTGATTGCGAATCGGCAAAGTCCATTTTGGTTAGGTGCCCTTTGCAATCAAAATCAGGTAAGCAACCGCCCCCATCTGAGCTAATAGTTAACTTATCTTGAGGTAAATCTTGCTGCATGTAGCGTAATAATGCTTCTGCGGGTTCATAGCCAACATCGCCTGTTTCAAATGCCGTTACATCTATATAGCAGCCCTTTTTTGCAAGCTCGCAAGCTTCATCAAACAAGAATTTTTGCCTGTTAATATGAGTTGGGTTATAGGTTCGGGCTGGAATTTCTGCCGTGGATAATGCCTCGCGAATTAAACTTAAACCGCGTTTTGAATCGCCTAAATGTAAATGTAACATGCCGGCTTTGCCTGTCATTAAACGCGCGACATGTGCCTGCGACGCTACTTTTAATAACTCGTTTAACGTAGGTTGGCTTGACCTATGGTCGCTAATTGCGAGTTCACCTACACCAACAATTGGTTCAATAAATACAATATCGGTTTGTACACTACCAGTAAGCGTAGTGGGAGGTAAATGATACCCACCCGTATAGCAGTAAGCTGAAAAGCCTTCTTCGCGTAGTGCATAAACTTGCGCGACTAATGATTCTGTTGAGCGCGTAATATCGTCTGTACCAAGTAGTCCAACCGCGGTCGTTACACCAGCGCGAGTAAATTTGCTTAGTGGTACAGGGGGAACTCGCGTAGAAAAACCAGCCTCACCACCGCCGCCAGTAATATGTGTGTGGCCATCAATAAAACCCGGCATAACAATATTGCCGTCAACATCAACTACGGTATGCTCAATATCTAAATTAGGCACGCTATCACATATTGCAGCTATTTTATCGTTAGCGACTAATATGTGTTTTACGCCCAACGGTTTTGGCGCAAACAAGTGAGCGTTTTTAATTAAAGTTATCAAGTCTACGCCTTTATTTTTTTAGGGTGGGTGAATGCGCGCAATTCTACGCCTTCAAAAACTAAACTCAATGGTTTTGTTGAAACTCGTAGGTCAAAACAGGCTACTTTTGCTTTTTTGTTACTGGATAGTCTTTTACTTGGCGATTATTGTCGATCACTCTCACTATTTCGACGTCTTTTACGCGAGCGGCACTATTTCTTACTACATTGATTAAACGCGGAACAAGTAGTTTATTGGCATGAATACCGTTATTTGAATAGCTTTCTTCAACGGCAATATGCAATACACAAAAGCATGAATTATCAGTGCGCGAATAAATAATGACACCAACAAGTGTATTACCATCTAACGCAAATAAGCTTTGAACTTCGTCTAATTTGTCGACTTTTACCCTTAAATTGTCGCCATCTAACACAACACATGGATTGCCAAAGCTCTCAATAGATTCCATGATGCTAAGTAATGCATTTTTTTGTCCTGGATTGAAGAACATGAGTTTTTCAAGCGCGTCTTGATAATGTGCTTTTAAAACGGATGTGTATTGCAACATGGCGTGTCCTAAATTACTGAAGCAGCCTTAAGTATAAATAAAAACTTAAACTTATACCGCTTTCACTTTAAAACTATCAGGATATTACTTTTTAAGTAGGGAGTCTTTCCATTTTTTCATGTTAGCACATCATTATTCAAACGATTTGTTTATTGCACTCAAATAATTGAGGTGGTTTGGACTTTCCAGCTTGTAAACAATCCGCTTCCTCGTTTTAACCCACAAAAGTGTCCGAGCCGGACACTTTTTCTGTCCGCGGACACATGAAATCATGATAACTAACTATAAAGTCATTTAAAAACAATTGGATAAGTTCTGGCATAGAACTAGCTAAGTAATGATTAATTAGTCTTCAAACCAAGAACTGGACAATGAATTATGATCGCATATTTATTAATTTCACCCGCTACCGTTTTGATACTCGCTTTAATAATTGAACGGTTTGCACATAAACCTTCTTAATAAGAATGGCTACTCATACAAATAGAAACAGGTGTTTCAACGCTTAACAGAGGAATAATAATGATCAAGGATACAAGTGCTACAGACACAGTTATTTCTTCAAGTAAAACTCGAAAGGGTTACTGGGCGCTAGGTATTGTTATTTGTTTGCTTGTTGTACTCAGTGCTAAAGCATTTATCACCACAGATAGCGCATCTAGGTCTATCAATCGGTCGAGTGTGCAAATAGCCATGCTTGAGCGAGGCGATTTGATAAGAGATGTACTTTCTACAGGGAAAATAGTGGCGGCCAATGCTCCTAAATTATATAGCCCAGAACAAGGCTTTGTTGATTTGCTTGTAAGTGCTGGTGATCAGGTAATGACAGGGCAAATAGTTGCAAGAGTGGAAAGTCCTGAATTACTTAATACGCTGCAACAAGAGAAGTCTGAGATGAATCGTTTAGAGGGTGAATTAGCTAGGCAAGAATTAGATGCAAGAAGACAAACATTACAGTTAACGAAACAATTAGATTTGGCTGAAGTTGATTTACAAGCAGCACAAAGAGAGGAAAGACGCGCCCAAGCCTCCATTGTTAACAACCTTATTAGCCAAATTGATCTTGAAAAAGCTGTGGATGACTTAGCGCGCGCCAAATTAACATTTAAACATGCAAAGCAAGAGGTAGAGCTTGCCAAAGACACACTCGCATTTGAGTTAGGTAGTGCGCGAAGCACAGTTTCAAGACAAGCTTTGGTTGTGGCGGAACTAGATAGAAAAATTGACCAGCTAGATATTATTGCGACGGTTGATGGGGTGGTGGGTAACTTACTTACTCAACCTCGTTCATTAGTTGCCAAAAACTCACCATTAATGACACTGGTTGATTTAAGCGCATACGAAGTTGAGTTAAATGTTGCAGAAAGCTACGCAAATGAATTGAGCCTAGGTATGGATGTGGAAATATCAGTAGGTGGTAGAAACTTAATGGGTAAATTATCAGGCATTTCGCCTGAGGTTAGCAATAGAGAAGTCACTACCAGAGTTCGTTTTAACCAAGACGAAGTGCAAGGTATCCGTCAAAACCAACAAGTTACAGCCCGAGTGTTACTGGAAAATAAATCAAATGTATTAAAAGTGCGCCGAGGGAGTTTTGTGCAAGCCGGTGGCTTCGTTGCTTACAAACTAGATGGCGACATTGCAAGAAAAGTACCCATCCAAATTGGTGCCACCAGTATGCGAGAAATAGAAATCTTGACAGGACTAGAAGCAAACGACGAAATTATTATTTCAAATTATGATGAATTTATTCAATCAAAATCAGTTTTACTGAACTAGCGATCTAGTAATACAGATAAAGAATTAAGTTGTGCGACTATACCCAGTTTGAAAGAACGCTGTGAACCCATCCATGGGCGCTCCGCGATTTCATCCATGAAATCGAGGCTTTCAAACTGGGTATAGCCACACAACTCAATAAATACGAAGAATGCGCTAATTTACAAATAAAATGCCATTTTTAACCAATAATAAATGAGAAAAAAGGAATCATGCAATGTTAACCATGACCAATATTTCAAAAGTGTATCAAACAGAAAAAGTACAAACTCATGCACTTCGCGATTTTAACTTGCAGGTAAATGAGGGTGAATTTATTGCCGTTACAGGCCCATCTGGTTCGGGTAAAACTACCTTTTTAAATATCGCAGGCATGCTTGAGAACTTTACAGGTGGCCAATATATGCTTGATGATGTTGATATTGGAAAGCTTAATGATAACGCAAGAGCCGATCTTAGAAACCAGAAAATAGGATTCATATTTCAAGGTTTTAACTTAATCCCCGACCTTAATTTATATGAAAATGTAGAGGTACCACTTCGTTATAGGGGTATTAAAGCGGCAGAAAGAAAACGCAGGATAGAAGATTGCCTAGAAAAGGTAGGATTAGGTAGCAGAGCAAAACATTTACCTCAGCAACTATCAGGTGGGCAGCAGCAACGAGTAGCGATAGCCAGGGCCCTAGCAGGTCAGCCAAGGTTTCTACTTGCTGATGAACCAACCGGAAATTTAGATAGTTTAATGGCTCGCCAAGTAATGGAGCTACTAGAGCAAATAAACAAAGAGGGGGCGACCATAGTTATGGTAACGCACGATCCTGAATTGGCCCGCAGAGCCCCCCGCAATATACAAGTGGTGGATGGTAAACTAGCAGATTTCACACTATATCAAAGTAGAGAAGCGGTTTTAGATACCGCTAACGATAACAAAATGAAAAGCGCAGTGGAGGCATAACATGTTTGTTCACTATCTTGATTTAGCGTGGCGTAGTTTAAAACGAACGCCCTTAGTGTCAGGCCTTATGGTATTGGCAATTGCTGTTGGTATTGGCATAACGATGACTAGCCTATCTGTTTATCACATGATGTCGATGGATCCTATTCCTGAAAAAAGTGACACATTATTTGCCGTGCAACTAAATACAATGGATGAAGGTAATCAGTGGTGGACAGATGATGATCTGCCACAGCAAATCACTTACAAAGATGCAATGGCTTTGTATAAAGCTGACATTCCAGCTAAAAAAGTGCCGATGATGCGAACGGGTTTTACCGTTCACATGAATAACGATCAGGTGAAACCGTTTTTAGAAGGAACCCGTGTAACTGGGAGAGATTTCTTTTCTATGTTTAATGTGAGTTTCAAGTATGGTGATACATGGACACAAAACCAAGAAGACACCATTGCTCCCGTTGTTGTAATAAGTGAACAGTTAAATGAAAAGCTATTTGGTGGGGAAAATTCAGTAGGTAAGGAGATTTATTTAGACGACAACAGTTACCAAATTGTGGGCGTACTAAATAACTGGGATATTCATACTAAATATTATGATTTAACGAACGGAGCGTTCAATAATGTAGAGGCTGTTTATATGCCAATTACCCAAATTCCTGCACTAGAACTTCCAGCATGGGGTAACACCAATGGCTGGAAATATGAAATGATAGATTCATATCAAGATCGCTTGAACTCAGAAACTTTCTGGTTGCAATTTTGGTCGCAGCTTGATTCACCGGATGAAAAAATTGCATACGAAAACTTTCTAACCGCATATTTAACTGAGCAAGGTGGGTTAGGCAGATATACGCGAGAAGGGGTTTCTTTCGGGCTAAGAGATGTTAATGGCTGGCTTGAATATAACAACGTAGTATCTGAAGATAATAGAATTTTAGTTGGTTTGAGTTTCCTTTTCTTGATTGTTTGTTTAGCGAATATTCTGGGCTTGTTGTTAGGTAAGTTTTTGCGAAGAGCCCCAGAGGTGGGCGTGCGCCGAGCATTGGGTGCAAGTAAACGTGATGTATTCAAACAGCACCTAGTTGAAGTGTCATTGTTAGGGTTATTCGGCGGCGTTATTGGAATTGGAATTGCTCAACTTGGTTTATGGGGAGTTCGCGAGTCTTATTCTTATTATAGCGCGCTGGCAACAATGGATTTATCTATGTTATTTGCCGCCCCTGTCATTGCAATATCAGCCTGTATTTTGGCTGGCATGTATCCCGCCTGGTTAGTGTGCAAAACGCAACCCGCCATCTACCTCAAAACTCAATAGGAGCGATAAACATGTTTGAGATTAAACCTATTTTCAACGCATTACTTCGCTCTAAAGCAGGCGCGCTAATGCTGCTTATTCAAGTTGCCATAACCGTTGCAATTGTGAGTAATGCTGCCTTTATTATTCAAGACAGGATTGAATATTTGCAACAAGACACAGGATATCCTGAAGATGAAGTATTTTCTTTTACCGTTTTCACTTATAGTGATGATATTGATTTAATTCAAAAATTTGAAGAAAACGAGACAATGCTCAGAAACCTTCCTGGTGTAATTAATGCAGTAGCGGCAAGCGAAGTACCGCTTTCAGGCAGTGGCTCAGCATCTAGTTTCCAGCTAGACGCAGATCCAACCGATAGCAAATCTGTTCGTGCAGCTTATTCTGGTGGAGATGAAAACTTTTTAGATACACTGGGTGTGTCAGTTTCAGAAGGGCGTAATTTTAACCCTGATGAAGTGATAGTTTCGCAAGATTTATCAAAAATACCTACAGTCATAATCGTTAGCCGCGCTTTTTTAGAAGAAATGTTTCCAGAAGGCAACGGATTAGGCAATACGGTATATATGGGGCCAGCGCCATTAAAAATAGTGGGTGTTGTAGATAAAATGATGGGGCCTTGGTTGAAAGACAGAGCGGCAGACAACTATATTATTTTCCCTTTTTTACAACCTAACAACTTCCAAAAATTTATTGTTAGAGCAAACGCCGGCGAACGTGAAGCGATTATGCGCCAAATAGAAGACATTATGCTTGAAGATTACAATAAGCGTGTAATTACAAATGTGCGTGGAATGGATGAAGCGAAAGCAAACTATAATGCAAGTGATATTCTAATGATGCGTATGCTTGTTGTTTTAATTGTAGTCTTGGTTTTGGTTACGGCATTAGGCATATTTGGACTAACCGTGTTTAATATCAGCAAACGTACTAAGCAGATAGGCACTAGAAGGGCGCTAGGTGCAAGAAAATCGGCCATTATTCGTTATTTCTTGGTAGAAAATTCGATAATTTGTACCGCAGGTTTAGTCATTGGCTCAATTGCTGCGCTATATTTAGGTAAGGCATTATTGCAAGAATATTCGTTACCCGAACTTAATAATTGGTACATTGTTGCCACCGCATTATTCGTTTTGGTAATCAGTTTATTGTCAGTGGTGATGCCAGCGAATAAAGCCGCTAACATATCGCCAAGCGTCGCTACTCGTAGCATCTAGAAACAAGCGAATAATAAAATGGAAGTGTAGATGGATAAAATTTTAATAGTGGATGATACAACAGCAGTGCTGCAAGCCTTGTCGCTTCTGCTGGAAATCCATGGTTATCAAGTTGTGACCACTACCTCACCAAAAGAAGCGGTGCATTTAGTTAATCAACTCAGAGTGTCACTTGTGATCCAAGATATGAATTTCACAGCTGACACTACATCGGGTGAAGAAGGTAAAACACTATTCAAGCAGTTACGTGAGCTTAATCCTCATCTCCCAATTATTTTAATTACAGCATGGACCGATCTTGAACAAGCGATTCAGCTGGTAAAAGCCGGTGCAGCTGATTATATTGCTAAACCTTGGGATGACCAAAAGCTTTTAACAAGTGTGGCCAACCTCATAGACTTGGGTAAGTCAAAAGAGCACAGCAATCGTTTGGCAGACATCAATAAATCACAAGCGCCGAGTAAACAAATTGCTGCTAGTGTTGGGCTAATTTATGAAAGCAATGCCATGCAACGTATTGTCGATATGGCAATTCAAGTGGCTAAATCTGATATATCTGTACTGATAACCGGGGCAAATGGAGCAGGTAAAGAAAAAATTGCTGAGCTGGTTCAGTCGCAGTCAACACTTAATAATAAACCATTTGTGAAAGTCAATTGTGGTGCGCTACCCGCTGATTTAATAGAGGCAGAGTTATTTGGTGCACAAGCTGGCGCATATACTGGCGCGAATAAAGCTAGGGTGGGAAGATTTGAAGCCGCAGATGGAGGTACGCTATTTCTAGATGAAATAGGCAATTTATCTTATTCTGGGCAAACAAAACTGCTAAGAGTTTTACAAACAGGCGAATTTGAAAGGTTAGGTTCAGTTGAAACTATTCGGGTTAATGTACGAGTAATCTCAGCCACTAATAGTCATTTACTTAGCGAAATTGCTGATGGCAGCTTCAGGCAAGACTTGTATTATAGATTAAACGTGATTGAATTAAATGTACCTAGTTTACGAGAACGCCCCGATGATATCATGCCTTTAATCTCGCATTTTTTGCCTCATCGCCAATTGAGTTTAGAAGCTGAGCAAGCTTTGATAAGTCACACTTGGCAAGGTAATGTTCGAGAACTAGAAAACGCCTGCAAGCGGGTAGATGTATTGAAGCCAAATGGGGTATTGGAATTAAAAGATTTTGCACTTATACCTACCTCAAATAAGAGTGTTACCCAAGAAACAACGCAAACAGAACCGAATAAAAGTGAATTGGTGGCTGCAATTAAAGCGCACGAAGGCGTTATTGCTAGGGTTGCTAGGCAATTTGGCATGAGTCGACAAGCACTATATAGACGCTTAAATAAATACGGAATTGAATATTAATGCGATTACGCATTTTAACGAGAATATGGTTAATTGTTGGGATTTGCGCTGGAATAGCGGTTGTACCTATTTTTTGGTTGGCTGAATGGGCGCTCGAGTATAAAGCATTAGCCGCTGTGGTAATTATATTACTAATTTCAATTGTCACTAGACTACTATTTAGGGACGTAGGCGAGGGCTTGTCAGCGTTAGAAGTTGGGCTATTAAATTTGAAGGACGGTGAGTATTCCAATTCACTTAATTATCATAATGACGACGAACTTGGTCAACTTTGTGCACTATACAATCAAACAGTTGATAAATTACGCGAAGATAAACATTGGATTTATCAACGTGAGCTAATGCTCGATAAAATTATACAAAGCTCGCCAGATGTATTGTTTCTTATTAATGACCAGAATCAAGTGATTTTTAGCAATATTTCTGCTCGTCATTTCTTTAACATGCGTTCTGGAATTGAAGGAAAGCAGCTTGAAGAATTGTTCCTGCACTCTCCAAGTGGGGTAAAAGATGCTATTTTGAGCGGGCGGGAAGGGTTATTCAGCATGGTTATTGGTAAAGACGAACCACAAACGTGGCATTTGTCTAAAGGTACTTTCTTGCTAAACAATCAAACTCATTACTTGTTTATTCTAAAACAAATGACGCGTGAATTGAGTAGGCAAGAAGTAGCGGTATGGAAAAAGGTTATTCGAGTTATCAGTCATGAGTTAAATAATTCGTTAGGGCCTATTTCATCCATGTTACATAGTGGTAGGATACTAAGTAATAAAGTAAATGAAGATCGCTTAGATCGGGTGTTCGCGACCATTGACGATAGAATCAAACATTTAACTGAGTTTGTGCAAGGCTATGGCAAATTCGCCAAAATACCCGAACCTAAAATTCAACGAATAATTGTAAAAGATCTGTTTGAACAACTTGCACGACAATGGCAGTTTGTTTTAGTGAACATAAACGCGGAATTTATCTATGCAGACCCAAGTCAAATAGAGCAACTGCTGATTAATTTACTGAAAAATGCACATGAATCAGGCTGCTTGCCCGAAGAAGTAAGTATTGAAATATCTGAGCGAGATAGCAGTACCATAGTTGAAGTAAATGACAAAGGACCGGGAATTGAAGAGTCAAGATTACATAGTGTTCTTATTCCATTCTACTCAACAAAGTCAAAGGGTTCGGGACTTGGTTTGGCATTATGCCGTGAAATAATAGATGCTCATCACGGCAGCATTGCACTACAAAATAGAGAATCAGGCGGATTATCAGTACGTATAATATTGCCCATGTTATCTTAATCCAAATTCGCTTACTCAAATTATTCATAAGGTGGTAGTGATGAACAAAGTCATTATTTTTGGTAACTCAGGCTCGGGTAAATCGACATACGCTAAGCACCTCAAGCAAACCTTCAAACTTGAGCACCTCGATTTAGATACAATTGCATGGCAACCCTATGACGAAACAAGTACCTTGCCACCGCAAAGAATGGCGATAGCGAAATCTGAAAGCATCATTCATAAATTTATTAGTGAAAATAACCGATGGGTAATTGAAGGTTGTTATGCTGACTTATTGCAGTTGGTATCGCCTTTAGCAACCAATATGATATTTATGAATTTGCCAATTTCTAAGTGTATCAATAACGCAATAAACCGACCATTTGAGCCTCACAAATATAAAAGTAAAGAAGCTCAAGACGCCAATTTAGCGATGCTAGTTGAATGGATAAGGAATTATGAAAATCGTGACGATACCTTCTCGTTATCAGCACATAAAGCACTTTTTGAAGCATTTGGCGGCAACAAAGTTGTTTTAACTACTAATCAAGAGTTAATTTAATTTGGCTATTTTTGTGGGCTTTTGCGTTGCGCTGTTTATTGCAGTGGCGGGTAAATTAACACGCTTTGACCAAGACAAAAGTTTTTATCCTGTCGTGCTTATGGTAATAGCGTCTTATTATGTTCTTTTTGCTGTTATGGCTAATGAGTCTATTGTTATTGAATTAATAGTCGCATTTTGTTTTGTAGTGTTTGCTTTACTTGGGGTAAAAAAAGCACCAATCATGATAGGAATAGGGCTTATTTTGCATGGACTATACGATATCGTGCACATTTATATTTATAGCATTTCAGTTGCGCCTAATTGGTGGCCTGAGTTCTGTGGTAGCGTGGATATTACGCTAGGCATTTGGGTTGTGTATTTATCTGTTAAATTAGTTAATGAGCAAAGCGCTAAAAATTAAAAAATTGAGATAGCCAAATATTTTGAGAATTAACATAT
>DDIL01000205.1 GCA_002338515.1 Glaciecola sp. UBA1851 | reverse complement strand
TACATTATAGCTGACTTGACAAATAAAAATATGTACAAATAAATAATCCTGAAAAATATACTTTAGTGTAATTTAAAGTTATGTATTCAAGTCTGTATGAATGAAAATTTCTTTAAAGACTTGATTAAACATATCATAAGACCAATATCTCTATTTTTAAGATCTGCGGGCTACCATTCCACATTTTTCTGCCATGCAGGCATAAGCGTGCTTACATCGGAACATCAATCTTGCTATGATCCGACTACTGAAAATCTGCCTCAAAAGATGAGGTCAATAAGGTAAAAGTTAAAGTGACTCAACAAGCGTTAAACATTCAAGGATTAACAAAAACTTACGCTGGCGGTGTTCAAGCCTTAAAAGGAATTGATTTACGTGTTGAACAAGGTGATTTCTTCGCTTTACTAGGCCCAAATGGAGCCGGCAAGTCAACAACCATTGGCATTATCTGTTCGCTAGTAAATAAATCACAAGGCCAAATCAACGTTTTCGGATATGACTCAGTTGAACAGGAAGTGTTAGCTAAATCTTGTATTGGTCTGGTTCCCCAAGAATTCAATTTTAATCAGTTTGAAACGCTCATGCAAATAGTGGTTAACCAGGCTGGTTATTATGGAGTTCCTAGAGAAATAGCAAAAGAAAGAGCTAAAAAATATCTTACCCAGCTAGAGCTTTGGGATAAGAGAAATGCGAGAGCCAGAGAGCTTTCTGGCGGAATGAAAAGGCGACTAATGATTGCTCGAGCATTGATGCATGAACCTAAAATGCTAATTCTCGATGAACCTACTGCTGGTGTAGATATTGAAGTACGACGATCAATGTGGAGTTTCTTAAAACAAATAAATGAGCAAGGTATTACGATAATTCTCACTACTCATTATTTAGAAGAAGCTGAAATGCTGTGCAGAAACATCGCGATTATAGATAAAGGTATAATAGTTGAAAACACAAGTATGAAAGCATTACTGTCTACCTTAAACATTGAGACGTTTGTATTCGATTTAGCTTCAGGTGCAAAAGAACTCGCAATTGAAGGGTTTGAAACTAGGGCGACAGATGATCAAACTTTAGAAGTCGATGTGCCAAAAGAATCAGGGCTAAATGCTGTATTTGAGCAATTATCAAGCATCAATGTAAATGTAATGAGTATGCGTAATAAGGCTAACCGATTAGAAGAACTTTTCGTCAGGCTAGTAAAAGCATCTCAACTAGATAATTCGGAGAAACAGTCATGAGTGTTGCTAGCCAGCGTAATTTTGTTGCACTTCGCACTATCTGGATAAAAGAATGTACTCGCTTTTTGAGAATATGGGTACAAACGCTTGTTCCTCCCGCAATCACCATGTCCTTATACTTTGTGATATTTGGTAATTTAATTGGTAAACGAATTGGTGAAATGGGCGGTTTTAGTTACATGGAATTTATTGTTCCAGGTTTGATCATGATGTCTATTATTACTAACTCATATTCGAATGTATCGTCATCGTTTTTTAGTGCAAAGTTTCAGCGTAATGTTGAAGAATTATTGGTTGCACCTGTACCTACTTGGGTAGTTATTTTAGGCTTTGTAGGTGGCGGTGTAGCGCGAGCAATGATAATAGGTGTAGTGGTCACCTTGGTATCTACATTTTTTGTGGATGTAAGAATACACGATTTGTTTGTAATTGTTGTCACGTTAATTCTCACATCAGTATTATTTGCTACTGCAGGCTTAATTAACGGTATATATGCGAAAAGTTTCGATGATATCAGTGTTATCCCAACATTCGTTTTAACGCCTCTAACCTATCTGGGAGGAGTATTTTATTCACTCACTTTGTTGCCTGAAATCTGGCAAACCATAAGTCAAGCGAACCCAATCGTATATATGGTAAATGGTTTTAGATATGGTTTCTTGGGCGTGTCTGACGTAAACCATTGGTTATCAATTGGCTTATTAATAGGGTTTAATGCAATTTTATTAAGCGTGGCATACTACTTACTTAAGAAGGGTGTTGGCATTCGCTCGTAAGAATGCCTTTTTAATATTATTCAATACTGAGTATCGATGACTTCTAAACAAGCAAGGTCGATTGAAACAAATCAAATTGATATACATAACGATTTGACGAAACTCGTTGCGCGACATCAAGAAATGCAGTTTGCTAAACCAATCGCGTCTCATACTCAGAAAGCATTTGACCGAGTGCTTAGTTTTTTGGATGGGTGGCAAGCTGATGTGATAATTGATGCGTGTTGTGGTGTAGGGGAAAGCACACTTAAAATTGCTAATAAATTTCCAAATGCCAAAGTAATTGGAATAGATAAATCTATTGCTAGGTTAGACAAACATGCTAGTTACGCTGAATTGAATAAATCGCATTATAAAGAGCAATCAACGATTATCTCTAATAATAACTATATACTTGTTCAAGCAGATTTAATAGATTTTTGGCGATTATTAAACAGTACTTTAAATAATGTTGAAAATGCGCCTAAGTGGCAAGTCACTCAGCAGTTTATTTTATATCCTAACCCTTACCCAAAGAAAGCCCAAATAGGAAAGCGCTGGTACGCAAGTGCAATATTTCCTTACCTTTTAAATGTTTGTCCAACGTTAGAGCTTAGATCAAATTGGAAATTATATTTACAAGAATGCTTAATTGCTGCCAATCATTATGGTTTGAATGGTGATATATCTGAAATACAAATCAATAAGTTAGGTAAAGATAGCTTCTCACTGAACGGGCTTGACGAAGCTTTCACACCTTTTGAAAGGAAGTACTTAGAATCAGGTCAAACTTGTTTTAAACTAGTCATACGGCCAGAAGGTGTAGATAAATGAAAACCTTGTCCATATTTTACACCCAGCGATAGAACAGAATCTAATGTTTGGTCGTCTTCAATGTGCTCTGCAATCAACGTGCATTCTTTTTCATGACAATATTCAACTAAATGCTTCAATTTAGTCTCGCCTTGATTCTTTTTTGCATATTTCTTGATGCTATTACCACTAATTTTTATCGCGTCTACTCCACAGGAAATAACGCTTTTAAGTTTATTATCTAGTTCAGTCACGTCTTCAATTGTTATGTGTAAATAAGGCATCTCTTCAATTAATGAGTGAAGTATGTATGGTTGCTCGTTTACTGAATCGAATGAAAACTCTACGCCTAGCAGGTTTGTTTGATAATTAGCAAAACAATCATTTAGCCATTTCTTTAATCCATTATCTAATAAATCAGTTTTGAACATATTGATACTGCAAGCCATATTTCTTGGTAAACAATAAGCAACACTTAACTCTAGCATTCGTTGGGTAATGGCTGCATTAGACTGTGCACGACTAATGATGTATAGAAACTCATTGGGATAATAAATATTATCTTGTGGAGTGACGAGTCGCGACAAACACTCATACCTACTTACTTTGTGTATATTTAAATCAAATATAGGTTGAAAATAGGGTACCAGTTGTTCTATCGAAAAATCATCAACTACTGCTTTAGGTTGCACTTTTTTTCCTAGATATTTAGAGGCTTATCTTAGTTATCCGTTAGTTTTGTTATTGCTTTAGTAAAAAATGGATTTTTCTTTTGTAGTTGATATGTTGCCGACATAAATTAAAATTTCATGGACCAAATAAATTTAGATTTTTGTGTCTAAGCGATTATTGAGATATCATTCGTCAGTTTTGAAATATGGGTGTAATGTTTTACTGAGCATTACAAGTTACTTATTGTAGTAAAGATGCATTAAGAGTTGTCTTGAAAGGCTTGCGTTTACGTAGCCGTCTCTTTGTTGAGGTTGTCAATTTGTCTAAAGCTGAAGTCAGTTTAGAACATTTATTTAAGGTTTTCACAAAACCTGAGAATGATGATTCTACGCTTGCCAAAATAGAAAGGCACCTATCGGATAATGTTTCTGACTTTTTGTCACGTCATGTAGTTGCTCAAAAAACCTCACTAGAGGAAATAGAAAAGGACTATATGGACCCTCTTATTCCAGAGGCGCCCGACTTTGTTTCAAGCCATGCAGAAGTTCTTCTCAAAAAACTGGTAAGCCAATCGGTTAACACATATTCGCCCACATTTATTGGGCATATGACTTCTTCATTACCTTATTTCCATCTTCCATTAGCAAAGTTATTGGTTGGTCTAAATCAAAATTTAGTCAAGATAGAAACGTCGAAAGCGTTTACTCCCCTTGAACGCCAAACCTTAGGTATGATGCATAACCTTATCTTTGAACAAAACGATGATTTTTATGGTCAGTATTTGCACAGTGCAAAGCATTCACTTGGTGCATTTTGCTCAGGCGGTACTATCGCAAACATTACTTCTTTATGGGTGGCTAGAAATAAATTATTAGGTCCAAAAGGCCGATTCGCAGGTGTTGCGCGAACAGGTCTTGCGTCAGCATATAGACAACTGAATATTAGTAATCTTGGAATAATGGCGTCTAAAAGAGGCCATTATTCCTTGGGTAAAGCAATAGATGTACTTGGCATTGGCCGTGACAATATGCTGACTATAAACGGTGACAACCATACTTTAAATCCATCTCAAGCTTTGAAAGTAGGTCAAGAATATCAAAAGCGAGGTAATAAGTTACTGGCTATTGTCGGCATTGCAGGAACAACCGAAACAGGGCATGTTGATCCATTAGATGAGTTAGCCGATGTCGCGAAAGAGTTGGAGTGCTGGTTTCATGTTGATGCAGCGTGGGGAGGAGCAACTCTATTCTCTGATAAGTACAAACATATTCTTAAAGGTATAGAGAAAGCAGATTCAGTTACTATCGATGCACATAAGCAAATGTATGTGCCTATGGGAGCAGGAATGGCATTGTTTAAAAATCCACACGATGCTAATTCGGTCAGACATCACGCCCAATACATACTAAGACAAGGCTCCAAAGATTTAGGTTCTACCACTTTAGAAGGTTCAAGAAATGGTATGGCGTTAACCGTTTACTCATCTTTGCACATTCTTGGAAAAGGCGGTTATGAACTTTTAATAAATAAATCAATTGAGCTGGCAAAACGATTTGCTCAAATGATTGATGAATCAGAGCACTTTGAATTGATTACTGCCCCTGTACTTTCCTTGCTAACCTATAGAGTTCGCCCAGCTAATTTGGCTAAATCAAACCAATTTAGTGATGAGTCATATAGAACGCTAAATACAGAAATAGACTCATTGACTGTCTCTGTGCAAAAGCAACAACGTGAAGCGGGTAAGTCTTTCGTATCCAGAACAAGAATAGAAGCTCAGCAATACAACGATCAACCTATTACTGTTTTTAGGGTAGTGTTAGCTAACCCACTTACTACAGAAGAAGATTTGAAAGGTATTCTACAAGAACAGCTTGAAATAGCCCAAAGTCACAAATTATGGCAATCGCTTTCACAAAAATACAACGCTAAAATAGCTTGATGGAATTGCCTATGTTTTGCACATAGGTCCCATCTAGTTGGTCACAACCTCTATTTCCCCTAGTTTAACCAGAACATTTCAAATGTTTTAAATCAATTGTGATACTTTCGTGATAATTATCCTACATACTTTATTCTTTAATATTATCTATCTTAAGGTAATTATTCGACATGATATATATATTCAAAAAGCGTTGGTGTAGTCAAAGCTATTAACAAATAAACGAATTATGTATTTTCATCGAATTTGAAAGTAAATCTTTAAAGTAACGGTCTATTAATCATTCGCGAGATTTTCGAATGCTTATTAGCAATCTGGATAATGATATGGATACAGTATTGGTTGTAGAAGATGAGCTTGATATTGCAACGCTCATCAAAGTTAACTTAGAAGAACTTGGACTTAGAATTCACCACTGTGATGATGGTATAAATGCACTAGAAACTGCATTATCAAACAATTTTAGCTTGGTGATATTAGATGTAATGCTTCCTTCTTTAGGTGGCTTAGACATTTGCAGAAAGTTAAGAGAAGCTAAACCGGAACAAGCTATAATGATGCTTACCGCGAAAGGTTCAGAAATGGACCGAGTGCTTGGTCTTGAATTAGGTGCGGATGACTATATGACTAAACCTTTCAGTGTCAGAGAGTTACAAGCAAGAGTTCGCTCGCAAATTCGTAAAGTACATGTGCTTCAACAAAACCAGTCTAAACAAAGTTCAAACAGCACATTATTAGAGCTTGGTACTATCAAAATTAATCAGTCTACTCATGAAGTATTTAATGGTGATATTCAGGTAGAACTTACAGCGACTGAGTTTGATTTATTGTTTCACTTGATGAAATATCCAAATCAAGTTTTTTCTCGCTCCCAGCTATTAGAGTCGGTTTGGGGTTACCAGCATATGGGATATGAACATACTGTTAATTCTCATATTAACCGCTTGCGAGCTAAAGTTGAGGTTGACGCTGCCAAACCAGAGTATATCCAAACTGTTTGGGGAGTGGGGTATAAATTTAATTTAGTCAAAAAGCTAGCGAGCGTAGGGTAGATATGTGGCAACCTAGACTTTGTTTTTATCAACGATTGTCAGTCAGCTTAGTGGCTGTATTTTTTGCCGTCATTACATTATTTGTTTTGGCTTCGTCGCAATTGCAAACGTCTGTGAAAAATGAGGGCGAGCAAAGGCTACATTTAAATTTAGCTAAACATTTAGTCAACGATAATCCGCTGTTGAAAAAAGGTGTATATGACTATGAAGCGCTTAGTAACTTGTTTAACACATTAATGGTGTTAGGTCCTAACTTTGAATTTTACTTTATAGACTCTACTGGGAAAATATTAACTCATTCCGCCCAAAAAGATGACATTGTTACCAATAAGATAAACCTAGAGCCGGTAGCTAAACTTTTGAATAACTCTGAACAACTCCCTATTTTTGGAACAGATCCGAAATCAAAAGAAAGAACTAAAATATTCTCGGTTGCGCCTGTTTTTACGGATAATGCGATGCAAGGTTTTCTGTATGTAATCATTGGTGGTTCACAATACGATACGATTGTTGACAGCCTTCATAGAAATCAAGGTGTGCAGCAATTTGCTATGATCATTTTATCAGGCACTTTGTTTTTACTCTTAGCATTACTCGTACTATTTAGAGTATTTACATTACCTTTGAAAAGGCTAAGTGATGACATGGATTCGTTTCGAAAAAGTGGATTTAATTTACAAGCCTCTAAGGTAGAGTTATTGGCATGGAAAAGTGATAGCCGGAATGAAATTGAACGATTAGGCGTATCGTTTAATGACATGCTGAAACATATAAATTCGCAATGGGAGCAAATTACACAAACTGATAATCAGCGTAAAAACTTGTTAGCAGATTTGTCTCACGATTTACGTACGCCTTTAGCTAACCTACAAGGATTTACTGAAACGCTAGCAATTAAGGGTGATTCACTTCATCCTGATGATAGAAAAAAATTCATAGATATATGTCTTAAAAACTTAAATAATTTAAAAAGACTCATTGACCAAATATTTGAATTGGCACATTTAGATTCCGGTCATATAAAGTTGAAAAACGAAGCATTTCTCCCTTCGGAATTAATTCATGATATTGCTGCAAAATTTTTTATAAAGGCTAAACAGAAAGAAATAAATTTAAAAGTACAAACTGATGTATTAGATACATATTTAAATACCGATATTGAAAAGCTAGAGCGAGTATTAACAAACTTGATTGACAATGCCATCCGTCATACTGACTCAGGTGGCGACGTGCTAATCAAATTAATTCAGCATCTTGATAAAGTGAAAATAAGTGTTTGCGATACAGGCATAGGTATTGCAGAAGACGAGCTTCCTTATATATTCGATGCAAGATATCAAGCATCAAATAATAAAAGAGACGCAACAGCCCATGTGGGCCTTGGCTTAGCAATTAGTAGAAAACTTATAAACTTACTGAATTCGAAAATGAACGTTGCAAGTGAACTTGGTAAAGGAACAACGTTCAGTTTCGAATTGGAGGCCATGTCGCAAGGTAGGCACGCTTTATAAAAGATTTGCTCAATCTACATTTAATTCTTTGAGCTTTCGAGTTAATGTGTTTCGTCCCCAACCAAGTCTTTTTGCTGCTTCTTGTTTATGACCATGTGTATGTTTTAATGCCCTATTTAATAATATCCTTTCAAAATCAATTAGTGCATTATCAAGAATGCCGTCCTTGCCTAAAACCAATTGTTCATCGGCCCAATTTCCTAAAAGTACTGTCCAATCGTTTTCTGTCTCTGCTTTAGATAGCTTAGTACTATCTACACTGAGTTCTGGCGGTAGGTCAGAAATTTTGATTTCTTGCCCACTTGCCATAACTGTCAACCATCTGCATGTATTCTCAAGTTGACGCACATTTCCAGGCCAACTTAGTTGAGTCAGTCGGTCAGAAGCGTCTTTACCCAGTGTCTTCATTTCAACACCTAGTTCAGTAGAAGCTTTGACTAAGAAATGTTTGGCAAGAAGTGGAATATCTTCTTTTCGTTCATTTAAGGAAGGTATGTGGATGCGAATAACATTTAAACGATGATACAAATCTTCACGGAAACTGCCATCTTCTACTTTTTCTTCTAAATTTTGATGCGTCGCTGCGATAATTCTTACATCAACACTGACAGGGTTATGTCCGCCCACTCTATAGAATTGTCCATCTGCAAGTACTCGCAATAAACGGGTTTGCACGTCAACTGGCATATCTCCAATTTCATCTAAAAACAACGTACCACCATCAGCTTGCTCGAATCGTCCAGTACGCATATTTTGTGCACCTGTAAATGCTCCTTTTTCATGACCAAAAAGCTCAGATTCAACTAAATCTGATGGAATAGCTGCCATATTCAACGCTACAAAGGTGTTTTTAGATCTTGGGCTATGTTTGTGCAATGCATGAGCGACTAACTCTTTACCCGTCCCAGATTGACCATTAATAAGGACGCTTATTGAAGAGCGCGATAATCGACCTATTGCCCTAAAAACTTCCTGCATAGCTGGCGCTGCGCCAATAATATCCTTACTTGGGTTTGATGTTTGCTCGGTTGGTTTATTCGAGTGTTCTTTAGCATGCTCGATGGCGCGTTGAGTTAATGAAACCGCCTCGTCAATATCAAAGGGTTTTGGTAAGTATTCAAATGCACCGCTTTGATAAGCATTTACTGCACTATCTAAATCGGAGTGAGCCGTCATGATAATAAATGGTAAATCAGGGAAGTGAACATGTACTTCTTCTAAAAGTTGCATACCATCCATTTGTGGCATTCTTACATCAGAAATTATCACTAACGGGCTTTGTCCTGACTGAATTTGGAGCAGCAGGTCTTCAGGGTTTTCAAATGACAAACAAGCAATATTTGCAGCCTTCAGTGCTTTTTCTAACACCCATCTAATTGAACTATCGTCATCAACTATCCATACAGGTTGACTCATGCCTTTCTCTCCTTATTACTTAGCTCTTCGGTTTTTCTTTTCTTTTTGGGTACTATCGGAATATATAAACAAAACTCAGTAAACCCGGGGTATGACTCTACATCAATTTTCCCATGGTGATGATCAGTTAAAGTTTGAGCTATAGACAATCCTAAGCCGCTACCATTTTTCTTACTGCTAACCATTGGATAAAACAGCGTGTCACGCAACTCCATCGGAATACCAGGGCCATTATCTATCACACTAATTTTCGCGCAAAGCGGATACCTCACGCCTTTGATTACGCATTGGCGCTCAATTCTGGTTTTGAATATAATATTGGGCTGGTGGTCTGGATTTTCATCTTTAATATAATTGCGAAGCGCTTGGCTCGCATTTCTTGCAATATTTAGAATGGCCTGTTGTAGCATATCTGGGTCGGCAAAAATATCAGGAATAGAAGGGTCATAATCTCTTTCTATCACGACTTTAAATGCTAAATCGTTTGATAGCACAGACTGCACCATCTCAAGAATTTGGTGTAAATTAAAATCGCGCTTTTGAGGAAGTGAGTTTGGTCCTAACAAACGGTCAACAAGGTTTCTCAATCGATCAGCCTGATCAATAATCATTTTAGTGAATTCTAATTGTTCTTCATTCGGCAAATTCTTTTCAAGTAACTGTGCTGCACCTCTAATCCCCCCAAGTGGATTCTTAATTTCATGTGCTAAACCACGAATAAGCTCTCGAGCGGCAACTTGCTGAGCATACTGTTGAGTTTCTTGTGTTATTTTTCGTTGTTTGTCGATAGGAATAATTTCTAGAAGAGCATGTCTATCGCCATCAATAGTAATAATATTGGCGTTAAGATCGACAGTCATACACCTGCCATCCTTGAAGCACATATGCACCGCTGTTTCTCTGAAATCCTCATTGTGATGAACGGCTTTGATAATTTGTTCTTGGCTTAGCCCATCATCCACTAAGAAATGATTTAACGGTCGCTCGTTCACTTGATTACGACCAGTTTCTAACATATTTAAGGCGGCATCATTAATATAGTGAATCTTAAAAGAATCATCTATGAGAATGACAGCTGTTTTCATTGAATTCAAAAACATCTCATAGCGATTTTTGCGGTTAAACAAGGTAACTCTCCACACATAAGGTAATTCGTTAAGAGTATTTGCAAAGCCTGCACTAAAATTGTGCAATTCAACAGAATATAGAATTCTGTTTAACAACTTACAAGCGCTACATTAGTTCAATGCGGTGTGTAAAATGTTTAAGCACTTATTCTAAATAGCTTTTAGTTGTTTAATACTGAGGCTTGATGCAAATACAAGTTTCTTGTTTGTGTAGATGCAATTATCTTGCCTGATGTGTCAATAAATTTTACGGTATATTGATATGCCCCTCGATTCATTTTTTGCAATTGAAATGTGCCGGAAGGGGATTCTATAATTTGTCCATTGATATTTAATTGAAACAAACCGGTAGCAACTGGTTCTATGGATGTCGCAATAGTGAACGTACCTAAGTTATTTCTTATAGTTGCGTCATTTTCAGGGGTGATAACATTTAATTTATAATTGACTTGTTCTGTTTGATTTGGTGGTATTTGAATTGTCTTAGGGCTCATGTTAGAAGAGATATTACTAGTTGGAACACTTATGACTAGTACTTCTGCTCCGGAAACAGGCGTATCCGAAAAGGTAATGGAGCCATCTTCATTTACTATTTTGTATATCTTTTTGGAGATAAACAAGCCTGCTATGGTAGGTGAAGCAAAACTTGAGCATGCAAAAGAAATTGTCAGCAAAGCTATTACTAATAGTTTAATTAACCTGTTTAGCATGTTCATTTCACCTCAGAATATATTGAAGTTTATCGGCCAAGTTTGCATTAAATATAACATAACTTAAAGAAACTATAGGTATTAAAGTAAATAGTAACGTTTAACCTAAAAGTATTATTGGTGAGTATTTAAATATTTTAGCAAAAAAAAAGCCTGCAGAATGCAGGCTCTTATCAACGTAGATACAAACTCTATACGCTGTAATACATGTCAAACTCAAGTGGGTGAGTTGTCATGTTAACTGCTTGAACTTCTTCGTTCTTAAGTTCAATGTAAGCATCAATCATTTCGTCAGACATTACGCCGCCTTCTGTTAAGAATGCACGGTCTTCGTCAAGTGCTGCTAATGCTTGCTCTAGTGAGCTTGCAACAGTTGGAATAGCTAATGCTTCTTCAGCTGGCAAGTCGTATAAATCTTTATCTGCAGCTTCACCTGGGTGAATTTTGTTTTTGATTCCGTCAAGGCCAGCCATAAGCATAGCTGCGAACGCTAAGTAAGGGTTAGCTGTTGGATCAGGGAAACGTACTTCAATACGGCGCGCTCTCTCACTTGTAACAAATGGAATACGAATAGATGCTGAACGGTTACGAGCAGAGTACGCAAGCATTACAGGTGCTTCAAAACCAGGTACAAGGCGCTTATATGAGTTGGTTGAAGCATTAGCAAATGCATTAATTGCACGAGCATGCTTAATAATACCACCAATATAAAACAATGCGTCTTCCGATAGACCTGCATATGCGTCACCCGCAAAAATGTTTTTACCATCTTTACTTATTGATTGGTGACAATGCATACCAGAACCGTTATCCCCAACAAGTGGTTTAGGCATGAAGGTCGCTGTTTTCTCGTAAGCGTGAGCGACGTTATGAACAACATATTTGTATATTTGAATCTCGTCTGCTTTTTTAACTAAAGAATTAAATAGGCAGGCAATTTCGTTTTGGCCAGCGGTTGCAACTTCATGGTGATGTGCTTCTACTGTTAAACCCATTTCTTCCATTACCATGCACATTGCAGCGCGAATATCATGGCCAGAATCTACGGGAGGAACTGGGAAGTAACCGCCTTTAACACCAGGTCTGTGACCTAAATTGCCACCATCATACTCAGCACCTGAATTCCATTTCGCTTCTTCAGAATCGATTTTGTAGAATGAACCCGCCATATCAGTGTGGAATCGAACGTCGTCAAACAAGAAAAACTCTGGTTCTGGACCAAATAAAACAGTATCACCAATCCCCGTTGCTTTTAAATATTCTTCAGCACGACGAGCAACCGAACGAGGGTCTCGTGAATAGCCTTGCATAGTAGAAGGCTCTAAAATATCGCAACGAATGTTTACTTGAGTTTCTTCAGCAAACGGGTCTAGTACAGCTGTTGTTGGGTCAGGCATTAACACCATGTCTGATTCATTTATACCTTTCCAGCCCGCGATAGAAGAACCATCAAACATTTTACCTTCTTCGAAGAAGTCTTCATCTATTTGATGTACAGGGATAGAAACGTGTTGTTCTTTTCCTTTTGTATCGGTAAAGCGTAAGTCGACAAACTTAGCTTCATTTTCTTTGATCAGTTCCAGTACTGACTCATATGACATAACGTTCTCCAGTTTCAAATTCACTTTTGTGTATGTTTGTGCTATGTAAATTGATATTAACGAAGAAATATCGGTACAAAGCGCAATGAAAATCGCAAATTACATATAAAAATAGGATATATTTTGCTAAGAGCACTATAAGCTATTATTGTGCCATTTATCAAATTAATCGTTAGTCTTATTTTTCAGTTGTTTAGCGTGTCGGCAAGTGTTTTTTTTACATTGACTGCACTGATTTGGTGCTTTGTTATCTGTGGTGCGCTCTTTATTGGTGCGGTTAAGCGTTTGTTAATTTATTTTGCCCAAATTCGTGCAATTTTTATGTTTTCTCCATGCGTCACACTAGCCACAGCAATGCTAAACTTCGATTAATCTTTATACTTTCTTCAGTTTTTTTATTTAGTACATTTTTCTATATAAATAGTCGAAGTTATTCGCTTATTAAAGAATAAGTCTGTACAATCCGCGCCCATGTTAATAGGGTAGCCATTTTGCTGTCCCCCACGTTTTAGAGAATAAGTAATGTCGTCATTAAATAATTTACGCAACATCGCAATAATCGCGCACGTTGACCATGGTAAAACTACCCTTGTAGATAAGTTGCTACAGCAATCAGGCACGCTCGAAAGTAGAGGAGAGGCCGAAGAGCGAGTAATGGATTCTAACGACATTGAAAAAGAGCGTGGCATTACTATATTGGCAAAAAATACAGCCATTAATTGGAATGAATATAGAATCAATATTGTAGATACTCCCGGGCACGCCGATTTTGGTGGTGAAGTTGAGCGCGTAATGTCAATGGCTGATTCAGTATTGTTATTAGTAGACGCCCAAGAAGGGCCAATGCCGCAAACTCGTTTTGTAACGCAAAAAGCGTTTGCTCAGGGCCTAAAGCCAATTGTTGTAATTAATAAAATAGACAAACCAGGTGCACGTCCTGATTGGGTAATGGACCAAGTGTTTGACCTGTTTGATAACTTAGGTGCCACAGACGACCAACTCGATTTTGAAGTTGTTTATGCATCAGCATTAAACGGTTGGGCGTCTAACGATGCTGATACGCCAAGTGATGATATGACGCCGTTGTTTGAAACTATTGTTAAGCAAGTTGCGCCACCTAATGCTGACCCTAAAGGTGCCTTTCAAATGCAAATATCACAGCTAGACTACAACTCTTATGTTGGTGTTATTGGTGTAGGTAGAATCACTCGAGGTACCGTAAAAATCAACCAGCAGGTCACAGTTGTTAATGCTAGTGGTAAAACTAGGAATGGTAAAATAGGTAAAGTGTTAGGCTACCTTGGTTTAGATCGCCACGATGTAGACTCAGCGGAAGCGGGCGATATTATTGCAATCACCGGGTTAGGTGAACTGAAAATCTCAGATACTATATGTGATGTGAATGAAGTTGAAGCCCTTCCTCCTCTATCAGTAGATGAACCGACTGTTACGATGACTTTCCAAGTTAATACCTCTCCTTTCGCTGGTAAAGAAGGTAAGTATGTAACATCAAGAAATATTCTAGAAAGACTTCATACTGAATTGGTGCACAATGTTGCGTTAAGAGTTGAGGAAACAGCTGATCCTGATAAATTTAGAGTATCTGGTCGTGGTGAACTCCACTTAGGTATTTTAATAGAAAATATGCGTCGTGAAGGATATGAGCTAGCCGTTTCTCGTCCAGAAGTTATCTTAAAAGAAGAAGATGGCCAGTTGATGGAACCATATGAAACGTTAACAGTTGACGTGGAAGAAGAAAATCAAGGCTCTATTATGGAGCAACTTGGGTTAAGAAAAGCTGAAATGACTAATATGTCTCCAGACGGAAAAGGGCGCGTTAGATTGGACTTTATGATCCCAAGCCGCGGCTTAATAGGTTTCCAAACTGACTTTATGACGTTAACCTCTGGTTCAGGTTTGTTATATCACACGTTTGATCATTATGGTCCGCACAAAGGTGGCAATATTGGCCAGCGTAAAAACGGTGTGTTAATTGCCAACGCTACTGGTAAAGCTTTAACAAATGCATTATTCAACTTACAAGAACGTGGGCGTTTATTTATTGGCCACGGTGTTGAAGTTTACGAAGGTATGGTAATTGGTATCCATAGTCGAGATAACGACTTGACTGTAAACGCACTAAAAGGCAAGCAGCTTACTAACGTGCGTGCCTCTGGTACTGATGAAGCTCAAACATTAGTTCCGCCTATTGTTTACACGCTAGAGCAAGCGCTAGAGTTTATTGATGATGATGAGTTAGTAGAAGTTACTCCTGAAAGTATCAGAATTCGTAAGAAGCTATTAACTGAGAGTGATCGTAAGCGCGCATCAAGAACTAAAGCAAAAGAGTAACTTAGCTTAGTTTAAGTGCCATTTAACACTTAAAACTAAATGCTTGAAACCTAGAAAGCCCGATATTTATTGTCGGGTTTTTTATTACCTGCAATATCTCTGATTTAATACTGCCTATGTATGCGTTACACTCTTTGTATTGTTAGTAAGTGTTAATAATGTATGTCTGCTCTTGGCAAGAGCAAAAAATTTAAACTGAAATGAAATTTAGATTAAAGGAAAGTTAATGTTCGATTCGTTACCTTCTAGAGAAGGCACTTACTCTTATAAATGGGAAAAATATAAGGGTATGGATATTATCCCTTCTTGGATAGCTGATACTGAGTTCTCATGTGCTCCCGAAATACTAAATGCCTTATCATCTAGAGTTAAAAGTGGCGTATTAGGTTATACCTTGCCCCAGCATCACCAAGGTGCAATAGATGCGGTCGTGCACTGGTGTAAACAACAATATAATTGGGAAATCCAGCCAGAGTGGATTATATGGACACCTGGTGTTGTTCCTGCTTTCAATATGGCGTGTAAAGCTTTCTGCGAGCCTCAAGATTCGGTTGTTGTGCAAACGCCAAACTACCCGCCCTTGCTTGCTGCACCTAGAATAAATAATTTACACAGAATTACGGTTAGCTGTATTTTGCAAGATGGTCGTTACACTATTGATTTTGATGCATTAGAAGATGCAGCATCAAAAGCTAACACAAAACTATTTATACTGTGTAATCCAATGAACCCAGTCGGCTCTGTACTTACGAAATCTGAGTTAGAAAGAGTTGCTGACATATGCAACAAGTATGATTTGATTTTGTGTAGTGATGAAATTCATTGCGACTTAATACTCGATGGCTCTGCACACATTCCTGCTGGTGCAATTGATACAATTACTGATAAATCTATTACGCTGATGGCAGCTAGCAAGACGTTTAATGTCGCTGGGCTTGGTACTTCATTTGCGATTATTCCAAACGAACATGTTAGAGCTGCTTTCGTTAAAGCAGGGGCGGGAATTGTCCCATGGCCTAATGTTCTAGGGTTAGAGGCAGTAGAAATAGCATTTACTCAATGCGATGATTGGTTAGATTCTCAATTGGATTATTTAAGAGCCAATAGAGATTTCCTAGTTTCAGCAGTCAATGATATTGATGGGTTAAAAACAGTCAGTCCACAAGCTACTTTTCTATTGTGGGTTGATGCATCGGGTTTGAATGTCAAAAATACCCAGCAATGGTGCGAAAGCAGGGGAGTGGGGCCGTCACCCGGTCGAGACTTCGGTGCTTCCAATTGTTTTAGGCTAAATTTTGGTTGTAATTTAGATATGGTTAAAGCCTACGCCGGCCGATTAGCCAAAAATATAGATTAGCGTTATGTGTGGCTTTGTCGCTTACGAACAGTCAACTATTTATGAGCAACCTCAGTGGTATGACGAATTAGATGCATCTACTGAACTCACTCAGTTATTGGTTGATTGGCCTGAATTTTCTGCCTACCCAGCCTTTGGTTCGGATATTCGTAAACGTATTCCATTATTAATCCAAGAAGATGATGATTATAAGCAGGTAAACGCGGTTTGGTGGTTTGATGCGTTTGATACAGATGGCATAACAAAATTAGGTAACCGAACAAGCTTTAATGCTAGAAATCTTTCCAGCCCATTTTGGAAACATGCTCTAAACACGAAAAGAGGGGTTATATTAGCGTCTGAACTGGGTGAATCTAAACTTGTGGGTAAAACCAAGCATCAATATTTAATGCAAAGCAATCAAGCCTTTCTATTAGGTGCATTATATAAAAGACTTAAAAACGGTGATTATTGTTGTGCAATTATCACTCGAGATGCCCATCCTAAAATGGAGCCCTATCACGACAAAGCCTTCCCACTTTTTTTGCCCTTAGATATCAAATTTACACACTTATGGCTAGGACATGAAACGGCTGAGCACCCACAAATACAATCATTATTAGAACAGCCAAAATTGTTTCCTTCACTACACGTTCAGCGTGTTAAAACTTATAAAGACAAACAGCCGATTGGTAACATTCAGGCCAATTTAACTTCTGATTTACCCTAGTTGCGGTTAAATAGCGCTTAACACTAACTTCAACCTTGAATATTAACTTTAAGTTGAAACAATTGATTGTAAAGTTTCAAAAGACATATTTTTGCCGCATAGTACAATGACGATATTTTCTTTATTATTGTTTACTACGCTATTTTGCCTTCTATTTTCATAATGTTGTATTGCACACGCAACTGTCATGGCGGCCGCGCCTTCAACAAATAACTGTTCGTGTTCTAACATATAAATAAACGCAGCTTTTATTTTTTCTTCTGATACAAGTTCAGTGCTACCTATTACTTTTTTACAATAATTGAGCGTGATTGCATCAGGCTCAATATTACCCGCTGTTCCATCAGATAACGTGTCACTTTCTGTGACATGAATAATTCGATTCGCTTGCATACATTGATACATAACCGGCGAGGCCATCGGCCAGCAGCCAACAATATCAATATTGTTATTGTATTGAATAAGAGTACTGCCTATACCGCTTATTAGTCCACCACCACCTACCGCGACAAATACTTGGTCAACGTCAGGTAGTTGTTTGGCAATTTCATCACCTATAGTTCCTTGACCCGCAATAACATTTAGGTCGTTATAGGGTGAAAGGTAAGTTTTGTTATTATCATTTGCATATTGCTTCGCGGTTTGTTCAGCTACCAAGCAGTCACCTTTAACCACTGTTACTTTTGCGCCGTAATCTTTTATTCGCTGAACTTTTAATTTTGATGCAGTAGACGGTAAAAATACTTCACACTGTAAGCCAAGCTTATCAGCTGCAACGGAGCACGCTGTTCCGTGATTACCAGAGCTTGCTGTCACAATGCCCATATTTTGCTCTTTAGTGGATAGAGTCAAAATTTTGTTGAGTGCACCTCGATATTTAAAAGAGCCGGTGATTTGGCGGTTTTCTTCTTTGAAATAGACGTTAGCGTTGAATAAGTTGCTCAAGCCAACACTCTTTGTTAGTGGCGTTAAAACAGGTGGTGCTTTACTGGCCCTAATTCTGCGGCTTGCATTGTGGATACTGTCTTCTAATTCAATTATGCTTTTCAATTTGGCGTGCTCCTTGCTTAAATCTTTCCATTATCAATAGGTTAGTACAGTATGTGTGCTAAAGATACTAAAATTTAAATACCAAGGGTACAACTTTGGATGACATTTACAATAATCAGAATCTAAGATTAATTTCTGAGTGTGTAGTTAGCCTTACGGTCGATAGAGCTTCAATGATTTATGAATAAATACAAAGATATATGCTATGTTAACTGGGCCGAAAGAAATTTTTGAGATCATAAAAATATATGTATAAGCAAATGCAGTTCAAAAAATTTTATATCTTTATTTTGTTCTTTATAATTAACGGATTCTGTTCCCCTGTTATTGGTTTGCCCAATCCCGAATTTTCTAGTGATAAATTTCAATATCCTAATACGCCGAATGAGCCAGCTAAATTGGCCATCATTATGGATGATATTGCTGGCAAAGCGTCAGACGAGTTAGCCTTTTCGTTACCCAAGTCTGTAACCTTTGCAATACTGCCCCATACCAGTTATTCAACGCCATTTTCCTACAAAGCGGCTAGTCAAAACCGTGAGGTAATGCTACACATGCCCATGGAATCATTGCATAAAGTCAACCTAGGTCCATACCCTTTGCTTACTAATATGTTTCCTGGTGAAGTAAGAGACACATTATTACATGCACTTCAAACCGTTCCACATGCAGTTGGCGTGAATAATCATATGGGAAGCAAACTCACGCAAATGACATTGCAGATGGACTCTGTTATGCAAGTTTTGGCAAACAACAATTTGTTTTTTATCGATAGTCGTACAACTAAATATTCAAGAGCGAATGATTTGGCTATGCAAAATGGCGTGAAGTCAGCATCAAGACATGTATTTTTAGATCATGAGCAAAACGAGCTGTTTTTAAAAAATCAATTTGCGCGCTCTATTAGAATTGCTAGAAAGCACGGTAAAGCGATTTTAATTGCCCATCCTTACCCAATCACTCTAGATTTTTTAGCCTCTCAGTTAAAGCGGATACCTGCCGATATAGAGCTAATTACAGTAAGTGAATTTCTACAAGAAACACAAAAATTTAGAACGAATCCCCACCTTACGATGAAACCTAAGTTCAAACTAAAAACTAGCTCGAATGAACAAACAGAGCAAGTTAGTCCAAATTTAGAATAGATGCCGCTTATAACCTAGAAACAAATTTATTATTGTAATAATGTTCCATTTATTTGCAAATACGTTATAATATAACAATTAATTTTCTAGCGGTTTCGTTAGATTGTGTTTATAGCACTTATTTTAGGTACAAAATTGAAGATATTGGATGTTAAACAACAGGTTAATAAACCGCTTAATACAAAGCGAGTTGAAACCGATATTCCAGACTTAGTCGTAAAAAACAATAGCAAGCTTGATCGCTTGGGTATGTGGATTACAAGTGTGTGTGCTTTGCATTGTCTGCTGTTACCAATTCTTATTCCTTTAGCCCCATTAATCGCTAGCTCATTTGTAGCGGCTGAATGGTTTGAAAGAACCATATTAAGCTTTTCTATTCTTGTCGGTTTTGTTGCTTTATTTATTGGCTTTCATAAATATCACAAACAGCTATATCCATTATACTCATTAACGCTAGGTGCAATAATATATTGGAACAAACATGCCTTTGGTGAAGCTTACGAGCCTATTACTATCGCAGTTGGTGCATTATTTATAATTGGTGCGCATTTAGCTAATTTGAAATTGTGCAAAAACTGTAAAAGGTGTGATGATTGCTAAACCAGCTTATTTAGGTTGTTTATCATTAAATTTGGGTCATTAGTGAATATTGCATCCACGCCTATTTCACTCATCTCTATCGCTTTTTCTATCGTATTCACTGTGTAGCACCATACTTCCTTGTTGTAACTATGGGCATGTTGTACAAAATTCTTATCAACTAAATACACATCTATTGCTGCGATATCCGTCTCAAGCTCTATTGCGTATTGTGCATAATTTGTTGGTAAATGCGCAATTAAAGCCCCAAATTTTGCGCGTGCAAGAAGTCTAGTATTTCTTGCTGCTTGTTTTAATTTGCGTAATAAAACATGGTTAAATGCAGATATAACTATATCGCCATTGGTTTTGTAGGCGTACTGGTCAACTTTGGTAATTAGGTTTTCGATATTTGTTATCGCTTTAATTTCTAAATTAAGCATGACTTTGCCATTTACTAAGTCAAACACTTCATCCAGTGTTGGAATGAAATGTCTACCATCTAACTTGATTTCTTTTACTCCTGCTAACGTTAATGCGCTTAATTCAGCTTCTTCACCAGTAAGCCTTTGTAGCGAAAAATCATGAAAAACAACAAACTCATCTTCTACCTGATGAATATCGATTTCTATTCCTTGAATACCTAAATTTAATGCCGCATTAATAGATTCTATTGTGTTTTCATGATGGTGAGCACTTACACCTCTATGCGCAATGATTTGCATTTTACATCCCCTAACCTAGCTCGAAGTAAAGATATTACTCTTTTAATGCTTTGTTTTGTCTATGTGTGTTAATTGTTTCATATACCGCCGCAGACACAACTAACATGCCACCAACGAGTGTTTGCCAAGTTGGATTTTCATTAAGCATTATAATCGCAAAAACCACCCCATAAAAAGGTTGCATACAGGCAACTAATGAAAATGTTTTTGCTCGCAAGTGTTTTAAAGCTGTTGCTACCATTGCATGGGGGAGGGCTGTGAAAATGGTGCCTAATAGCAATAATAGTATTGCTGTAGACATATCCATTGAAACAAAATCATCAGATAGGAAAAATATTAAACAGGGGCAAATTATCATGATCTGATATCCCATTGCCTTTGCGCCACTATAATGCGAGAAATACTTTCTGTGCAACAGGTTTCTTATTGCATAAAGAAAAGCCGAAAACACACCTATTACCACGCCTAGTGTCACATCATCCGATAATGAAACCGAAGGTACAATTAGGTAAATCCCAACTAACACAACAAGGGCGCTAGCGATATCTTGCCAACATATCCTAATTTTTTCGAAAAGTGGTTCAAGTAAAACAGTAATAACCGGAAAGGTGAAAAGAGCAATAATGCCAACCGATACACTAGCATATTGCATCGATGCAAAATACGTCACCCAATGAACAGCCATAATGATGCCTAGTCCAAGGCCAATAAAATAGTCTTTTGTTTGGTTAAGCTTGAGCGACTCCCCACTTAATTTTACAAATAAGAAAAGCATGATAAACGCAGGAAGGGAGCGACCAAAAGTAATATCTAATGCAGATAACGGGATAAGTTTGCTAAACAAGGCGGTGCCGCCTAATAACATGACGGTTAAATGCAAGTTTATTAGGCTACGTTTTACTGGGTCCAAACTAAAAGCTCTTTAGGGGATGTAACACCCCATAATAATTGCAAAGAAGTAGTTGGCTTAACGTATTGATGTAGAATGACGTTAAACCAAATTATTGACTGAACTTAATTATTAAGTTTATTGGCCATTAATTCGCCTAAACGAGTAACGCTGCCAGCTGATAACTCTTCAAATTCAACTTTATTGGGTTCGAAACATAAAACAATTGTAGAGCCTAATTTAAAGCGACCCATTTCTTCACCTTTTTTCAATGTGATGTTGTCATTGTTGTGTTTCCAATGTTGAACATACTTACCCATGTTGGGTAAATTATCGATACCCCAAACAGTTTCGATGCTAGCTACTATGGTTGCGCCAACAAGCACTAATGCTACTTTTCCTACTGGCGTATCAAATATAGTGACTACTCTTTCGTTCCGCGCAAATAATCCAGGCACATTCTCAGCTGTTAGTGGATTAACAGAGAACAAGTCTCCAGGTACATGCAGCGAATCAGTTAATGTTCCATCTACTGGCATGTGAATGCGGTGATAATCACTTGGCGCTAAATATACGGTCGCAAATTTACCGCCTTTAAAGCATTCAGCAAGCTCAGGTTTACCGCCTAATAATGTGGTTAGGCTGTAATCGTGCCCTTTAGCTTGGAATATTTTATCGCCAATAATGTCGCCATATTGGCTAACTGTGCCATCTACTGCATGACATAGCTTTTCATCACCTTCAACAATAGGGCGAATGCCTTCTTTTAGTTCGCGCGTAAAAAAATCGTTAAACGTTTTAAAGTCAATCGCGTTTTCATATTTAGCTTCTTGCATATTAATGTTAAACGCCTTTATAAAGGACTTTATGCAAAACTGAGTAACTGCTCCGGCTTCTGCAGCCGCAAGTTTCCCTACTAAACGCGATAACAAATGCTTCGGTAGAATATACTGAGTTCTAACTTTTAACCAATTAATCAATTTTTGTCTCCAATTTATTAGGGAGTATTGTATAACAGCTGTTAAATTAAATAAGTACTAAAAAGAGTTGATTCAATTATTCTTTGATATAAGCAGGACGGTTCTGATCTAAGGATTCAATAATCTTTAAATAACTCTCATATCTATCTTGACTAATATCGCCCGTCTCTACACTAGCTCTTATTAAGCAACCGGGATCGTTCTTATGCGTGCAGTCGCTAAATTTACACCCGCCTAAGTAATCTTGAAATTCAACAAAACCTCGGGTTATGTCTTCTACTGGCAAATGCCAAAGTCCAAACTCCCTAACGCCAGGTGAATCAATCAGCTCTCCACCATGAATAAAAGGAATTAATTTCGCGGCAGTTGTAGTGTGCTGACCTAAGCCCGAATTGTCTGAAATAGCGCCAACCACTTCATTGGAGTCAGGTAATAGCTTATTAATGATACTAGATTTACCTACGCCACTTTGACCGACAAAGACACTGATGTTGTCTTTCAGAATATCAATTAAAGGATTAAGCCCTAGTTCAGATACACAGCTTACCAATTTAACGATATAGCCAATTTTTTCGTAAGTACTAAGTGTATTTTTTAAGTCGGCTAGCGCTTGTTCATTTAGCAATTCAACTTTATTTACTACAATAATAGGTGGGATATGTGCATGTTCGCAAGCCACTAAATATCGGTCAATAATATTTGTTGAAAACGCCGGTAGCATTGAGCTAACAATTATTATTTTATCAATGTTAGCTGCAATTGGTTTAATGCCATCATAAAAATCAGGTCGCGATAACGTTGTTTTTCTATCTTCTACTATTTCAATAATCCCTCGGTCTCTGTCATCTTCGCTTAGGCTGGCACGATAAATAACAAAATCTCCACATACTACTGATTTTATAGTTCGCCTAATGTAGCATTTGTGAAGCGTTCTCTCTTCAGGCAATTTTTCAGAATTATCAGATAGGCATTCAACAATAGCTTGTTTTCCAAATCGGCTAACCACTCGACCTTTCATTGGTTCCGATAGCCCCGCCACATCATTCGAATTGTTTTCAACCGTGTTTTCTTTTAATCGCTTTTTTCTATTCGCAGCTATTTGACGGCGCTGGTTATTTGAAAGTTTGGGTTTTTTGGCCACAATTTTTACGGTATCTATATAAAGAAGTAAGCCGTATAATACCACTGAGGCTAGTTAAGTTCGACTAGCTTGTTAATTGAATTTAAATTCACCTAAGGCAAGCTACTTAAATTGGCTAAGATAAACGTAGCAATAATAATAAACAACATGAATGATTAGTGGGGAAATATGATAAGTGAAACAAATCTAGTCTGGATAGATATGGAAATGACTGGCCTAGATCCTGATACTTGTGTAGTGCTCGAGATTGCAACAATCATAACTGATGCCGAATTGAATATTATTGCTCAAGGTCCAGTTATTGCTGTGCATCAAAGCGATGAGGTACTTAAAAATATGAATCAGTGGTGTGTTATTACACATGGAGAAAGTGGTTTAACACAAAGATGTAAAGACAGTACTTTCAGCGTTGAACAAGCTGAGCAAGAAACCCTTGAATTTGTTAAAAAGTATGTGGTTGATGGCAAGTCTCCCCTATGCGGAAATTCAATTGGGCAAGACAGGCGCTTTATGGTTAAGTATATGCCTAAGTTAGAGTCGTATTGCCATTATAGAAATATTGATGTTAGTACAATAAAAGAGCTGGTTAAAAGGTGGAAACCTGAAACTCTAAATAGCTTTACCAAAAAAGGTGTACACCTTGCACTTGACGATATCAAAGAATCAATTGAAGAATTGAGATTTTATCGAGAACACGTATTTAAAATTTAATTTGAATTTATTCGCATAATTTAAAAATAATACTTGCGAAGCGCGTCAAATTTTTTATAATGCGCGTCCATTTTGCGGGAATAGCTCAGTTGGTAGAGCACGACCTTGCCAAGGTCGGGGTCGCGAGTTCGAATCTCGTTTCCCGCTCCAATCTTTCTTTATCAAGCAACATATAACCACATATTTTGATAAGCTCCCATATTAAATGATTGCTGACAATCAATGGTAGCTTGAGATATCAAATCGATACATACAGATGCACCTAGCACGCTGAACACACTAGCTGGTAATTCAATGTCATGTTCACTGAAGTTAACTAAGCATAAACACTTACTTGATTCGTTCACTCTTAAATAAGCAAATATATGATGGTTAGGTGCGTCTAAATAATGTGTATTAGCTTGGCCAAATACGTCATAGAGTTTGCGCGTATTTATCATGTTTTGTAATTGTGCAGAAACGTACGGCTGCGGTGACGCGCTAATTTGGTTGTTTGTTACTGCAACTCTATGTACCCATCTATCGTCATCTTGCTTACTAACATCTGATTGATAGCTATAATCGTTTAATAACCCCAGCTCATCACCTGAATATAAAAGTGGTATACCACCTATACTTAGGATAATTGAATGAACCAATAATATTCGTTTTTGGGCAAGTTCTATTTGTTTTTCGTTTCTCGATTCAAGCGCACTTTCTAACCCACATAACGATGCTAAACTACCGCAAACCCTGCAATCACCTGTTTTAGGGTTCTCTCCAAACGGTACACCGTTTGCAAAACTGCCCGGAAATTTACCTGTATAAAATTGGTTTAGAAAACGTCTATGATCATCACCGTTTATGCCTAATTCGTTTGCCACAGCATCGTCAAATGTCCAACCAATGTCATCATGGCACCTTGCATAATTTACCCAACTGCAAGCGGGTGAGATATTTCCGGTTTTTTGCATTGATTTGGTAATTAAGCGCGTTTTTCTGGTGGCTAAGCTATTCCATATCAATGCCATTAATAGTGGGTTGTATGATAGTTGGCATTCTTCTGTATCAATATATTTTACGACTTCATCAGGATGAACTATTGCCTCACTTTTAAACACAACTGCTGGGCACACTATTTTTAAACAAGCATTGAAAGCCTGAATAAGCGTATGGGCTTTGTCTTGATTTTCGCAAGTAGTACCCATTTCTTTCCAAATAAACGCTAGGGCATCTAAGCGAAGCGCATCACACCCAATGTTCCCTAAAAACAACATTTCACTCGTAATAGCATTAAACACACTTGGATTTGTATAATTTAAATCCCACTGAAAGTTATTAAACGTTGTCCAAACCCATTTTTGAGATATTGGTTCAAAAGTGAAATTACCTCGCCTTACTTGTGGAAATATCTCTCTTAGGTTCGCTTCATATTGATTTGGAATGGTTTTATCATCGAACATGTAGTAGAAGTGTTGAAAATCTTCATCACCTTTTTTAGCTTTCAATGCCCACTTATGATCATCTGCTGTGTGATTAAAAACAAAATCAAGCACCAAATTAATATCAGCTTTATTTAGTGCTTTAGCTAATTCTTTTAATTCTGTTAACGAACCTAATTCAGGATTAGTTTCACGATAATCGCTAACTGCATAGCCACCATCGCTTTCACCATCTGGAGATTTGTATAACGGCATTAAATGTAAGTAGGTTATGCCTAAACTTTTTAAATAAGGAATGCGCGCTTTTAGACCATTAAAATCCCCGCCAAATAAGTCGACATAGCAAGCCATACCCAGCATATCTTGACTCAAGTACCAACTAGGATCTTCAGATTTTCTTTTGTCTTTATTTTTTAGGGTTTTACTTCGCTGTGCATAACTTTGAACCAAAACATCTACCAATGATTGTATATAAAAATGGAAATCATATTGCCAACCATATACTTTGTGATAACACTCAAAAAGAGCAGGAAAATGATTGTTTAATCGAGAAATAAGTATTTCTTTTTCTGCACTTGAAATACCGGTTAACTTTATGGTGGCCAGTATTCGGTTGAGGGTCTTTTGACTTTCTATTGAATAGTTCATATTTATAGGTTTAATTTTACATTACTTTAAAACATTCTTTACATATCTTAATCGATTAAGGCTTGCAATGTAAAGATGCTAAGCTAAATTCTTGCTAGCCAGTTAAGACATTTATCTGTGTAAGGTTTTTAAAATACTAATCTTATATTCTTCAGCGTTCGTAATTTTTATATCTCAAAGCATTTATTGGAAACTAGATTGAATAAACCTAACCCGCTAAGAAAATTCGCAGAAAAAGCCCTGACTTACCCTGACTGGCTAGCGCTTAAGCTAATAACATGGATGTTTAGATATAAGGTAAAGTTGGTGGGAACAACAAAACTGAGTATCACTCAAACTGACTTGAAGTCGGTCACATTTTATTCTAAAAACAGAACGCGTGTGCAAAATCATATTGGGCAAGTACATGCAGCTACTATGGCGTTATTAGCGGAATCTGCAACAGGGTTTGTAGTGGGTTTAAATTTACCGGGAGGTAAACTACCTCTAATTAAGTCAATGGAGTTAAAGTATGTTCGCCGATCAAAAGGGCATATGAAGGCGGTTGCTTGGGTAACAGATGAACAAATTGAATTGATGAAAACCCAAGACAAAGGTGATGTTTTGGTAGCGGTCACTATTACCGATGAAACGGGTGAAGAGCCTATGATTGCAGAAATGAACTGGGCATGGATAACGAAATAGCCGAGTTAATTAATTTTTCCGATTACATCAATCGTTTTTATTCACATTACATTTACAAATATTTAACTACACTTGGACGATGCAATAAATGAGCAGTTTGTTGCGACGTTCAAATAGGCTGAACAAGACTGATCATTCCTGTTTGATTGCTTAAAATACACAATAAAGGCAATAAAGTTATGATAGATAGAAATATATTTGTTAAATCAGCATTGGCTGGTGCAATCACTTTTGTATTGGCTTGTGGCTCAGCGACAGCAGAAACAACCGAGTTAACTAAACCGAAAGGAGCAACGGGTACTGGTACAGCAAAAATGGGGCAAGCTAAATCAAACCAATTTTGGTGGCCCGACCAACTCGACCTTTCACAATTACGCGATCATGATTTACGTTCAAATCCTTACGGCCCAGATTTTGATTATGCAAAGCACTTCGCGAAACTCGATTTGGCAGCGGTTAAATCTGATATTAATACGTTACTAACAGACTCTCAAGATTGGTGGCCGGCAGATTTTGGTAACTATGGTCCATTTTTTATTCGGTTGACTTGGCATAGTGCCGGTACATATCGCACACTCGATGGACGTGGCGGTGCAGGCGGTGGTCAAATGCGTTTTGACCCACTTAATAGTTGGCCTGATAATGGTAATTTAGACAAAGCTCGAAGATTACTTTGGCCGGTTAAACAAAAGTATGGCCCTGCATTAAGTTGGTCTGATCTAATGGTCTTGGCTGGGAATGTGGCCCTCGAAAATATGGGCTTTGACACATATGGGTTTGCCGGTGGTCGTGCCGATGATTGGGAGCCTGATATGGTCTATTGGGGCCCAGAAGTAGAAATGCTTGCTAGCGACAGAGAGAGCAAAGACGGTAAACTTCAGCGTCCGCTAGGTGCCACTCACATGGGGCTAATTTATGTAAACCCTGAAGGTCCAAGAGGAGTACCCGATCCTGTTGGTTCTGCTAAAAATATTCGCGTGGCCTTTGGCCGTATGGCAATGAACGACGAAGAAACCGTTGCGCTAATTGCTGGTGGCCACACCTTTGGTAAAATGCACGGGGCGCACAAACCAGCTGACTGTTTGGGTCCAGAACCAGGTGCCGCTGGTGTAGAAGAGCAGGGATTAGGATGGAAAAATAAATGCGGAAAAGGCCATTCAGAAGATACAGTCACTAGTGGATTAGAGGGCGCATGGACTCAAGCACCTACTCGTTGGACAAGTTTATATTTAAGTAATTTAATGAACAATGAATGGGAGCAAACACGCAGCCCTGCAGGGGCAATTCAATGGATACCGAAAGATAAGGCAATGCATACTGCGGCACCTGACGCTCATGTTGAAGGTAAACGCAATCCTATTGTGATGACAACTGCAGACCTTGCGTTGAAATTTGACCCTGAATATCGAAAAATTGTGGAGCGTTTTCTAGCAGATCCAAATGAATACCAACTAGCTTTTGCAAAAGCATGGTATAAGTTGACGCATCGAGACATGGGCCCGCCAGCTAATTTTCTAGGTGATGAAGTACCTAAAGATTTACTTGTTTGGCAAGATCCAATTGATGAGTCTACGGTATCTGATCTTAACGACAACCAAATAGCCAACATTAAAGAGAAAATTTTAGAATCGGGTTTAACTGTTTCTGAATTAGTAAGAACTGCTTGGGCGTCTGCAGCTAGTTATCGACATGCTGATATGAGAGGCGGAACGAATGGTGGACGTCTTGCATTGATGCCTCAACGTGCTTGGGATGTAAATAACCCTGAAGAATTAGACAAAGTGCTGAACGTGCTAACAGAGGTAAGAGAGGACGTAACGGGTGGATTTTTTAGCAGCGCTGAAATATCTATGGCTGATATGTTAGTCCTTGCTGGTTCTGCGGCAATCGAAAAGGCAGCGAAAGATGCGGGGTTTGATGTTTCGGTTCCTTTTAATGCCAAAAGAGGCGACGCGACTGAAGAAATGACTGATGTAAATTCGTTTAGTTTATTAGAATTGCACGCTGATGGCTTTAGAAACTATTTTGATGAAGAGAAAAGTTATAAATCGCCAACCGAGGCATTAATTGATAAGGCAGACCAATTAAACTTAACTGTACCAGAAATGGCTGTCTTAGTTGGTGGGATGAGGGCTTTAGATGCTAACTATTCTGGCGCAAGTCATGGCATATTGACCACCACACCAGGACAGTTAAATAACCAATTTTTTGTCAATTTACTCGATATGGCCACTGTTTGGAAAAAAGCAGAGCAGCCTGGTATATATCTTGGTTTAGACAGGCAATCAGGTGAACAAAAGTGGTCTGCGACATCTGTCGATTTAATTTTTGGTTCAAATACTGAGTTGCGAGCAGTATCGGAAGTTTATGCTTTTGATACATCAAAAGAGAAGTTTGTGAATGATTTTGTTGCTGCCTGGACAAAAGTAATGAACTTAGGACAATAAACTCAATAAATGTTTATTTTTTAATCTAATTTGACAGTTTTAGAATAAAAAAATCTATAAAAAAGCGTGATTGTTTAATCGCGCTTTTTTGTGTCTATTAAACACAGGTCAAAATATTGAAAAAAATAGGAATAAAATAGCATTATTTCGTATGTATTGTTTAGCACTACATTAGGTATTTAACACGCGCAAATTATGACACTTTTTTGAAGATTTAGCTTTTTGAAGTAAACACAAGAAAAACTTATTGACAGCCTTAAGATTCGGGAGTAAAACGACTTCATATTATTGCAGGGTTTATTGTTTCGAGATTGAAAGCGGAGTAATGCCAAGTGAGTATCTCAAGTAATCAAAAGTTATCCAAAGAAAGCTATTTAAAACGCGTTTTTAGCGATCCTAAGAACTATCCTTATGGTTTCTCTCGTTCAGGTGATTTTTCTATTGCGGAAAGTAAAGCATTATCATCTTACGGATGTTATATTGCTGCACTTGCAGATGGTCATTTAATGGCTGAAAATGATGAAGACTCGGCTTTTCTTGCCGTCATTCATGGCGAACAAGAGCCAACTGATACAGCGCAACGTGCGTGGTTAAAATACCAAAAACGTATCAATCGCCCGAAAACTGGTAGCATCTACGGGACGAAAAAAGCGTCAACTCAAGATGACGATGACAACTTAGTAACGGATATGGATGGCGATATCGATTTAGATATCGATTGATATTAGGATGAAAGCACGGAATTCATCCTATAAAATCAACTTTACGTTATGTTTGTCCTAATATTTCTATATATTGGGATAAATATCTCACTTTTTGCACTTCTAAGGTTTTTTCTTTCCGCCTCCTAGGTTATATTCTTATCAATTCAAATACACACACAAATTAAGGAGCCATTCAGGTGAGGATGATGTCAGGCGCAGCTATGGTAGTGGAGGCCCTAAAAGATATAGGGGTGACTCACGTTTTCGGGTATCCAGGTGGCGCAGTTTTAGATATATATGATGCGCTTTTTGCACAAGATACTGTAAAGCACGTGTTAGTTCGCCACGAACAAGCAGCCGCTCATATGGCTGATGGTTTTGCGCGATCTACAGGACGTACAGGTACAGTTCTTGTAACATCTGGTCCAGGAGCAACAAATACGTTAACAGGTATTGCAACCGCATATATGGATTCTATTCCAATGGTTGTTTTGTCTGGTCAGGTTCCTTCCATGCATATTGGTGAGGACGCGTTCCAAGAAACAGATATGGTAGGTTGCTCAAGGCCTGTCGTTAAGCACAGTTTTTTGGTGAAAAAAACCACTGATATACCAATGGCAATTGCCAAAGCATATTACATTGCAAACACTGGACGCCCAGGACCAGTTGTTGTTGATTTGCCAAAAGATTTGGTGAATGTACAGGAAGAACACCCTTATGTGTTTCCTGATGACGTGACTATGCGTTCATATAACCCAACTTTGAAAGGCCATAACAAGCAAATTTCTAAAGCAATGGCAAGTTTAACTAAAGCCAAACGGCCAATATTATATGTAGGTGGTGGTGCAATCACTGCTGAAGCAAATAATTTGGTTACCCAGTTAGCTGAGAAACTAAATGCACCTGTTACATGCACACTGATGGGTCTTGGCGCATTTCCTGGCACGCATCCGCAGTTTGTAGGTATGCTTGGTATGCATGGTTTATTAGAAGCGAATAAGAGTATGCACAATGCAGATTGTATCATTGCGCTAGGTGCTCGTTTCGATGATCGCGTTACCAACAATGTGGATAAATTCTGTCCTCATGCTGATATTATTCATGTTGATATCGACCCTGCATCTATTTCCAAAACAGTGAATGCGCATATTCCAGTAGTTGGCTCAGTTGACAAAGTTATTGAGCAATTGTTAGAGCGAATGGGCGATATCGATTTATCTGATCAAAAAGCGAAACTTGCTGATTGGTGGGAGCAAATAAATGAATGGCGAGCAGTGAAGTGCCTCAATTATGAGCAAGGCGATGAAATAATTAAGCCTCAAAAAGTAATTGAAGCGGTTTATGAACATACAAACGGTGAAGCTTACATTAGCTCTGATGTTGGTCAGCATCAGATGTTTGCCGCACTGTATTATGCATATGATAAACCTCGCCAATGGATAAACTCTGGAGGTTTGGGTACGATGGGATTTGGCTTGCCGGCGGCGATGGGGGTTCAGTTTGCTCACCCTGAATCTTGCTCTGTCGTTATTACTGGTGACGGTAGTATACAAATGAACATTCAAGAACTATCTACCTGTCTACAATATGGTTTACCAGTTAAGATTATTTCTTTAAATAACCGTGCGCTAGGTATGGTTAGGCAGTGGCAAGATATGATTTATAAAGGTCGCCATTCTCACTCTTACATGGATTCTATGCCTGATTTTGTGAAATTAGCCGAGGCATACGGTCATATTGGTATTCGAGTAGATAAACTTGAAGATCTTGATGATGCAATGAAACGCTGTTTTGCTGAGAAAAACAAACTAGTATTTATGGATATTTTAGTTGATCAAAATGAACACGTATATCCAATGCAAATAAAGTATGGAGCGATGGATGATATGCGCTTAAGCAAGACGGAGCGTACATAATGAGAAGAATTATTTCAGTATTGATGGAAAATGCCCCGGGTTCATTATCTCGCATTGTTGGTGTATTTTCACAGCGTGGGTATAACGTTGACTCACTATGTGTTGCGCCAACAAGCGATGAAAGTTTGTCTCGCTTAACTATTATTACGCAAGCTGATGATAAGGTTACTGAGCAAATTACCAAACAGGTGAATAAGCTTATTGATGTACTAAGAGTGACTGAATTAGCTGACGCCCCTCACGTTGAACGTGAGCTCATGCTAATAAAAGTGGCAACTAGAACAGATATAGCTCGTGCCGAAGTAAAACGAAATGTTGATATATTTCGTGCTCGAATCCTAGATGTGACGGCGCAACACTATACAATTGAAATTACAGGTACTAGCGATAAACTTACCGCTTTTGCTGATGTAATGAAAGGTTGTGCAGATATTACAGAATCTGCTAGAACAGGCGTGTGTGGATTATCTAGAGGCGACAGAGCGCTTAGACCATAGAAGCCTTATATTTAAGAAGCGTGTTTCAACTTATTGTTGAAGCACGTTTTTTTGTTCTAAAGATAGTAATAAATCAAACAGAAGTACAAAATATACTCACAATTACATAGATTATTGAAAATAAATCAAAAAAAGATGATATTTACCATGTGCTTTTCTAAATATGTGCTACACTAACCTTGTTTTTAGTAAGAAGCGATTCATAGAAAGTATATAACTCTACATAACCTCTTGTTCCACCTGTAGTTCCAGTGTTAGACGTTGTTATTCCTTAGTTACAAATTCTAGAAAGACTCTTGCAAGACAATCAAGTGCGCAATTTTTGCGCGTTTTAGTTTATTTTTTTTTGAGGTTTACATGTCTAAAGTTACAGGCACAGTTAAGTGGTTCAATCCTGAAAAGGGTTATGGTTTTCTAACTCAAGATAATGGTGGCAAAGATGTATTCGTACATTTCCGTGCTATCGTTGCTGAAGGTTACAAAACGCTTCCAGAAGGTCAACGCGTATCTTTTGAAGTAGAAGAAGGTCAAAAAGGCTTACAAGCTGCAAACGTAGAAACTATCTAGTTTGTATTTGACTTGAAACTATCCAGTTTCGAAAAAAGGCATCTTTTGATGCCTTTTTTTATGTCTATAATTTGTACTTTCATTCAGTTAATTTAGTTTCAGTTGTTCTATAAAATATGAATAAATAAAGCTCTTACTTATTCCGAGTTGGGGTGACTGATTCGTAAGGGAAGCCTCAATTACAAGGAATGTAATATGAATAATATCAATCGAACCTACTCACAGTTTTTGTTCCAAACAATATTGCTTTTAATATTGTTCATTAGTGTGAACTTTTCAAGTTTATCTGCACAGAAATTTAATGATGTACAGTTGGCCAAAGTCTACAACGATCAACTAGTATCAAACTATCTAGTTAGTGAGAAATTAGACGGTGTGCGTGCTATTTGGAAAAATGGACAATTAAAAACTCGTTCTGGAAATAAGATTCATGCCCCGAGTTGGTTTACTGAAAATTTTCCGAATGTTTGGCTTGATGGTGAATTGTGGTTTGAGCGAAACAATTTTGAATATGTTGCATCAACAACGTCAAAGAAAATACCAGACGAACAACAATGGCTAAATATAAAATATATGGTATTTGATGCGCCAAACTACAAACACCCTTTTAATGTAAGAGCTACTTATTATCGTGAGTTAGTTAACTTGCTTGGCATTAGCCATTTGCAAGCAGTCGAACAATTTTATGTAAGCGATAATGAAAAACTAAGTCAATTATTAAAAGAGTATGTTAATAAAGGCGCTGAAGGACTTATGCTTCATAGAACTGATGCTATGTTTGAGGCAGGGCGTAACAATAATTTATTGAAACTTAAACCCTATATGGATGCTGAGGCAACTGTGCTAGCGCACCTTCCAGGAAAAGGTAAATATGAGAATAGTACTGGAGCCTTGCTAGTTAAAACTATCAACCAAAATGGAGTATATATTGAGTTTAAGATAGGGTCAGGTTTTAGTGATAAAGAAAGACTGAATCCTCCGCCAGTTGGCACTGTTATTACCTATCAATATCATGGATATACTAATTTGGGCAAACCAAAGTTTGCGAGTTTCTTACACGTAGCAAGTGCTGAAAGACAGCGCAGGGAGGGTTTTGATTAAAGCGGATACTTGGTATTACGGAGCCTCTTGTTTAAATGATAGAAGCTCCCGTTTTCACGGGAGCAACAAGCTAAGAAGTTAAACTCGCTCAAATATAGTGGCAATACCTTGGCCTAAACCGATACACATAGTAGCCAAACCAATAGTTTTGTCGTTTTCTTCCATCACATTTAACAAGGTAGTGGAAATACGAGCACCAGAGCAACCTAACGGATGGCCTAACGCTATAGCGCCACCTTTTAAATTAACTTTTTCATCATATGTATCTAACCAGCCTAACTGTTTAATGCAAGATAACGCTTGGGCTGCAAAAGCTTCGTTAAATTCAGCATATTCGATATCATCCATTGTCATACCAGCACGTTTAAGTGCTTTTTTAGTGGCCGGCACTGGACCAAAACCCATAATTGCTGCGTCACAGCCTGCTACAGCCATCGCTTTAATTTTCGCTCTTGGTATTAATCCTAATGCCTTGGCTTTTTCAGCAGACATTAATAACATAGCAGCGGCACCATCTGATATAGCGGATGATGTGCCTGCGGTAACCGAACCACTTACCGGGTCAAACACAGGACGCAAACCAGCTAGCGTTTCAACTGTGGTTTCTGGACGAATGACTTCATCTTGTTCTACTAATGTAAGCAGACCATCTGCATCATGTCCTTCAATAGAAACAATTTCGTTATCCCAACCACCACTTTGCTGTGCTTTATAAGCATTTTGATGTGAGCGTGCACCAAAAATATCCTGCATTTCCCGCGTGATACCGTTTTGTCTGCCTAATAGTTCAGCTGTCATGCCCATGCTACCAGACGCTTTTGCAGTATGCTTTGCTAAGCCAGGATGGAAGTCAATATTGTAGTTCATTGGAACATGTCCCATATGCTCTACACCACCAATCATATAGACATCTCCACGCCCCGTCATAATACCAGATGTTGCGTCATGCAAAGCTTGCATAGATGATCCGCATAAACGGTTTACCGTTGATGCACCAGTACTACGAGGAATGTCAGTTAACAGTTGTGCATTACGCGCAACATTAAAGCCTTGTTCTTTGGTTTGTTGAACGCAGCCCCAAATAATATCTTCAATTTCACTCGGGTCTAAATTTGGGTTACGAGCTAATAGCTGACTCATTAAATGCGCCGATAATGTTTCTGCGCGAACATGTCTAAATACACCGCCTTTCGAGCGGCCCATAGGGGTACGAATACAATCAATCACCACTACTTCTGTCATTTTATTCTCCTAAATTCTTTTGCTTTGGCGATTAGGCAAAGTATGATTTGCCAGATGCCGCCATTTCGCGCACGCCATCACTAATTTGATAAATTGGACCTAAGTCTGCGTATTTGTCTGCAAGTGCAACAAAGTTATCTAACCCCATTGTTTCAATATAACGGAAAATACCCCCTCTAAACGGCGGGAACCCTAAGCCATATAGCAACGCCATATCTGCTTCCGCTGCGCTTCCTACAATGCCTTCTTCTAAACACCGAATCGCCTCATTCGCCATAGGGATCATGGTGCGAGCAATAATTTCTTCAGCATCAAATTCTTTAGTACTAGCGACATGTGGTGCAAACAAATCGTAAGCTTCTTGAGCGGCTTTCTTAGCAGGGCGCCCTCGTTTGTCTAGACTGAAATTATAGAAGCCTTTGCCGTTTTTCTGACCTAAACGCTCATTGGTATACAGTAATGTGACTGGGTCGTTTTCAATTTTCTGCATCCTTTCAGGAATACCATCAGACATAACACTGGCAGCATGGTCAGCTGTATCCATTCCAACTACATCAAGTAAGTATGCTGGACCCATAGGCCAGCCAAATACTTTTTCCATGACTTTATCAACGGCGGTAAAGTCGGCACCATCTATGACTAATTTGCTAAAACCAGCAAAATAGGGGAATAAAACACGGTTAACTAAAAATCCAGGACAGTCGTTTACTACAATCGGTGTTTTACCCATTTTTAGGGTGGCAGCAACAACTGATGCAATAGTGGCATCATCTGTTTTTTCGCCGCGAATAATTTCAACTAAAGGCATTTTGTGTACAGGGTTAAAGAAATGCATCCCACAAAAACGTTCAGGTTTGCTTAATGACTTTGCGAGCAAATCAATTGAAATAGTTGATGTGTTAGAGCAAATAATGGCGTCTTCAGCAACGGTTTCTTCTGTTTCTTTTAAGACGCTACCTTTAATTTTAGGGTTTTCTACAACGGCCTCTATTACTAAGTCAGCACCAGCTATCGCTTTCATATCTAACGTAGGAACAATATTATTCAGTGTAGAAGCCATCTTTTTAGCATCCACTTTACCGCGTTGCATACCTTTGGTCAGAATTTTAGATGCTTCGTTAAGGCCCAAGTCAAGCGCACCTTGTGCGATGTCTTTCATAATGGTGTTAACGCCTTTAACCGCGCCCTGATATGCAATACCACCACCCATTATCCCGGCTCCTAGCACAGCGTGTTGCTTCACTTCTTTAGTTGCAGCTTTTGCGGTTTTCTTACCCTTACTTTTTACTAATTGGTCAGCCAAGAAGATACCAACTTGGGCTTTACATGCGTCGGTTCTAGCTAGCTGAACAAAACCTTCATTTTCTAGTTTTAATGCACCTTCTCGCCCACTTGCTGCTGCTTTTTGCACTGTTTCAACCATTTTGTGAGGAGCTGGATAATGTTTACCCGCCTGCGCAGCCACCATGGCAGCAGCAGTTGAAAAGCTCATCATAGCTTCATTGGTATTTAATGATAGTGGCGATGTTTTTTGAGTGCGACGAGCCTGCCAGTCAAACTTACCGGCTATTGCATCAAGCAGCATTTTACGTGCTGCTTGGTGAAGGTTTGCTGGATCTACAACCGCATCTACAGCCCCTTCAGCCAACGCTTTTTGACCATTTCTATCTCGACCAGTTGTCATCCATTCTAATGCGTTATCAGAGCCAATTATACGAGGTAATCTAACCGTTCCACCAAATCCTGGCATTAAACCCAATTTGACCTCTGGCAAGCCTACTCTCGCAGTTGAATCGGCGACTCTTAGATCACATGCAAGGGTCATTTCACAACCGCCGCCTAATGCAAAACCATTGATTGCGCAGATGCTTGGCACAGGCAAGTCTTCAAAACGATCAAACACTTGAGAGGTTTTAGATACCCACGCTAGTACTTCTTCTTTTGGGAGTGAAAATAACCCAGTAAACTCGGTAATGTCAGCGCCTACAATAAACGTACTTTTTGCGGATCTAACTAGCACGCCTTTTACACCGTCTGCACCTTGAATGGCTGCTGTCGCTTTATCGAGTTCAGAAACAGTTTGCTGATCGAACTTATTGACCGAGCCTTCAGCATCAAAGATTAACTCAGCAATCCCATCGTCTGTCATTATCACTGAAAGACTTTTGCCTTCGTAGATCATTTTTAACTCCTATACATGTTTATTTAATTTTTTATTAAGATAAGGTCAGCATTAACCGATAAATTTACTATACTGTTCGCATGGTTTGATCATATGTTTTGATTTGCTGTTCCACTTAATAGTTTGTCGGAATCTTGTTTAATTTCCAAAGCGTAAACAACCTAAAACGTTGTTGTTACTAACCAAATAAGAATACCGAACCAATACCTCAGTGTAGTGTATAAATTACCGAATACGAATATTACGTTATCCAAAATAATTTGGTCTTATTTTTTTAAAAAATAATGATCATTATCTTTACAATCTATTATAGTAGGTATCGCATTTAATGAGATGTCAACACGTTAGTAAACCGATATTATTTATGAGTTTTATCAAACATCACCTTTCTCACATATATATCATAGTTAAAGTATTAATTTTCGCTTTGTGTTCTTTCGTATTCGCCGCTTCGCTGCAAGCCGAACAAGTATTACCTAAAAATGACACCTCGCTTTTAGACCAAACGTTGTTGGCAAAATCTACGTTTGAGGTTGCTGATAGAAGCGAAGACAGAGCCGCGTTCTTGCGCGCTGAAAGAACCCTTTGGCAAATGGACTATCAAGAACTTGCGAAAACTATAGAAAGTTTGAATCATTATCCACTTACTCCATACTTACTTGAAAAGAAGCTGAATGACAATATAAGATTGTCGGACAAACCCATGATAGAAGCGTTTCTTACTCAATATGAGGGAACACCTCTTGAGCGTTCTTTAAGAAGAAATTGGTTAAGATATCTATCTAGAAGAGACAAACCCGCCGACTTCATTCGTTTTTACAAGCCAACTAGTGACGCTAAACTTGCTTGTACCTTTATTCAGTATCAAATAAGGCAAGGTATAGAGCCTGAAAAATTATTTTCCAAAATCGCAGAATTGTGGACGGTTGGAAAGTCTCAACCAAAAGCATGCGATAGTATTTTTAAAGTTTGGATGGATGCAGGCAATCTAACAGACGACGTCATTTTAGCTAGAATACAAAAAGCGGCTGATGGCGGTAAACACACGCTTATTCCTTATTTAACGACTTTACTTTCAGTAGACAAAAAATACTTAGCTGATTTATGGCATAAAACAAGACGCGATCCTTCTTTTGTGAGAAATACGAAGCGGTTCATTAATAGATACCCAGAAGTGGAATCTGAAATAATGGCGTATGGCTTATCTAGATTAATATGGAGAGATCAAAATTTAGCACTGAAAGTTGTTAAAAGCGCCGAAAGAAAGATGAGTTTTAGTGATGAACAAAAAGCTAAAATTTATGGGCGTTTTGGTATTAAACTCGCTATCGATAATCATAAAGAGGCGCAAACCTATCTTTTAAAAGCAGACGAAGTAGGCAGTGATAGCGAAGTTACTCGCTGGCATTTGGCGCATCTTTTGCGGCAACAAGATTGGGCAAGCATCATATTGCTTGTAGAAAACCTAAATCCTCAAAGTGTATCTAGTAATGCTTATCAGTATTGGTTAGCAAGAGCTTATGAGCAATTAGATAGAAAAGATGAAGCAAAAGTTTTATATGAACAATTGTCGAGTCAGCGTCACTATTATGGTTTTTTGGCGAGTGCTCAGTTAGGTCAACCTTATCACTTAGAACATCAGCCTGTTAAAGTTGATGCAGACATGGTGAAAAATATTATAGCGATGGATTCCAGCCAACGTGCTTACGAGCTTAAACAGTTAGGTCGCTATCATGAAGCTAGACTAGAGTGGCGCCATACTCAAAGGCAGTTAGATGATGAGGCAAAATTAGCGACTAGTGTTATCGCGAGTGCATGGGATTGGCATGACCAAGCTATATTTACGTTTTCAAGAGAAGGCTATTTAAATGATGTTAAACGTCGTTTCCCGACCGCTCATGAAGATATTATTACTCGCGAAGCACAGCGAAACAAAATCGAACCTGAATGGGCGTTTGCCATAGCTCGCCGCGAAAGTTCGTTTATGTCAGATGCAGTATCATCCGCAAATGCTAGAGGTTTAATGCAAATTTTACCTAGTACAGCTAAGTATTTAGAAAAGAAAAGAGTTACTTCCAGGCAACTACTTGATGTTGAAACTAATGCTAAAATTGGCAATAAATACTTGCGATACCTGATGAATAAGTTAGACAATAATACAATATTGGCGACAGCTTCGTATAATGCTGGATGGCGCAGAGTAAAACAGTGGCTACCTGAGGAGGAAGCACTTGAGGCTGATATTTGGGTAGAGTTAATTCCATTTAAAGAAACACGAAATTATGTGAAAGCAGTCATGGCTTATAAACAAATTTACCATGCACAATTAGTGGATAAAATCGATTTAGATAGCCAGTTAATTGCTTCGCCTAGTAAAGTATTTACAGAATTTATTGAGACAGATATCCCTGTTTCTCTATAAAAAGAACAATAATAAGGTTTTGTATGACACAACAGCAAATGATTAGTGACTATGCGGAGCATATTCGCACACTTCAAACACGAAGCGCCCAAGCACTTGAACGTGAAAATATTGATGGGCTAATTATTCATTCAGGTCAAGGAAAAAGGCATTTCCTCGATGATACAAATTATCCATTTAGAGTAAATCCGCAATTTAAAGCATGGTTACCGGTGGTTGATAATCCTAATTCTTGGTTGATCATAAATGGTAAAGATAAACCTAAATTAGTTTTTTATCAGCCGGATGATTTTTGGCATAAAGTGCCGCAAACTCCCACTGATTTTTGGGTAGAGCACTTTGATATCATTTACCTAAAAGAGGCGAATAGGGTCGAGAAACATCTACCTTATGATAAGTCTAAATATGCTTACATTGGTGAATATATAGAAGTTGCAAAAGCATTAGGGTTTGAGTTAGTTAACCCTGAGAGTGTCATGCATTATCTGCATTACCATAGAACCTATAAAACGGATTATGAATTAACCTGCATGAGAAATGCCAATAGAATTGCTGTTAAGGCACACAAAGCTGCCAAAGAGGCATTTTTGCTGCATAGTAGTGAGTTTGAAATAAACCAAGCTTATTTATCAGCTGCCGAGCAAGATAGCAATCAAGTACCTTATGATAATATCATCGCGTTAAACGAACATACTTCTATATTGCATTACACCGTTCTTGATAAAATCAAGCCTCATAAAAACTTGTCATTTTTAATTGATGCGGGAGCAAGTTTTCATGGTTATGCTTCGGATATTACAAGAACCTATACAACAGAAAAACACCCTTTTGCAGAGTTAATTCAACGAGTAAATAATCTTACTTTATTCTTAATTGAAGCAATGAAGCCCGGTAAAAGTTATGTTGATATACACAGAGAGGCCTACTTGGGTGTTGCGCAAATCTTAATAGATTTTAATATATTGAATATGACTGCAGAGCAGGCAGTTGATACGGGAGTGGTCAGTACATTTTTCCCTCATGGCATAGGCCATCCTTTAGGCTTGCAAGTACATGATGTGGCAGGCCATGTCGCCGATGATAGAGGCACGCCACTCGCACCACCGCAAGCGCACCCTTTCTTAAGATGCACCAGAATTATTGAGCCAAGGCATGTTTACACAATAGAGCCGGGTGTCTATTTTATTGATTCGCTATTGGCAAAATTGAAGGGTAGCGAAAAATCTAAGTATATAAACTGGAATGTCGTTGATACTTTCCGTCCTTTTGGTGGTGTACGAATAGAAGACAACGTTATTGTTCACAGGGATAGGAATGAAAATATTACTCGAGAAGCTGGGTTAAATTAACTAATTTTCGTTAGTCAATAATAAAATTCTCGCCATGTTTTTAGTTAATTCACTGACTCTTACCTTACATGTATCGCAAAGGTGCTGCCTTTTAATAATAGGCAGCACCTTTAACTGTTATTAGCCATTAGAATTAGTGTTCATAGAGCTCAACCGAGCAATATCTAAAATTTTAACATTGTTTCTTTCATACTCAGCAAGCACGTTTGCTACTTCGTAGTTGCCTGCCTGAAAAGCAAATTCAGCAACAGGCATACCATTGCAAGTTAACTCGTTTGCCACAAACTGTAGCTTACTTGCTTTCATATTACCGGGAATGGCCGTATCGAGCTTAGTTGTTAGCTTGCGCTTATTCATAGTAGCGGCGGCTACACAAATATTGCTTTCGAAACTATTGTCTGATTCTACAAATACTTTCTCTATGCCAGCGAAAGCGAAACTACTTGTTGCTATGCCTACAATTAATACACCAACTTTACTATTCAAATTTTTCATTTTTAACTCCGGGATTTAAGTTATTGCGATAAGTCGCATAACTATAGTCGCGCTAATAGATGAATAGTTTATGTGTTTGAGTTAAGCGAATGTAAAACTATATGTATGATATTAAGAGCGTAAAGTTTCAACTTAATAAGTAAATACAATGCCTTAGCTGTTATAAGTTGAAATACATGAAAAACAAATCATTACATCTAGATGTAATATGAAATACTTTTAGTATGAACTTTGAAATATTTGAATAGGTTGTAAGGTCTTTTTTTAGACAATAATAAAAATGTACTCGTTAAGAGTATCTTGTATTTGCACTATCAGTGATTAGCGAGGACTGCTTGTTACTTGTTTGGTGTAGTTCAGAAAGGTACTAGCTTGTACTTTTCATTATGGGCAACTCAAATAATACTTGGGGAGATGAGTTGCCATTTTTTTAGCTTTTCATAGATGAGTATTCTCTCATATTTAATTGCTTTCTTTTTTTTGCTTATACATCTCAACCGATTTTCTTAATGCTAAATATTGTCTATATAAATCAGGGTTGTCTATCAATAACTTTTTCATATAGTCGTTAGACTTATTTCTTGTATCACTAACTGATTCATTAATTCCAGTAATAGTAGGGAATGGTTCGACTAAACCGCGAGCATCTTGAGATTTTGGTATAAGCGCCTGTTGTGTAATTTTTGCGAATTCGTTGAGCACATATTGGGGATAACATACCTTTCTTTTTATATGGCTTCCCGTGGGTTTTTCTTTTCTACAGTTTATTTTGAACTTCTTAATATCCACTAAATCGTTATACATGTCATAAAAATTTGATTCAGCAAGTTTCATTTGGTCGCGATAATATTTGAGCGGTTTTTCTCCAACTACATCTATCACCTCTAGATTTTCTTCATTTTTTGTTTGGATACTGGCGCTTAAATTTAAGCTAAACGATATAATGACAAAAAGGCATAATAATTGGGGTAGGCACATAGTTCTAAGGGTCTTCATCTAGTTACCTCAAGGTTATTTACGTACTTTACAATAAGTTTTAGCTGTCTCTATTAACCGATAAATCGGCCAATCCAATAAGCGCATTTTTATAATTAGATTCAGGTAATAGATGTAACGCTTTTTTAGCAGATTCAGAAGCTTCAATCGCTTTGGCTCTGGTATATTCAATGGAACCATGTGTATCCATCAGTGATGTTATTTTTTCGAAATGCTTCATGCCATCTGCATTCTCAATCGCACTTTTTATAAGCTGTGCATCGTCTTGATTTGCATGCCACATTGCATGTAATAAAGGAAGTGTAGGTTTTCCTTCAGCAAGGTCATCACCCGCCTTCTTACCCATATCATCTTCACTAGCAGTATAATCAAGTACATCATCTATTAATTGAAATGCGGTGCCTAGTTGCTTGCCGTATTCTTGCATAGCGAGTTCTACAGGTTCTTTTTGATCTGTCAAAACGGCGGCAAGTTGAGTCGCTGCTTCAAATAGTCGAGCGGTTTTACTATAAATAACTTCCATGTAGCTTTGCTCTGTAGTGTTTGGGTCGTTACAGTTCATTAACTGCATGACTTCACCTTGTGCAATTCTATTGGTGGCGTCTGATAATATTTCCATTACCCGCATGCGTTTCAAACCGACCATCATTTGGAAAGCCCTAGAATAAAGAAAATCACCCACTAATACGCTCGCTTGATTGCCGAATACAGCATTCGCAGTTTCTCTCCCTCGGCGCATAGTCGATTCGTCAACTACATCGTCATGAAGTAACGTTGCTGTATGAATAAATTCGATAATAGCGGCAAGGGCGTGATGATCATTATTCTTAATATTTAATGACCGAGCGGCCAATACGGTTAACAGTGGGCGCAAGCGCTTACCGCCACTATTTACAATATAAAATCCTAATTGATTTATCAGCACTACATCAGATTCAACTTGGGCTTGAATTAGCTGATTAACGGCCTTCATATCAGGATCTGACAGGGTTTTTATTGCGCTTAATTCCATACCGCTACTGCTATTGATTAAAATTTTTACGTATTTTACATGATCTTGACACTATCTCTAGTTTATCGCTAAAGAATTCGTTTATTTTGTAGAGTCTTATCGTAAATATATCTGTCGGAATCATATTGTTTAAATTAACTTCATTTTTCACTTGTAACCAAGCTAAAGTTTACCTATAATTCGCGCCCTGTTTTTTGAATTGAGCGCATGAATGCGCAGAGCGGAGAAATATATGTACGCGGTTTTCCAAAGTGGTGGCAAACAACACCGTGTGGCCGAAGGCCAAACCGTTCGTCTTGAAAAAATCGAAGTGGCTCCTGGTGATACAGTAGAGTTCGATGAAGTCTTGATGGTAAGCAATGGTGATGACATTAAAATTGGCACACCTCGTGTTGAAGGTGGCAAGGTAACGGCTGAAGTAGTAACTCACGGTCGTGGCGAGAAAGTAAATATTGTTAAGTTCCGTCGTAGAAAGCATTCTCGCAAGCAGATGGGACATCGTCAGTGGTTCACAGAAGTGAAAATCACTGCAATTAACGGATAATTAGGAGACGAACACATGGCACATAAAAAAGCTGGTGGTAGTACTAAAAACGGTCGTGACTCAATAAGCAAACGCTTAGGCGTTAAACGCTTCGGTGGTCAAGACGTGTTAGCTGGTAACATTATTGTTCGTCAGCGCGGCACTAAATTCCATCCTGGAGACAACATGGGTATTGGTCGTGACCATACTTTGTTCGCATTATCAGATGGTAAAGTACAGTTTGAAGTACGCGGGCCAAAAAATCGCAAATTTGTAAGTATTGTTACTGAATAAGCGTTTTTAAATCAAATATCAAAACCCTGCTTTTGCAGGGTTTTTTTTTGGCAATGCCTAATGAATATTAGTTTGTAAAAGTCCCAGTATTATTAACTGAATGATGCATTTGAAGCTAAAATTCGTTTATGCTTATTATTTGGTATACTACCAACAGCCAAAAGATAGGCGAATGCTTAAGTTATTGTTGGCATAAATACAGTATCTTAATTATTGCGGCTTTTTATTTTGTTATAGAGCAATTTATTAAAGCGACCTAAAACATACACAACACTTACAACATAAAGTTTAAGTAATAAAGAGTTGAGCTAAATAAATGAAATTTGTTGATGAAGCGGAGATACGAGTTGAAGCTGGTGACGGTGGAAATGGCGTAGTAGGTTTTAGGCGCGAAAAGTATATCCCTAAAGGCGGCCCAGACGGCGGAGATGGCGGAGATGGCGGTAGTGTTTATCTTGAAGCAGATGAAAACCTGAATACTCTCATAGACTATCAGTTCGAACGCTTTCACCGTGCAGAACGCGGTCAAAATGGCCAAGGAAGCAATTGTACGGGCAGAAAAGGTGAACCCCTTATTCTTAAAGTCCCAGTAGGTACAAGAGCAACCGATAAAGATACTGCAGAAGTATTGGGCGATCTAACCAAGCATGGGCAACGATTGAAAGTTGCGCAGGGCGGCTTTCACGGACTGGGTAATGCTAGGTTTAAAAGCAGTACTAACCGAGCTCCTAGACAAAAAAGTAACGGTACGCCGGGAGAAATACGTAACTTATCGCTTGAACTCATGTTATTGGCAGATGTTGGTTTATTAGGTTTACCAAACGCAGGTAAATCTACCTTTATTCGTTCTGTGTCGGCTGCTAAACCAAAAGTTGCTGATTATCCTTTTACAACGCTAGTACCTAATTTAGGTGTAGTACGACTTGATTCACAAGCAAGTTTCGTTATCGCAGATATTCCTGGTTTAATTGAAGGTGCGTCACACGGTGCAGGATTAGGAATTCAATTTCTTAAGCACTTAGAAAGGTGCCGTATTCTTTTGCATTTGGTTGATATAATGCCCGCAGATGGCAGTGATCCTGTTGAAAATGCGCTAACCATTATTCATGAACTAGAACAATATAGTCCAAAGTTGGCTAAGAAACCTCGTTGGTTAGTCTTTAATAAAGTCGATTTAATGCTTGAAGAAGAAGCTGATGTGTTATGCCAGCAAATTGCTGAGCAAATGGGGTGGGAAGAAGATTATTACCAAATGTCTGCTTTCCATAAACTAGGCTCAATGGAAATTTGTCAGGATATTATGAAGTTCATCAAAGATTTGCCTCCGGAATCTGTCGATGAAATTGAAGAAGAAGACGATGTAGGCTTCAAATGGGACACATATCACGAACAAGCAAAATCAGAAACTGAAGAAATCAGTAATGATGAAGACGACGATGATGAAGACGAAGACGACGATCATCCAAATGTTGTATATGTTCGAGATTAGACAAAAGGCTTGATTTCGTTAATTTAAGCAAGAGGATTATATGTTAGACAAAATAAAGCAGTTTGCTACTTGCATTTTGTTGTCCATTTTTTCAATATTAATCGCCTTTGCTATATTAGATGCTATTTGGCTGGGGTGGCTTGCTAGCGGACTTTACCAAAGTGAAATGGAAAGTCTATTGCGTAGCCAATTTATTACATGGCCATGGCTGGTATTCTATTTAATGTATGGGTTTGTTACTTTCGTTCTAGCAATCGTGCCAAATAGAGAAAAGCCCTGGTTCTACGCTTCGATTGATGGCGCATTACTAGGTCTCGCAAGTTATGGTGCTTATAATTTAACAAATTACAGCATTATAGAAGGCTTTACTCTCACCATTATGATGACTGATTGGATCTGGGGTATATTTTTAACCAGCGCATCGGCCACTGCTGGTTGGTTTGGATTTCAGCTAAAAAATAAATAATTAAGGCTATTTGCATTCTGATGTTGGAACTGTAATTTAAGAGTTGCTTATACACACATCCTTTTTGTGCAAAAGGTGGTAGGTCAACGCTGAGCCTTCTCGCACAGTATTATCTATTGTGACTGACCGCACAAATAGCTGCAGTTTCATTTAAGACAACAATTCGACATTTAATGGCCAAATTGCTCCTTTAGTTGACTTACAAAAAAACATCTTGATTGCCTGTCAGATCATTATTGATGAGAGCTTGAAATCACAATATATATCCGTTAACCTCAGACGTTATAAATGTATTCAAGGATAGTTATGCATTTCCGCACGATATCACTCATATTAATTTTTTTTTCCTTTTATGTCTCCGCTAACGCAGAGCGTGGAATCATTCAGGTTGATTTACAACAAAACTATGAACCCCTACTTAAGACTAAAAGCTTTAATTTTTATGATGCAGAGTTACCTGCGTTAGAATTGCCATATACGGATATTGTAGAGCTAGAAGACTATGTAGTTTTTTTTACTTATGGTGATGGCATAGGTTACGAACCCCATATTCTTTCAAAAGAAACCAAACAAGTTAAACCACTTGCTAACATCGATGGCTTCAATAAACCCTTTAGATTTTTCGTCAACTATCATAAAAGTTTTCCTTTGACACAAAATCGGTTACTTTTTGGTTATGGTTCCTCACGTGACGACTGGTACATTGGCGATGCATCAGCAGGTACTGTTACTAAATGGAATCCACCGCTCACTAGTTTTGATCATGTAGAGGCGATAAACCAAAATGAGTGGTTAATAGCCTCAACACCTGAGCTCTTCCATTTTAATAATGCGACGAAAAAATTGACCAAAATTACAGACAATATTGGTCGATTTAACCGTGTTTTACACAAAGAAGAAAACATATTGTTTGTAACAGACAGTTTTAAAGAAAAAACGGTATTGGTAATCAATTCAGAAAGCCTTGAATCTAGTTTATTTGAGTATGATGCTCATTTATATCCCAATCTTCTGTCAAGCCGAATGAAAAAAATTGACTCTTCCGCATTTTATTTCCTGAAAACTATTGATGAGATACAGTACCTGTCCGGTATCGACAATGATGGATCTTTAGTTAACTATTTTTCTATGAGTGATATTCCCGCGTGTAGTGATGAAGACAAAAGGATTGTTTCAGCTCAAGATGGAGTATTTGACGATGGGCGTTATATCTATTTTAGGAGCATACATGAAGATGGCTATTTTAACGGTAATTGTATGGTTCGTTTTGACTCACTTACAAACGAATTCACATCGATTAGTAGACAACAAATAGGTGGTGGGAGCAGTTGGTCTATTGTTGGTGTTGGCGCTGGAAAAATGGTTGTTGATGTTGATAAATCAAGTGCTTTCTTTGAAACTTATCATAACTTACTTGAACTTGATTTTGATAATCCATCTGAAACCTTTTTAATAGAACCAATTCCCGAGCCAAGTTCGATGGAAATCATATCTGCGACAAGCACTTCAGCATTTGGTTACCTAGGTTATTCTTGCAACGAAAAGTGTTTAGACAATAAATTTTTTAAAGTTGACTTCATTAGCGGGGACGTTGTTGTCTTTGGTAGTCGAATTGGTGTTTCTGACAAAAAGTCAGATGTCACTCCTGAAATTCGAGCTTCCATAGTTAACGGTGAATTATTGTATGTTGCTGCGGTACCTTACCCATCGCTCGTCATGACTGATTCTGAGTTAATCAACACAAGGTTGCTTGCAATTCCTTATATACAAAACGAGACGGCTTCTGCCGGTACTGTAGACATTTTACCTTATTCAAATGGATGGATAGCAGTGACTAGGGGTTTCCCCTCCGTTACGTATGATGTATCTTTTAACGGAACACGCAGTCAAATCGATTTCATTGATAAAAAGATAAGCAGTGAAAATATTAACGTAGTTCAAACCAGCGATAAAGTTTACTTTATATCTACAGAACTTTGGGAGTATGACGGAAATTCATCCATTGCATCTAAAATTATTGAAACTAATCTTTCGAACAATAACTCTCCTTATTCTAAAGTTATCAACGTCATTGATAACGTTGCATATGTTAAAAGTAATAAAGGAGAAATATTGACTATAGATTTAGGTCAAAACCACGAAAAAGTTGTTGGTAATTTTAATGCTACAGATATAGTAAAGTGTGCAGACAAAGTTATTGCTTTGGCAAAAAATAATATTATTCAAAAGGAAAACTTGGATACTTTTGGAAACTTTCACATATTAGTCGATGGACAATTTGAAGAGTTCAGTACTCCGAATACTAGCACTGAGGGATTTAATACTTTACTAAACATGGATGCTATAAGAGAAGAAGAAATCTTTTTTATAGATGGTTCTGAAGTACATGCTTTAAATTGTCGAACGTTAGAGTATAGTTCAATAGAGCATGAATTCTCTTTACGTTCCTTAAACGGAGCAGAGATCCAGTACGACCCATTCAATGAAGTATATTATTGGTCAGACAATATTTTAATGGACGAGCGGATTTTTAAATTTGATTTCGAGTCTAATACAAAGACATTGGTCTACTCTGATTTTGATAAAATTGAGTTCGTATTTTCTGAAAATGGTACTTATGCATCGCCTATAACTAGCGCTTTTTTAGCGCCTACATTCTATAAGTTTCAAGATGGGAACCTGATTGACATGTTTCCTAAAAGAGATCCTATGTTAGAATACAATATTGTGAATTTAACCTCGAGCATCTCATCAGGACGTTTCATTATTGGTGAATTTTTGGAGGCTGGAGAGCCTTTCATATACGACACTTTGCTGGACAACATGCATACCTTTGACATCTACCGAGGCCCTGAGCGCGGTATCAACAGTTTTAAAGATGTTTTAATTAATAGTGGGTACTTAGCTTTTGGCAGTAATGCCGAGCGATTTTATGGCGAAGTTACTATTGTTGATATCGAATGTGCTGTTGGTGAAAATTGTAAAGCTCGCACTAATCGTTCACCAATCATAGATGAATCAGAGATAGCTTTATACTATGAGGAAGGGGATAATGTGTTTTATCCGTTTAGAGCAATAGATGAAGACTTTGATCCACTTGTCTACAGTATTTTTGGTGGGCCCGAATGGCTTACTATTAATGACAAGGGATTAATTCAAGGTGTTGTTCCTAATGACAGTTCAAGTTCATACACCTTTAGTGTGAAAGTCTCAGACGGCTCAGTCGACATTCAATCGAAACTACACACTTTATTCATCGATGACGGATCACCACCTAATGTGGTGTTCCCTAATCCGGTTAACCCTAAACCTTCGCCTACAGATGAAGCCAATAATGGTGGTGGAGGTGGGGCAGTTGGATTTTATATCGCCTTAATTGTTTTTTTGATACATATGACAAGAAAAAGTGTAGCAAATAAAAACATATGATGAGTACAAAGAGAGTTAAAGCTACTTTCTTTTGCATGTAAGAACGTTACATCTGAATGGATTAATTTAACTACATGAAATTAATGCTAGACGAAAAATGAATAACGTTCCTACCACTATGGATGACATTATTACCTTAATTGAGAGAGGCTACGGTAATAATGCAGTCCGCTGTCTGCCTCGTTCTTGCCGGAAAAACTGGGATTAACAAGAGCGGTGCATATTGATAGCCGTTCGTCGAAAAGCATCACTGTTACTGATAAACAAAATGAGTGGATGCAAAGTCAGTTAAAAAGCGGCGAATACGCCAGTGACAGCGAATTACTAAGAGATTTAATACGCAAAGAGCAACGTCGAAACGAAGACATTAATCTCATCAGAGAGGCACTAATTGTAGGTGAGAAAAGTGGCTATTCTGACAAATCCGCTGAACAAATTTTGCAGGAGTTTAAAGAAAAGCGCCGCATAAATGTCTAATTATAGGCTAACACTTGCCGCAGAAATGGACCTCGCTGACATTTTGGAATATGGCGAAGCACATTTTGGGACTAGTGTGGTACTTGAGTTTTATGAAGGTTTGCTCAATGTATTCCCTAAAATCGTTAATAACCCTGCTCAATTATCCCGAATTGATTAAGTGCGCAAAGGATATCGCAGAGCAATTTATCAAACGTATTCCATCTATTTCATCGAGCGCGAAAACTTCATAGAGATAACGCGCGTTATACGTAAGTATCCAGTAAAACTATAACTAGACTGGTATAAAATGACAGACAAAACACATCCAAAAGCCGCCGTTGCTATGTACATTTTTATTAATCTATACTATTATCGATGTAAGTAGATTACTTACATCGAGTTAGTTATGCCTAGAACTATTACTTTTCAACCAAGCCCCAAAATGGATGAGTTTATAGAAACACTCGTGACTTCTGGTGACTACGGAAATCAAAGTGAGGTCATACGCGCCGCAATTAGACTTTTACAAGAAAAACAAGCCAAGTCAAAGATCACTCAATTGAGACAACTTATTGACGAAGGTGACAATAGTCCCGATATTGAAGATTTTTCAATGTCACTAGTTAAACAAAAACTGAACAATCGATAGTGCCTGCCTATAAAGTTTCTGAAGCTGCGTTCAACGATTTAATAGATATTGGCGCTTACACCGAACAAGAGTGGGGTATTAGCCAAAGAGATAATTATTTGAACGATATTGAAGCTAGGTTTGAAACTCTTGCTAGCAATACTGAACACCCAACAGTTAAAGATCGAAGCGAGTTAAGAAAGGGATGCTTATCCTCAAGTATCAATGAGCATATTATCATTTTTCGTAAGACTATGAGACACCAGCAGAGCGA
>DDIL01000006.1:51911-57742 GCA_002338515.1 Glaciecola sp. UBA1851 | reverse complement strand
CGTTTGCAAGATGAAAATGTGAATGCGTCAGGCGGTCGGGTTGAAGATGGCTCACAAGAGTACTTGGTAAGAACCATTAATCAATTTGAAAATTTAAGTGATATTGAAAATGTATTTATTGCATCGAGGCAAGGCCGATTTATAAAACTGTCAGATATAGCCGACGTCAGCAATACCTTTAAAGAGCGAGATTCAGTGACCCGTTTCAACGGTTTTGAAGGAGTTGAAATTGCAATTTATAAAGAAGGTGATGCTAACACAGTTGAAGTCGCCTTGGCGGTCAAAAAACGACTTGATCAAATACAGCAAGACATGCCTAATAATTACGAGTTGCAGCAAGTATATGACCAATCGGAGTTTATTGGCGCAGCCATTAATGAAGTAAAAAATGCTGCCATTGTAGGGGGTGTATTGGCCATGTTTATTCTTTATTTCTTTTTAAGAAATATTTGGCCAACACTCATCATTTCTATCTCCATCCCTGTTTCTATTATTGCTACATTCAACCTAATGTATAGCTACGATATCAGCTTAAATATTATGAGCTTAGGCGGAATTGCGTTAGCCATTGGCTTATTGGTAGATAACAGTATTGTGGTGCTTGAAAATATAGATAGATACAAGAAATCAGGAATGGATTCATTAAAGGCGGCTTCGAAAGGCACGTCTGAAGTGTCCATGGCAATCGTGGCATCCACACTCACAACAATGGCGGTATTCTTCCCCTTGGTTTTTGTTGATGGCATTGCCGGACAATTGTTTAGCGATCAGGCTCTAACTGTTACCTTTGCACTCGCTGTTTCCTTAGTGGTGGCGCTAACCTTAATTCCTATGTTAGCTGCGCGTGAAAAGTCTAACCATCCAAACGTTGAATTAGATTTAGGTGAGTCAGCGCCTGCATGGGAGCCGAGTTCAAAGCTAGGTAAAACTGGGTACTATTTAGGGTTGCCTTTCAAGTATTTATTTAGAACATTATTTAACTATTTACCCTTTGCAATTACTACGCTAGTGCTAACTATTTTTAAATACTTATCTAAGTTATTAAGCCTTATATTTACACCTTTATTATGGGCATTTAATAAGGTTTATGAAGGCTTGGCTAGTGCATACAAAGTAGCCTTAGATGCAAGCATGAAAGCCAGAGCCTTTGTTATGCTTTGTATTTTGGTAATATCTACGGTATCAGTGATGTTATTACCTAGGGTAGGAGTAGAGCTTATTCCTTCTATGTCACAAGGTGAATTCTTTGTTGAAGTGAATTTGCCCACTGGCACAAAACTTGAAAACACAGATGATGTATTAAGCGATTTAGCTACCTATACAAACACATTAGAAGGTGTTGAAAGAACCTATTCGTTAGCAGGTTCTGGCAGCTTAATGAATGCGTCCCCTGCACAAGGTGGCGATCATTGGGGTAAATTGAATGTGGTCATGGAAAATGATGCTAGTGCGCAATTAAGCGAATCAGCTCAAGACGCTATGCGTGAGTTTTTGTCTAAAAAAGCAGGGGTGACCAGTAAGTTTGGTAAGCCTGAATTATTTACCTTTGCTAAGCCATTACAAATCCAAGTGTCAGGGTATGATTTAGCTGCATTAAAACGTTATGGCGATGTAATAGCTGAAAAGCTAAGCGACGATTCTCGATTTGTTGATGTAAAAAGCTCTTTGCAAACGGGTAATCCTGAATTGAAAGTGACGTTTGACCACGCAAAATTAGCGCAGATTGGCTTGAATGCACCAACTGTTTCACAGCTTATTTCTGCGAAAGTGGGCGGAGAAGTAGCAACTAAATACAGTATTGATGACAGAAAAGTAGATATTTTGGTAGTTAGTCAAACCACTCAAAGAGATTCTATTGACGATATTCAAAATTTAATTGTTAACCCAGGTGCCACACCATCTGTCACGCTATCTGCAGTGGCCGATATTACCATGTCTATTGGCCCTAGCGAAATATCGAGAATAGGCCAAGAGCGCGTTGTGATTATTTCTGCTAACTTAGCTTATGGTGATTTAGGTGGAGCCGTATTAGCCGCCAACAGTGTATTGTCTGATATCGAATTACCTATTAACTTACAAGCCAAAGTAGCCGGTCAAAGTGAAGAAATGGACCAAAGCTTTCAATCGTTATTAATGGCATTAGCCCTAGCTATTTTTATGGTTTACGTTGTTATGGCGTCGCAATTTGAATCTTTTCTTCACCCTTTCTTAATTATTTTTACGGTTCCTTTAGCTTGTGCAGGCTCTATTTATGGTTTGTTTCTAACTGGCACCAATATAAGTGTTGTGGTGTTTATTGGCTTAATCATGCTTGCCGGTATTGTGGTGAATAACGCAATTGTATTGATAGATAGAATTAATCAATTACGCGCGTCTGGTATACAAAAAGATGTAGCTATTATACAAGCTGCTCACAGCAGGCTTCGCCCTATTCTTATGACAACGTTAACCACGGTGCTTGGCTTGCTACCCATGGCTATTGGTATGGGAGATGGTTCAGAGGTGCGCACTCCTATGGCAGTCACTGTTATTTTTGGCTTGCTGTATGCCAGTGTATTAACTCTGTTTTTAATCCCTGTTTTATATAGTGTGTTTGATAGAAAAGCGTTTAAGCCTGTTAAAAATGAAAAAACTCAGGTGGGTGATACTGGTGAGGTGACGTATGGATAAGTTTGGTAATGCTGGCGCATCACTAGCGGCCTTCGCAATTAATCGACCAGTAACTATATTTATGCTGTTTTTCTCACTACTTATTATGGGAATAGGAGCCAGTAAAATGTTGCCTTTGGAAAAGTTTCCAGGCATCGATTTCCCTGAACTTTATATTCAAGTTCCTTATCAAGACTCTACCCCAGCCGAAATCGAAAAAATGATCACTAAGCCGGTGGAAGAGGCGTTGGCGACGATGTCTGGAGTGAAACAAATTAGAGCTTATTCAAATGGTAATAGTGCTGAAATTGCTATTAGGTTTGATTGGGATGCAAATATAAAAGCGAAGAGTATTGAAGCAAGAGAGAAGATTGATGCCATTCGCCATTTATTACCAGATGACGTAGAACGCACTATGGTATATAAGTTTAATTTGGCTGATATGCCGGTTTTCCAGCTGCGTTTGTCGAGCGACCGAGATATTTCAAATTCATACGACCTGCTAGAGCGCACTCTAAAAATGCCTATAGAAAGGTTGCAGGGCGTATCTAGAGTAGAGCTATATGGTGTACAAAAAAAGCAAATTACCATTCGTTTATTGTCAGATCGTATCGCGGCTTTACACATAGATATCTCGCAGTTATATCAAACATTAAATCAAGCGAATTTTTCTATGACTGCCGGCACGTTTTTTGACCTTGAGCAAAAAATAACGGTTAATCCAGTTGGCGAGTTTAGAAATAAAAGTGATATTGAAAACTTAATTGTTGCGCGTAATGTGCGCTTAAAAGACGTGGCTGAAGTTAAATTTGAAACTCCTGAAGCGACTGAGGGTAGGCATTTAGATAGAACTCACGCTATAGGCTTAAATATTTTTCGTGAGTCGGGCGCTAACCTTGTTCAGGTTTCTGAAGCTGTTATGCAAGAAATAGAAAAAGCCAAACAAAATCGAGCATTTAACGGTATTAACGTGTTCATTATGCAAGATGAAGCTGACAGTGTGAGTTCTTCGCTAGAAGACTTGTTAAAGTCAGGATTAATTGGTGCCGGCCTATCTATAATTGTGCTTTACATCTTTTTGCGTAATTTAGCCACCACCTTAGTGGTGGTTTTGTCTGTTCCATTTGCCATTTGTATCACCTTAGCATGCATGTATTTTATGGGGTATACACTTAATATATTATCTTTAATGGGCTTGATGTTAGCGGTAGGCATGCTGGTCGATAACGCTGTAGTAGTGACAGAAAGTATTTTCCAAGAACGCGAAAAAACCGGCGATACCATTGCTGCAACTAAAAAAGGGGTAGGCCTTGTTAGCTTAGCGGTAATTGCGGGTACAGCTACAACAATCATTGTATTTCTGCCTAATATTGTGGGTGTAAAAGCTGAGCTAACTGTGTTTCTAGAGCACGTCGCAGTTTCTATCTGCATTTCATTAGTTGCCTCATTAATATTGGCTCAAACCCTTATTCCATTGCTAACCACAAAGCTAAAAATTAAGCCAAAGCCGAAAGTGGCTAAACCATCTAAGTTAAAAACATATTATGCCAATGCTATAAAGTGGATTTTGGACAACCAAGGTAAAACAGCAATATTTGCGGTGCTATTGCTTGCAAGTACTGCTATTCCTATGAGTAATCTAAAAAGTGATGATGACAATAATGCGAATCAAGACAGAATTTGGATGAACTATGATATCCAAGGTAATTACAGCCTTGAAGAAGTAGAGATTGCGGTAAATAAACTAGAAGAATACTTGTATGCAAACCAAGAACGATTCCATATTAAGCAAGTGTATACCTATTTTACTGCTGGGTTTGCCGTATCTGGTATCACACTTAACTCTGAACTGCCTATCAGTATTGCTGACTTAAAAGCACAAATTAGAGACGAGCTCCCGGTTTTTGTGCGCGCTAAGCCTTCCTTTCAATGGGATCAAGGCAGCGGCGGTGGGGTGCAAATTAATTTATTTGGTAACTCATCTGAAACCTTACTGCAAATTGCGAATCAAATTGTGCCAATTTTATCGAGTATAGAAGGCTTAAGTGATGTTAAAGCTGATGTAGATGGACAAAATCAAGAACTGCATATTAGCGTAGATAGAGATAAGGCGTATCGTTTTGGTTTGAACTCAGCAGACATCGCTCAAATAGTTGGAACAGCGTTAAGAGGTTCAAATTTACGCACATTTAGAAATTCTGTAGATGGGGAGATTAGTATTCAGTTAACCTATGACGAATCTTTGCAATCGTCACTAGAGGTACTTAAAAATCTTACAGTGTTTAGAAATGACACTCAAAATGTGACATTAGATATGATTGCTGATATGGAAATTACATCAAGCATGTCGCAAATTCAGCGTCGTGAAAGGCAAACTTCTTTGACCATGGGTGCAAACTTAGTGGGTGAGTTTACGGTAGAAGAGGCGCGAGAAAGCATTGAAGCAATTATGCAAAACATACAATTGCCTACCGGATATTCATGGTCGTTAGATGGCAGTTTTCAGCGCCAAGATGAAGATGAGGCAATTATGCTAACTAATATGATTTTGGCTATTGTAATGATTTATATCGTTATGGCTGCCCTGTTTGAGTCGTTGCTTTTACCAACAGCGGTACTAACATCACTAATATTTTCGTTCACGGGTGTATTTTGGGCATTTTGGATAACAGGTAATCCTATGACCGTTATGGGCATGATAGGTATGCTTATTTTGATGGGAATTGTGGTCAACAATGGGATTGTATTAGTTGATAGGATCAATCAACTTGCTAACTCGGGTATGGCAGTAAAAGATGCCATTTTAGAAGGGTGTTTAACTAGAGTACGTCCCATTTTAATGACAGTACTAACCACTGTACTTGGTTTGGTGCCACTTGCGATAGGTGATGTAAGTATTGGTGGCGATGGGCCGCCGTATTCTCCTATGGCAATTGCAATAATAGGCGGATTATTGTTTAGCACTATCACTAGCTTATTCCTAGTGCCATTAGCTTATTTATTGTTATTAAAACTGAGACGGGCTGCCACTCAGCTCATTCAAAAAGGAAAGCTAGCGTCTGATAAATTAGTACGTATTTAATCTTTTGACGTAAACACACTAGTCATACTGAACGCTTAACATACCCGTCATACTCGCGCAGGCGCAATGCTGAGCGCTTAACATACCTGTCATGCTCGCG
>DDIL01000006.1:51309-51637 GCA_002338515.1 Glaciecola sp. UBA1851 | reverse complement strand
CTCGCGTATGCGCAATGCTGAGCGCTTAACATACCTGTCATGCTCGCGCAGGCGAGTATCTTCTGAAAAACATAGTAAACTTGTGTAATACTCTGGCTTTCGCTGACGATTTGGGAGGTTACCGCCGTCGCGGTAATGACGAGTGCTGAGGTTACCGCTTCAGATATCCGTCATACTCGCGCAGGCGTAATGCTGAGCGCTTAACATACCTGTCATGCTCGCGCAGGCGAGTATCTTCTGAAAAGCATAGTAAACTCGCGTATTACTCTGGCTTTCGCTGACGATTTGGGAGGTTACCGCCGTCGCGGTAATGACGAGTGCTGAGGTT
>DDIL01000006.1:0-51008 GCA_002338515.1 Glaciecola sp. UBA1851 | reverse complement strand
AGGTTACCGCCGTTGCGGTAATGACTAATAACCCGTTTAATCACCTATTTGTTGAATAACCACCCCTGCGTGGTCTTGCAGCCTTTTTATTAAATGTGTATTCAACGCTGATGCTGGCGTCCAAAAACCACCTGCTAAATTGGGGATGTCTTTTGCCAAACAAATTGCGGCTTGCGCTAACATTTTAGCGGTTGATCCATAGCCAGGGTCGCGGTCGCCAGTTACTTGAGTAATAATGTTTCGGCCATTTTCTGTTGTTGCATAAAACCGCATGTCAAACATGCCTTCTTTTTGCTCTTTCAGGCTCGGTCCTTCTCCAGGTTTGGGGAGAACGGTATTGGCTAATAATTTTTGCAACGGATCAAAACTAGCAGCAATCATAAAGCTGCCCAAACCCATTGTAAATGTCCAAGCTTGAAAGCCAGTTTTGGCTGTCATAGCTTCGTCATATCTAAAACTCGTACCATATTGATTATCAAGTAACGCATTACTTCTATGCACAATTCTTTCATTTATGGCAGCCATAATAAATGGCATGCTCCAAATACCCAGTTGGCTATCAAATTCAGCTGATTTATGATTTTTCTGACGTACTTTAAACCCTGCACTTGATGGACACAAAACATATGGATTAACTAACGCTTTTCGTAAATCAGGGTCGTTTTTCGCTTCTTTTAATACATTCAGCATACTCGCAATAGTGCCACCCGATGCGCCACCTTTTATTTTACGAACACGCATTTTTATATGATTAGCGGGTTTATTCGATATCGCCATGGCGTGTTGTTGGCATGCATATACGCCTAAGTCAGACGGAATAGAATCAAAACCAGAGCAGTGAATAATGCGAGCTCCTGATTTTTTAGCCTGTTCTTCATACTTTTCCAGCATTAATTTAATCCACTGTGGCTCACCTGTTAAGTCACAGTAATCGGTAGCAGTTTCCACACATACTTTGACTAATGTTTCGCCATACAAAGCATATGGGCCAACAGTTGATACAACCACTTGAGTTTCGTTAGCCATGTCAGTAAGTGCACTCTCATCATCTGCACTTACTACAAAATGTGTCACATCTTGAATATTAAGACGCGCTTTTAATGCTAATAATTTACTGTCACTTCTAGCAGCGATGGCCCATTTTACTTGCTCTCTAGAGTCATCTTCTCTGCTACTTAAGGAGTAATGCGTGGCAAGGTATTCTGTCATTATCTGACCAACAAAAGACGTGGCGCCATATAAGATAATATCGAAAGCTTTGGTTTCGTTAGTCATTTAACAGTCCCGCCTTTTGAATGTATTTTAGGAAAAATGTAGTGTATTTGACCGGCATTAGCCTAGTTAATATGTCCATTAGTTTAGCATCCGCCCCAATAAGCACTCTTTCTTGGTTGTTTATAATGCCAGCAACAATGGTTTTTGCAGCCCGTTGAGGCGATGTGCGAAGTTGTTTGTTGAACGTTTTAATTTCTTGTTTTCTTTTTACTTCGTTATCTTGTTCAACTTGAAGCGCTCTATTTGCTATGTCTGTTTGAATGCCGCCAGGTTGTACTAAACAAACCGTGATATTAGGAAAATAGGCTTTGCTTTCCATGCGTAAAGACTCAGTTAACCCTTTTACCGCAAACTTGGATGAACAATATGCGTTTAGTTTACCAATACCTGTGCTTCCGAATATTGAACTTACATTCACAATCCATGCGTGCTTTTGGTTTTTTAATGTAGGTAAAAATGTCTCTGTCCCTAACAACACACCATAAAAATTAACGTCCATTATTCTTTTGAAATGCTGATGGTTCATGTTTTCGGTTAAGATTGAATCGTGGGCAATACCAGCATTATTGATGATGCCACTAATTTTGGATATCGCATTTTCAGTCAAGTAAGTATTAATTTCTGTTTTAGCATCTTTCCATGCTGATTCTTCACTTACGTCAAATGACATACATAGCGGAGATTGTTGCAATGATTCTGATACCTCACGCAATGAAATTTCGTCAATGTCTACTAATATCAAATTGACGTTAAGGGAATCCAATTCAGTTGCCAGCGCCAACCCAATACCATGACCCGCACCCGTTACAAGAAAGGTTTTGTTGCTTAGAATAGTTTCAGTTTTGTTATCCATGTAGTGCTCATGTTTTTGCTAATTTTTACGATAATATATTGAAAGGCGGTCATTTTTATTTTATCGCGCTTAAATTACTTGTTAGCAAATGAGATAGTCACGAAATGAAACACATTGCTTAGTGCATAGGTCAGGTTGGTATCTAGCAATATCTGGCTTAATAGCTTATTGAACCCATAAGGTTTATTGAATTTTAAACATGCAGAGACACTTTAATAATTTTAATCAACCGCTGAATGTTTGTATAGCATGTTCAACCATGTTGGTTATGTGTTTAACTTCAATAAATGCACGTGCAGACATTGAAGGTAAGCTCAATGTTGATAATATTTTCCAAGTCTACTTATCAACTGATGATAATGTGCAAGGCGATTTACTGATTAATGGCAACAGTTGGCCTACCACCTATAATTTTTCATCTAATATTACCCCAGGGCAAGACTACTACCTACACATATATACCCAGAATCAATCGGGGCCATCTGGTTTTTTGGGTGAGTTTGAGATTACTAGTAATTTTCATCAATTTAATAATAACGATATTAAGCTATTAACTGACACTGTGAATTGGCGCGTAGGTGAGACATCTTGGAATAATTATGTTGTGCCAGATGCGTTTGGTTCTAATGGCGTTAGCCCATGGGGTAACCGAACAGATGTAAATAGTGAAGCTCAATGGTTATGGTTAGGGAATAATAACGTATCAAATAAAGCTTTATATTTTTCTACCAAAATTCAAGCATGTTCAGTTGGTGCATTAAAATCTTCAGGCGTAAGAATTACTAATGGTACGGGCACAGATAATGCTATTAATAACACAACAGAATCCCTCGAGATTTTTGAAGCATGGAAAAATGCGGGTGAGCCTACATCAGGTGAACTTTTTACTGACCGAAAATATGAAATAATTTCGGCTGGGTCTGATATTGCTGACAGAATAGACTTTGGAGGGCAGAACCGAGATTTTTCTGGTACATTGCCATATCCAGGTATCGGCGACAAAACTGATCAAAGCTACAATCACTTTTTAGTTAATGCCACAGGCTCAATAAGTTTGCCAGCCGGTGATTATTCTATATTTGTTAAAACCGATGATGGGTTTAGTTTAACCTTTGATACAGTAACAGGTGATGACGTCGCATTTACACGCATAAGCGGCCCTTCTATCATAAATAGCAATGAACTAAGGTTTGAAAAACCCACTGCTAACTCAAATACCGGAGGTTCATTTACCCTCTCTCAAGATTCAACCTTTATTGTGTCGGCCACTTTTTTTGAAAGAACAGGTGGTGATTATATGGAAATTTCCATTGCTGAAGGGTTACAAACAAAATTTAATAAAAACACCTTTGAAGTATTAAAACACGGTGCGTTAGATGGGAAAGTCCTTTTCGGTTGCTCACCTGAGGTGGTTTCCGCACCAATAGTTAATCATTATCAAATTATCCATGATGGTCAGGGGTTAACATGCGATGCGGAAACAATTACCGTAAAGGCCTGTACTAATAATTATGATGGAACCTGCAGTGAAAGTAACGAGCCTACTGACATCACATTAAAAGCGACTGGAACGTCTACCGTTACCGATGTTTTATCCTTCACAGGCTCAACTACTGCTAGTGTTGTCTATACAAATGCAGAGACCGTTGTGCTTTCGTTAGAAAATGCTTCTATAGCCGCCTTAAATTCACCTGTGTGTATAAATGGTTCATCAACAAGTTGTAATATGCAATTTGAAGACGCAGGTTTTAGATTTTTAGATGCGAATAACACACCTATTACTAGTTTGCCTAATATTATTGCAGGTGACACATTTAACTTATCGATACAAGCGGTTGAAAACAATAATGGCGTATGCGAGGGGTTGTTTAGCGGCAACAAGAGTGTAAACATATCTCAAGAGAACATAAATCCAAGCGGAATTAGTGGGTTAACATTCCAAATTAACGGTACCGATATTGCAAAACATCCAAATGTTACTTCCACCACTTTAGTATTTGGTTCGAATAGCATTGCACCAATAACAAACGCAATGTATCAGGATGCAGGGCAAATTAAGTTGCATGGAAGTTACAATGAAGATGGTATAACGTTGACAGGCTCTACGCCAAGTTTTTGGGTAAGTCCCGCAACACTCAAGTTAGAAGCTATAAATGGAGGTGCAGCGCTAAATGCTAGCTCTGCTAACGCCGCACCAGTTCATGCTGCAGGTGAAAATTTTGAGTTTAAGGTAAGTGCGCTTAATTCTTTAGGTGCGGTGACACCTAATTATTCTCCTGGTCAAATTCAGCTAAAACTATTACGAATGGCGCCTGCTTTAAATGAAAGTGTTGATGGTGCCTTAACTTACGCGTTTAATAATTCCATTAACTCTAGTGCATCAGCTCAATTTCAAGATGCGACTTTAAGTAGTTTTTCTCAAGGCGTGTCTAGTTATTTAAATGCGAATTATTCGGAAGTGGGTATTATTAATGTAGATATTCAAGATAGTAATTATGGTGTACAGGGTCATATTGTTAACGCTGACAACATTAATGTTGGGCGCTTTGTTCCGCACTATTTTGAGCAAACAGTGATAGATAATGGCGGCTTGGTGAATCAATGCGGTAGTGATTTTGAGTTTTATGCTTATAGCGGCCAACGAAATGAAACGAATAATAATATAGGTGCCATCACTTATTTGAATAACCCAATTATTGCCGTAACGGCATATAATAAACAAGGTCAAATTACACAAAATTATTATCAAGATTCTGACGGTAGCAATAATGACTTTATGAAATTAGATGCACTAGATTTTGCTTTAGTTTCTCCATTATTAGACAAAGTTGCAATAGGGGTAGATAGCAATAAGTTACCACTTCAAGCGAATATTCAAACAGGTACGCTAAGTCAAAATGACTTAACTCAATTACCGAATATTGTTTCATTACCAAAGGGGGTGTTGCACTATCAATTATCTGACGGTGATAACTATTACTATAACCGCAGCGCCAATGCTTTGGTTGCACCTTTTAACGCCAATTTCGACTTAATTATATCGTCAATCATAGATTCAGACGGGGTAATAGCGACGTCAGTTGAACCTGTTACACCAAGTGGAATAGAGATTCGTTTTGGGCGAATGGTATTAGAAAATAGTTTTGGACCAGAAACGCATTCACTCGCACAAACTGCTCGTGTTGAGCATTATACCGAAAATGGTTTTGCAACAAGCACCGATAATAATTGTACTAGTGTGCAAACAAGCCAAGTAACCTTATCGGAAATTAGTTTGTCGCCAAGCTTAACATCGGTTGAGGGCTTGTCTGGTAGGTTAACAAAAGGAACGTTTAATTTAATTGAACTTGCACCAACAGGGCAGGGTAATCAAGGAGAAATAGGCGTAACACTTGATACATTTGATTGGCTAAAATACGATTGGGATCTAGATGGCAGCTATGATAATAACCCGTCTTCAAAAGCGACGTTTGGTATTTATTCTGGTGATAGTCGAGTGTTGCATTGGCGTGAAAACTTCGAATAAGTAATCATCAATTACCCTCAGTTTCCTTATTTAAGTGTTTATTGATATACATCTGAAAATTTTTCTCTCTACATTTCACTTTCCCACCCATGACACTAGACATAATAGTCAAATTAGATTTAATTGAACCATCACATTCTATCTCGCTTACCCCAGGCTCTTTTAAATATTGATATTCTTCAGTGTAAACGGGAGCATCAATTGTAGGCGAAGTTATATTGGTAGAGAATTCTTGGCTAGCGGTCTGAGCCATTTCACTATACCTTTTCATTTCAACATTTTGTAATTGCTGTTGGATAGTACCTCGTAAACCATATTTTGAAATATCGGTATGCAGTTTACTGTTGTTTAATGCACTTGGTATTGGTGTATTCAAAATACTCGTTTCTGTTTCAAATGTATTGGTTTCTAATAATTCTGTTGAGGGCTCTGCAATACTAGTGACTTCCTCATCAGCTTTGTTTACAACCTGCTCATGAACTTGTGCCTTGGACTCTTCATTTGATTTTATAGGCATAACTTTTTCATCTGGCGTTATTTGTTCTACCTCAACCTCTGGTCCATTTTTGTCTATTACGGGTTCTTCTATTGCTGGCTCGCTAACTTTAGATAAGGGAATATATAAATAGCTTTTTATTTTTGCGGGCTCTTGTGGATTAGGCAATGGTGTATGGTTTGAAAGATTGAGGTTATTAAAAATTACAAAAATCACGACAGCATGGGCAAAAATAGATACAAACACGAACCGAACCGACCAACCCTTTGGCTGCGGTTTATTGAAATGTGAAGTCCTATTGTCTTCTATCAGCGCTTGTTCAATATTAATTGTATGCAAGTATAAAAACCATTTACGAATAACTTAGATATAACTGAGTTGTGACTTAGCCATGGTAAGACGAATACATATGTTTTCAGTTCAGTTTTTTTATTCATTTACCACATAATAGAAATTTTTAATGACCACATTATGCTTTTAGGTTATTTCAACTTATAATCTAGCGCGAAATTAAAGAACTAGGAATGTGTAGTGCAGGAATTATTAGCGCCAATCAATGCTTTTTTACAAACCGAAACGCCAAATGAGTGGGTACATCAAGCAATATTACCTGAAAATTTAGATGTGCTACTTATTGACCATTTAATTTGCGAATTAAAGGCGTCGCAATCTGCCATGTTATTAATTCGCAGATACGCGGTAGATAAAGAAAGTGGAGATGCATTACTTGCGTGGTTGCAACCCTTTGAGCAACTTGTATACAAACGTGAAGGTGACTGGCGTGAACTTGCCAGTAAAAACAAGTTAACTAAAGCTATGATCCCTGCCTCTAATACAGAATATGGTCAAGATTTAATTAATAAAATGGTACTTTTGATAAAAGAAGAATTGCATCACTTTTACCAAGTATTAGAAATGATGGACTATTACAATGTTGATTATAGAAGTATAACGCCTGCTCGGTATGCCAAAGGCATGCTAAAGCATGTTAAAACCCATGAACCTGACGCATTAATCGATAAATTAATTTGTGGTGCGTATATTGAAGCAAGGTCTTGTGAACGCTTTGCCAAGCTTGCACCTCATGTTGATACAAAATTAGGTGAATTTTATATTAGCTTGTTGCGTTCAGAGGCGAGGCATTTTGAAGACTATTTAACACTGGCTCAATCAATTAGTAAAAAAGATATTGCTGAAAAGGTCGTATTCTTTGGACAGGTAGAGCGAGAGTTAATTGATTCAGAAGATAATGAATTTAAGTTTCATAGCGGCAAACCTAGCGCTAAATTAATAGCGCAAAGTCAGACGAATAAAGCAAGTATATGTTTATAGGTTGTAACTTGTTTTAATGGTAATTAGGTTTACTGATACAGTTCAATTAACTGACCAGTAAGCACCTGATTATCAACAACGTATTCAATTTTATAATTACCAGCCGGTGCTTCTATACCGCGTGAAAGCGCTAGTCGATACAAGGTATTATTAGTTGGTTCAAATCTACCTTCGGCTTGCACAAATCCTTGACTGTCAATCACTCTTACTGTTAACGGGTTAACAGGGGTCTTGGTAAAGTTAGGACGAATTAAGAACTCTTTTACGCAAATAAAGGCTTCTCGTCTTGGTTTTTCACAATATCTTGCGCCTAAGTAATGTTTATCTAGTGCAATAGGTGTTTGTAACCATTGTTGCAAACGAGCAACTTCTTGTTGTGCCTCTTTTAACGCTTGTACATCAACAGCAGGCGCAGCAGGGGCTGCTGGCTGTGAAAACTTAGGTGCCGTATTTTTTAATTGTTCAATTTGCGCTAGTAGGCGAGCATTTTCTAACACCACTTGTTCTTTTTGGGCAACAATATTAATTTTTTCTTGTGACAATTGCTCAACCTTAGAAGACATATTACTGTTTTCAAGTTGCAATTGCTCAACCTGCAATTCAGCATCACTATTCTTAAGAGCAAGTTGTTCTTTTACAGAGGCTGTACTAGTAGTCTCACGCTCAAGCGCGTTAAGCTTAGAAGTGATAGTGTTATTGTTTGATGTTAATTCAATATTTTCGGATGCGAGTTGATTATTTTTCGCAGTTAAATCAGTATTTTTTGCAATTACATCAGCGTTATCTAACTTAAGCTGATTGTTTTCTAATTTAATTTCATTGTTGTCAGCTAACAATTGCTCGTTTTTAAATTTAATATCGCGATTTTCTTGTTCCAACAATTTGATTTTTTTATCTAAATTGCTAATTCGACTATCTAAATTAGACGTATCCGCAATAGGTGCAGGGGCATTTTCAAGTTCTGATATTTCGGCTAACAAATCTGTTCTTGTTTTCTGAAGCTTGTCTACAGATTCTTCTAGGGCAACAACACTTGCTTTAAGATCTCGGTTTTGAGTTTCTAATTCAAGATATTTTGAGGTTGTATCTGCCAGTTTATCTAATTCTTCTTCACAATTTGGCGCGGATGGTGTTTCAATTCTATTGATATCGGGCTTAATTCTTGGAGGTGGAGCAATGCCAGTAATTTCGCTTTTTTGTTGTTCGCATACCAGGTATTTTTGTTCCGTGCTATCCACTAATAATTGAGTGATATCAAGCTGTTCAGTCACTCGTTCAAGCTCGCCTTGAGCTGTTTCTAAGTCAAGAGTAATTTGATCTAGGCGTTCTTTTTGAGTGGTGTTTTGATCAAGAATGGTCATGACATATTCTGTATCAAATGGGTCTTCAGTTGGCTCCTGACCAACAAAAACAAAAAACAATGCCGCAAGGACAATAACATTGCCAATAACAATAAGAATTAGCTTCTTGTTCATATTACACTCTACTTCCTTTCAACTGACTATTAATCAATTATTACTTTCATTAATTATCTATCCAACGCTTTGTTGTGTGCTAATTTTTGGACACAATTTGCTTTGGTACTAATGGGAATTACCCATATTTGAGATAACGCAATGAAGCGTAATATTCTGCTGAATGCAAAACGTCAGAATTTGCTGGGTATAATAAGTTATCGGCCAAATATACAAAAGTTGATATTAATTTGAATTTAATTAAGTACTCAGCAAAAACTGCTCAAAAATTTTGCACAGCGAATTCTCAATTGCCTATATTTTATTCTAAAAATTAATGCTTTTCAGTACTTTTTAAAGGTTTGACTTAGTCGATTAAGGTCAAAAATAACGAGTGAAAATTTGTCTAGTTTAGAATCAAAGAGTTAAGAAAAATCATCAACGAAAATATTATTTGAATTGAGTACTTTTCAACACAAAATTGTTGGGAGTGGCTTCTAAATAACTACCTTGAGAATACCAGTCACCTAATACAATGCGGTTTAGCTGTTTAGAGTTGGACTGAAAAGAGTGAATAGCGGGGCGGTGTGTATGACCATGTATGAAAAGGTTAACTGAAAAATGATGCATGGTTCTTTCAACCTCAGATTGGGTTACATCCATAATTTCTTTAGTTAATTGCGCTTGATTATGTTTGCTCGTTTCTCGTCCTTTTTTCGCGAGTTTTTTGCGTAATGGTAACGGAATGGCGAGCATCAGCCTAGGCCACCACCAACCGCGAGCTTTTTTTCTGAATTTCATGTACTCAATATCTCTTGTACATAATTCATCGCCATGGGATATTAATACTGGTTTTCCATATAATAGTATAACCTCTTGCTCTGGCAATATAGTCATATTACAGGCTTTGGCATAATCACCTTTTAAAGCAAAATCACGATTACCATGTATAAAATATACAGGCATTCTCTGGCTCACTTCTTTTATACTGTTCGCAATAATTTCACTAAATGGTGTCACATCATCGTCACCAAGCCATACTTCAAATAAATCACCTAATATATACAAAGCATCTGCATTGTGTGTCTCGTTTTTAAGGAAAGCCAAAAAACACTGAGTAATATCCTCACGTTCAGCGCTTAAATGTAAATCAGAAATGAATAAGGTTTTACTCATGATATCGGGTGGCAATCTCAGGTATGGTTAGTTTAGTTTTAATACGCCATGCAACAATATAAGCATGGCATATTAAATTTTTGGTCGTTAACTAAGCATCAACTCTAGTAGCTGATTCAATCACGACATCCTCTACAGGCACATCTTGATGCATGCCAGCATTGCCAGTATCAACGGCTTTAATTTTTTCTACCACATCCATGCCTTCAACTACTTCAGCAAATACACAATAGCCAAAGCCATGTGAATTAGGCGCAGAGAAATCAAGGAAGTTGTTGTCTTTCACATTAATAAAAAACTGGCAGGTAGCTGAATGTGGATCATTCGTTCGAGCCATGGCTAACGTACCTGTTTTATTGCTTAAGCCATTATCTGCTTCGTTTTCAATTGGCGTTTTAGTTGGCTTTTGTGCTAAACCAGATTCAAATCCACCACCTTGGATCATAAAGTTACTGATTACTCGATGAAAAATAGTGCCGTCGTAAAATCCTTCATCGACATAAGATAAGAAATTTTCAACCGTTTTAGGCGCTTCTTTTTCAAATAACTTTATTGTGATGTCACCAAAGTTAGTTTTTATAACAACCATGCTTAATCCTTTTATTTTAAAATTTACAGTTAACTTAATACGTTAAATGGTAGCTTAACTAGCTTACAAGATGCTAGAATTCGCGCCATATTCTGAAGTAAACCATACACAAAGTCATTATTTATGCTACAAATTTTTAATACCCTTACTAAACAAAAACAAACGTTTGTTCCACTGATTGATAATAAAGTGGGCATGTATGTGTGTGGAATAACAGTTTATGACCTATGTCACATGGGGCATGCACGAACATATTTGAGTTTTGATATTGTTGTCAGGTATTTAAGACATCTTGGTTATGATGTGAATTATGTCCGAAATATTACCGATGTTGACGACAAAATAATTAAACGTGCACAAGAAAATAACGAAAGCCCATTTGACTTAACTGAACGCACCATTGCAGAGATGCATGCCGATTTTAAAGCATTGAATTTGCTAGAGCCAGATATTGAACCTCGGGTTACCACTCACATGCCTGAAATAATTGATGTGATTAAACGACTAGAATCTAAAGGATTTGCTTACCAGGCTGAATCGGGCGATGTATTATTTAAAGTGAAAGCATACGATGACTACGGAAAGTTAAGTAAACAAGATTTAGAGCAACTTGTGTCAGGTATTCGAGTTGAAACCTCGAGTGATAAACACGATCCGCTTGATTTCGTTTTATGGAAAATGGCGAAAGAAGGCGAAGTATCATGGGATTCACCTTGGGGTAAAGGTCGACCGGGATGGCACATTGAATGTTCGGCTATGAATCATAAACACTTAGGTGAGCATTTTGATATTCATGGTGGCGGGTCTGATTTAATCTTCCCTCATCATGAGAATGAGGTAGCTCAATCATGCTGCGCATTTGATACCGAGTATGTTAATACTTGGATGCATGCAGGCATGGTGCAAATTGACAATGAAAAAATGTCAAAATCGTTAGGCAACTTTTTTACTCTAAGAAGCGTGCTTGAAAAGCATGATGCTGAAACTTTGAGATTTTTCTTAATGTCTGCGCATTACAGGAGCCAGCTTAGTTATTCTCAAGACAATATCGACCAAGCAAGAGCAAGCTTAGAACGTTTGTACACGTCCTTACGAGATATTGAGCCTAACTTAAATGTAGAGATATCTTTAGGTGGCTATTTAAGTAAGTTTGAAGCGGCCATGAATGATGATTTTAATATGCCAATTGCGGTATCTGTGTTGTTTGATGTGGTTAAAGACTTGAATAAGGCTGATAAGACTAGTCAGAAAGCAAAAGACTTGGCTGGTATACTGCGTAAGTTAGGGAGCATTCTAGGTATATTAGAGCAAGCTCCAAGTGAATTCTTACAAGGTGAGCAAAATCAAGACTTCACTTCACAAGTTGAGGCGCTTATTGCTAAACGTGTTACTGCACGAGAGCAGAAAGACTGGGCAACAGCTGATTCTGTGCGAGATGAATTAAATGCACTTGGCGTGATACTTGAAGAGAGTAAAACAGGCACTAGTTGGCGCAAGGCCTAGTTAAAGAATAGTAAAAGGCTTAATAAATAGTCGAATATCAGACGTAACTAGAACGTTTAGGTTCGCGTTACGTCTACTTTAATTTTAATTTTTTGACCAGGCTGCAAATACTTATTCTTATTTAGGTTATTCCACTTGGTTAAATCAGACACTCTTACTTTAAACTTACTAGCAATTCTTGCTAATGAATCACCAGAACGTACAGTATAAACTAAGTTTCGCATTACTGGAGAATTAGCATTAGGAACAGGTACTTGGTCAGTCCAAATTACCAAGTTTGAGCCTATTTTTAAGCGGTCTGTAGGTGCCATTTTATTCCATTTGGCAAGTTGCCTGACACCCACTTTATGAGCCATCGCTATGTCCCATAAGGTATCGCCTGATTCAACTTTATGCATAATTTTATGTTCAGCGCGTTGAATAGACTGTGTTTTCACTAATCGTTGGTCTGCCGATAAGCTATACGACTCTAAACTTTTTAATGAGACGGGTATGAGTAAGTAATCATTCATGTAAATAGTATTGTTACGCATGCCATTTACTTGCTTGATAACCTTCACACTGGTGCTGTATTTGTTGGCTATCACGCCCAAACTCTCGCCACTTTTCACTTTATGACGCACCCAGTTAAGCCTGTCTTTTTCTGATGTATTAGATAAGTTAGATACAAATGTTTCTGCTTTATCTATTGGTAATAATAGCCGATGTGGACCGTCAGGGTCGGTTGCCCAGCGATTGTAACCAGGATTTAAGGCTTGCAGTTCGGTAATGCTTAAGCCAGCCATTTTTGCTGCCACTGCTAAATCAATTTGCGAGCCTACATCAATAATTTCTAATACAGGGGCGTTCGCAATAACAGGCCAATCAAAGTCATAGGTTTGATGGTTTTTAAGAATATCTGCTAATGCCAGCAGTTTAGGTACATAAGCTCTGGTTTCTTTAGGAAGGGATAACGACCAAAAGTCAGTCGGCTTTCCAGCTCGTTGATTTTTACGAATTGCTCGTTTCACGCGTCCTTCACCACTATTGTAAGCAGCAAGGGCGTGCAGCCAGTCGCCATCAAAATAGCGATTTAAATATTTTAAATACTCAATTGCGCCATCTGTTGATGCAACAACATCGCGCCTACCGTCATACCACCACGTTTGTTTCATGCCAAAACGTTTGCCCGTACCCGGTATAAATTGCCACATGCCCGAGGCTCTGCCATGAGAGTATGCAAAGGGATCGAATGCACTTTCTACAATAGGTAAAAGGGCAAGTTCCAACGGCATGTTCTCTTCTTCAAGCCTTTGCACAATGTAATATAGAAAGGGCTTAGCGCGCTTTGAAACGCGTTGCATATATGCTGGATGGCGTAAGTACCATTTCCTTTGAATATCCAAACGAGCTTGGTTTTCAGGGATATCAAAATTCAGTTTATATTGAATTTTTTCCCATAAATTATTAAGCGAGTTAGGATCGATTGGGTCGGGCTCTTCAAGCGGAATGTCTACCACTTCCGTAGGGTGAATAACTTTTACAACGCCTTCATTAAGCTCTTCACAATTTTCAATATGTTCGTCTTCTTCCGAGGCTGCGGGGCAAGGTGCAAGAAGTTGTGAAGCGTCTAATGCTAATTCATATGACTTAGTATTCAGTTGATTATCAGTTAATTGAGTATTTTCGGGAATATTTGGTTGGCGTTCTAGTATTTGGCAACCAGACACTAACGTCATAGTACTTAATACCAAAATATATAAATTAAACTTCATATTTTCCTATCATAAATAACCAAGTTAAATTTTGGCTTTCTTTTAGTTCGAAACACGGTGGATTAAAAATTATCTTTTAATTTACGTAGCTTAGCGAAAGTCGCTATATTTGTCACACTCACGCTATTATCATTTTCGCCATTAATACTGTTTGCGAATATTGTTTGTCTAATTGCTTCACTGTGACAGCGTAAAAACGGATTAATTTCAATTTCTTGGCCAATATTTGATGGCAACGTAATTTGATCGTTTTTTCTACGCTCTTCTACCCAATCATTATAGTCATTTAACTTTTTGTTACTAGGGTCAACAGATAAGCCAAAAGCTAAATTAGCTTGCGTGTATTCATGAGTACAGAATACTTTCGTCGTTTTAGGCAGGTTGGCTAGCTTTTGAAGCGAAGAGTAAAACACTTCAGGTGTACCTTCAAACATTCTTCCACAGCCTCCTGAGAACAAAGTGTCACCGCAAAAAACAAGTTCTCTATTTTTGTATACAATGTGATCAAGGGTGTGTCCGGGAGTTTCTAAAATACTCAGCGTTAGGTCAAATTCTTTTAATTGAATTTCATTACCTTCTACAAGCCTATATTCTATTGCGTCAATTTTTGGATTCATTGGCCCATATATTATCGCGTTAGGGTAGGCGGATTTTAGCTCTGTAATACCACCCACATGATCCCAGTGATGATGGGTTATCAGTATGTATAGTAGGTCTAATTGATTATGCGTTAAAAACTCTAAAACTGGTGCTGCGTCACCCGGGTCAACAACACATGCGTATTTGGTATTATGCACGCACCAAATGTAGTTATCAGAGAATGCTTTAATAGCAGTGATATTTTGTTTAGTGGTTAACTCGTTAATTGTTTGAGTGCTCATAAAACCTCAGTCGCCTATTTATTGCTCAGCCTATGCTGATTATGCTAGAGTCATTGTACTTGGGACAAATGAATTTATACAGTTAAGTTCTTAAATCTCTTATATTCGTTATTTGCGCTTTTATTTACGAAATTAAAAAAATAAAAACGCTGTCCTTTTTAGGAGCAAAGTGATGGTAATGCGAGCAGCGCGTAGCCCAAAAATACTTGAATACCCGAAAAATTGGCAACAATTAGTTCAAGGAGAATTGGCTAGGGAAGAGCTAGAGAAAGCATTGGAGCCCATAACAGAGCGTATTTTTGGTTATTATTTGGTGAAAATAGGCAGCTTAAGTAGCCAAATTACATTATCAAAATGTCCCATTAAAAATCAGTATAGCTGTGCACCCCACTGCAATCAGAACAATGATTTGTGCGCGCAATCAAGTAAATTGCCTTTTCAAAACAACAGTGTTGATGCCTTTGTGCTTTTGGGTGAACTGGATTTTGCACAAGATCCCCATCAAATCATACGCGAAATAGACCGTGCCATTACTTCAGATGGGCGCATAGTCATAGCCGGATTTAACCCCTTTAGTATTGCTGGCATTATTAAATATTTACCCATTAATCGAAAAAATATATTACATCAAGGGCGCTTTTTCACGGCTTCTAGAATAAAAGATTGGCTAGCCTTATTAAATTTTGAAGTGGTGAAACAAGATCATTTAGTTTATTCATCCCTGTTTATGAATGATAGCTTAAATAGCAAAAGTCGAATTCAGTTATGGTTTAAAAAATATCTACCATGGTTTTCTTCTATGTATATCATTGAAGCCAGAAAACGTGAAATGCCGTTATCGCCAATTAAACCTGCGTGGAAACTCCAGCCTAAGTTTAATGTGTCAACTGCGGCGGCAAGGCAGTCAGAGGTAGATGTAAGCGCTGCTGCCAATGTGCACCAATTTGTGAAGCCAGATTCATAAAGGTATTGCTCACAGCTATTCGCAGGGAGTTTTCGAACTTCGAAGGTACTTGCGTTATTTGCAAAGTTTGTCACCGAGTTTCATTGATAAGTAATATGATCACTTCGACGCAAAACTCATTATTAATAAGGTAAATGACATTTTATAATGTCGAACATTTATTTCACGGTCACTCATCTATTTGGAACCGTGCATTTTTATCTAAGGACCATATAAATATATGCTTGCATTACCAAAAGGTTGTCCGGTTACTGTAAATCTTCTAGCGGCGAATGTTGTTTTATTTATTGCGCAATTCGCTTCCCAAGACTTGGTAACTGATATTGGCTTACTATATGGACCTTTTGTACAACAAGGCGAGTATTGGCGAATACTCACATCGGGTTTCTTGCACGGTGGTATTCTACACCTTGGTTTTAATATGTATTTGCTTTACATGATGGGACCACAGTTAGAGTCAAATTTAGGTAGTACTCGTTTTAGTTTAATGTACTTCGGTTCGTTGGTAGGCGGCTCGTTATTTGTACTTACCTTTGGCTTTATGCAGCCAACCTTAGGTGCGTCTGGCGCGGTACTAGGGCTAGCAGGTGCCATGTTTGTTACGCTTGCGGGAAGAGGAATGCGAGTAAGCGATTCACCTTTCTTTGGTTTGGTTGTAATTAATTTACTTTTACCATTAATTGTACCGGGCATCTCTTTTTGGGGGCATTTTGGTGGCGTGATAATTGGTGGTTTAATGGCATTTACTATGGTGTGGTTACCAGAGCGAAGCCGAGGCAAGAAGCCTTTTAGAAATATATCTGTAGGTGTGGCTATTTTGATTGTGCTGATTGCCGCTAGCTTTTTGGTGGTTTCTGTAAAATAAGCAACATCACTGAGGCAAATAGGTAATTTACTTGCTGTAAGAGATGTTGCTCATATCTAGCTATTATTTATTTTACGCGCATGCCTGGTTTTGCGCCTGCATGTGGCTCAAGAATATATAAATCGTCACCACCTGGGCCTGCTGCCAATACCATGCCTTCTGACATACCAAATCGCATTTTTCTTGGCGCTAAATTCGCCACCATAACCGTGTGCTTGCCAATTAAGTCTTCTGCTTTATAGGCTGATTTAATTCCTGCAAAAACTTGACGTGTTTCAGTGCCTATATCTAGCTCTAGTCTTAACAGTTTATCTGCTTTTTCAACTGCTTCAGCATGTACTATTTTAGCGATTCTTAAGTCTATTTTAGCAAATTCATCAAACACGATAGTATCAGCAATCGGCTCTATTTCTGATTGTTTGTTGTCTGTTTTAGGCTTTATTGCTTTGTTTGACGTAACTTTTAAGTTTTCTTTAGACGCTTCCACCATTGCGCTAACTTTGTCAGCATCCACGCGTTGTAACATCGCTTTAAACTTATTAATTGAATGTCCTTTTTTTACTTCTTTTATACTTTCCCAAGTAAATTCATCGTTTAAAAACGATTGTGCATCAGCAGAAAGTTTCGGCACCACTGGGGTTAAATACACCATTAAAATTCTAAATAAATGGATACCCATTGAACAAACGTCATGAGTAAAAGCTTGTTTAGACTCATCTTTAATTGTCACCCAAGGTGCTTGTGCATCTATATATTGATTGGCTTTATCTGCAAGGGCCATAATATCGCGAATGGCTTTGTGGTAATGACGAGACTCAATATGCTTCGCTATTACCGATTCTGCTAGCTGAAACTCGCTTAGCAATTCAGGATTTTCAATGTTGTCTGACAGCGTGCCTTCAAACTTTTTGGTTATAAAGCCTGCACAACGTGATGCAATATTTACCACTTTACCGACTAAATCTGCATTGACCTTTTGTACAAAGTCTTCAAAGTTTAAATCAATGTCGGTTACGCTATCGTTAAGCTTGCTAGCAAAATAATAACGTAAATATTCAGGGTTTAAGTGTTCTAAATAGGTTCTACCTTTTATAAAGGTACCTTTCGATTTAGACATTTTTGCACCGTTAACGGTAACAAAGCCATGAATATTTACGCCTGTTGGCTTTCTAAAACCCGCACCTTCTAACATGGCAGGCCAAAACAAACAGTGGAAGTAAGTAATATCTTTGCCGATGAAATGATACAACTCAGTATCGTTTCCATTTTGCCAAAATTCAGAATCATCAAATCCTTGCGCGTTCGCAAAGTTTTTAAAACTAGCCATATAGCCAACAGGTGCGTCTACCCAAACATAGAAAAACTTATTCGGTGCACCGGGAATTTCAAAACCAAAGTAGGGTGCATCACGGCTAATATCCCATTGTTGCAATCCTTGTTCAAACCATTCTTCTAGCTTATTGGCCATTTCATTTTGAATCGCGCCTGAGCGAATCCATTCTTTCAGCATGCTTTCAAATTTAGGTAAGTCAAAGAAAAAATGTTCTGAGTCTTTTAATACAGGCGTAGCTCCTGACACCACAGAGCGCGGATTTTTAACGTCAGTTGGGCTATATGTTGCCCCGCAATTATCACAACTATCGCCATTTTGGTCTTCGCTACCGCATTCTGGACAGGTGCCTTTAACAAACCTGTCTGGTAAGAACATTTGTTTTTCAGGATCAAAAAGTTGACTAATGGTCCGTTTTGAAATATAGCCGTTTTCGTTCAAACGGTTATATACTAATTCGCATAACTCTTTGTTTTCTGGAGAGTGAGTAACATAATAGTTGTCGTAATTAACATAAAAGTCTTGTAAGTCTTGATGGTGCTCAGCACGCGTTTGCTCAACCATTTGTTCAGGCGTAATACCTAATTCTTGGGCTTTTAACATGACAGGTGTGCCATGCGCATCGTCTGCACAAACACTGTAACATTGGTTGCCTCTTAGCCTTTGGAATCGCACCCAAATATCAGTCTGGATGTGTTCAAGGAGGTGACCCAAATGGATGGACCCGTTTGCATAGGGTAAAGCGCTGGTGACTAAAATACGGCGCTGCTGAGATTGCATGTTTTCGACTACCTTTTTATTTCATTAACTTTGCGTGGGATGGTAGCGGAATATTGATTTATTTGCACCTTGAATTCAGTATATTCAGACTATAATGACACCATCAAGCTATGAATAATCAACGCTTTTAGGTTTGAAATTTTGATTTTGCCCCAAACATATTCATTATAAGATAGAGGACTAGGCGTTTGAATACACGTAAAATTGGCATTCAATACACGTTTTACACTAAGGAATATTGTGAAATTTTTTAAGAAAGGCAGCATGCTCGATACAGAAAAAGTACAAAAGGTATTAGCTAACATATTTTCAATGGTTAATTCTGAGCTTTTCCATGTTGATATTATTGGTAATGAAGTAGCCATTGGCCTGCCTTTTGTAATGGATTCTGTTTGGCCAAGTGTTGAAAAACAGCTACAAGAAACCCTAGGTAGCCACCACAAATTTACTAAGCACTACAATATCCCTATTTTTGATGTTAAAAAGCCCATTGTGCCGAATGTGAAAAACATCATTGCGGTATCTTCTGGTAAAGGTGGAGTAGGTAAGTCGGCCAGTGCCCTGAATTTGGCGATTGCGCTAAAACAAGAAGGAGCAAGAGTAGGCATTTTAGACGCAGATATATATGGGCCTTCCATTCCTATTATGCTAGGTAAACAAGATGCTTCACCAGAAAGCCCAGACAATAAACTGATGTATCCCATTCAATCACACGGCTTAGTGTCTAACTCCATTGGTTATTTGGTGAAAAATGAGCATGCGTCAATATGGCGTGGGCCAATGGCGAGTAAAGCTCTGAATCAATTACTTAATGAAACACAATGGCCAATACTAGACTATTTAATTGTAGATATGCCACCGGGAACCGGTGATATTCAATTAACTATGTGCCAACAGTTACCGCTCACTGCAGCGGTTGTTGTAACTACCCCACAAGATATTGCGTTATCAGATGCGGGTAAAGGCATAGCTATGTTTGATAAGCTTGATATTCCAGTGTTAGGGATGCTTGAAAATATGAGTTATTTTGAGTGTGAGAACTGCCATCATAGAACCAATATTTTTGCCACTAAAGGCGCGCAAAAGCTATCAAAGAAATACGCAATTCCAATTTTAGCCGAAGTACCCCTTAATGCTATTATTAGAGAATATGCTGATGCAGGCAAGTCGTTAATAGACGAGTTGCCAGATCACGATATTTCCATTTTATATAAGCAGGCGGCAATGGATTTAACCATAAACTTATGTGAACAGACAAAGGTTATGCCGGCGGCCGCTAATATTGCAGGGAGCATTGAAGTTACGCGCTTAGATTAGTTTTATGCTTAACAAGTAAACTGTGCCATAATTACCAGGTAACCTGTGTCATACTTAACATGTATTCGCGTCATTGTCAGTCATTACCGCGAAAGCGGTAACCTGGTAGGTAATCATAGAAAGCCAGCGTGTTATTCGACTTTACTATGCTTTGGGGGAGATACTCGCCTACGCGAGTATGACGAATGTATTCGCGAGTATGACTAATTTACTAACTGAGTAGAATTACGCCTACGCGAGTAGGACGAGTGTAGTGCGAATGCGCGTAATGTTTTTCATTTTAGCCTTTAACTCAGTGTCAGTCATTGCCGCGAACGCGGTAATCTGGTAGGTCGTCATAGAAAGCCAGCGTGTTATTCGACTTTACTATGCTTGTGGGAGATACTCGCCTACGCGAGTATGACGAATGTATTCGCGAGTATAACGAATGTATTCGCGAGTATGACGAAGGTATTCGTGAGTATGACTATTGTGACGAGTATTACAAGCGTGTTGAGCGTTCAGTATTATGCTAACTAAGTAAGATTCCTGCACCAATAAAAATTTTTCAAAATTATTAAGAAGTAAACCATGCGACTGTGTGATAGAGATATAAAAAAGCATTTGGCCTTAGGCGATATTAAAATTGTGCCCGCTATAGACGAAGAGCAAATAAGTGGGCTAACCGTAGATGTTCGACTGGGCAATAAATTTAGAGTGTTTGAAGATCATCAAGCCCCTTATATTGACTTAAGCGGCGCGAAAGCGGATGTACAAGCTGCACTTGATACAGTAATGAGTGATGAAATTGTTATTGCAGAAGATAAAGCGTTTTTCCTGCATCCTGGCGAGTTAGCCATTGCAGTAACTCATGAATCCATTACATTACCAAGCAATATGGTTGGCTGGCTAGATGGTCGCTCTTCATTAGCGCGGTTAGGTTTAATGGTACATGTTACTGCACATAGAATCGATCCAGGTTGGTCTGGTAATATTGTATTGGAGTTTTTCAATTCAGGTAAATTACCGCTTGCGTTAAAACCAAAAATGAAAATTGGCGCGTTAAGCTTTGAATTATTATCTGGCCATGCTGAAAAACCGTATAATTCTAGAAATGATGCCAAGTATCGCGATCAGTCAGGGGCAGTGGCTAGTCGTATTGGCGCAGATGACTAACATCATTCAACCTAATGTTTGATATTATTGGAGACATTCACGGTTATGATGAGGCACTTGTCTCACTGTTAACTAAAATGGGTTACGGTGAAATTGATGGTGTGTGGCAACATCCAACCCGCATACTTATTTCGGTAGGCGATTTAGTTGATAGAGGGCCAGGTCAGCGCAAGGTAGTAGATATATTAAAAACGATGCACAAGCATGGTAAAGCGAAAGTTGTGATGGGAAATCACGAGTTTTACGCCGTGGCGTGGCACGCCAAAGATGAAAAAGGCCAACCACTTCGTCCTCACACAGAAAAAAACTATAAAGAGCATCAAGCGTTTTTAGAACAAGCTGATTATGGTTCACCATGGTATTTAGAGGCTATAAACTGGTTTGCTACTTTACCTCTTTATATTGAAACGCCTGACATGCGATGTGTTCACGCTTCATGGTGCGATAATAAAATTGCGGTATTAAATGAGTTTTTAGAGCCTGGTGCGGTTTTGCCAAGTGAGTTGTGGCAATCCCCACGAACATTTGATATCGCATTTTATAAAGCGCTAGAATATACCGTAAATGGACCTAAGCTAACCTTACCTGAAGGTTACACTTTTACAGATTCAGCTGGCAAAGTACGTAAAAAAGTGCGCTTAAAGTGGTGGGATTTACCTGACACGCCCACATACAGAAATGCAACAACTTCGGTTCCAAACCCTTTGGAATTGCCCAATATCCCTATTGAACTATCATCTTTGCCTTCTATAAAAAGTACCAAGCCAATATTTTTTGGTCATTATTGGATGCAAGGTACGCCAGTTCTAATGAAAAATAATATAGCCTGTCTAGACTGGTCTATAGTGCAAGAAAGCGGTGTATTGGCTGCCTATAGATTTGATGGTGAACAGATATTAGATGACTCAAAGTTAGTTTGGGTGTGACGCTTCAATAATGTATAGACTTGCAATAACAATAAGCCAAACTGTTGGTTTATTCAGCAAAGAAACTTGTTGTGTCTTCAATGGCTTGTTTAATGCTAGAAAGTACTAGATATTTAGTTGGATATGCCTATAATACGCAACTTCGGTCGGTGTGTGGCGCAGCTTGGTAGCGCACTGTCATGGGGTGTCAGGGGTCGTTGGTTCGAATCCAATCACACCGACCAATTCTATATCCAAAAGTCGGTTAGTTCAAAAAATCTTCTAAAAACCAAGCAGAAAACTCATGTCTTCCAGTCAGGCCACTTTTAGAATAAATACTGGAAGCTTGTTGTCTTACCGTCATTTCTTTAGTTTCACGCACACTAGCTATTTCTTTTAAGGTTAACCCTTTCAATAAAAGTAACGCTACTTGTTGCTCACCTGCAGTTAATTGCCATTGGTCAAATTGGCTTTTAATAATTAAACTGTAGCGTTTTCTCTCTTCTTCTATTTTACTGCTTAAAGAGGCGACTTGTTTGTTTGCATGCGCTAGGTTGTTCGCTAATTCATGTAGATGTTTGTTTTTCTTTCGCATATGCAGCACCAGCATTATAGCTCCAATTGCTGAAAGCAACACAAGTGAAGATTCTTGCACAATGTGCCACATAGGCACGCCTAACCCAATGTCTACAAACACATCTAATGCATTAAGTGTCATGATTATTATTAATATGATAATGACAACTAGGTTCCTCATGAATTCTCCAAAGTTAGCTAAATTACTGGCTTAATTGATGTACGTCATACATATGTTCGATGACTTATGATACTTATGTTTGATGTGTTCACCTGGGTATTGTTGCAACATAATAACAATATTCATCAACGATGAGAAAATAGTGTTAGGTTTAAGAAAAAATATCCATTTACTTACCATATTGTTATGTGTAATCAGTTTTTATTCATCATCTCAAACTAAACTTACGCTTCATGATAGCTTACAAGCTGCATTTGAAAAGCAATCCGTTCTTTCACCACCTTTGGATACTCAATTAAAAGAAACAAAGGCTTATGTTGCTTGGATTGATGGCGCACCTTCTATATCATTAATGCACTACGAAAGTGATGAAACATTGGGTACAACAGAAAGTGAACTAAGCTTAAATATTGCAATAAAATCGCCTTTTTTACGTGAAGTTGAACATGCTTTAGTGAGTAATGTTGAAGTAATACGTAACAATGCACAACAACAATATGCACTCTATTTATCAGGTTTAATTCGCCAACTTGTTTGGGATATTACTTATAAAGAAGCGTCATTAAAGGCAGTGATACACAAACATGAATTGCTATCGGAATTAGTTGTGCAATATAAAGAAATGGCCGATATGCAAGCTGTTCCGCAGTATATTTCTTTAATTGTGCAAAACGAATTAAATCAACTAACACTTTCTACTATTGAACACCAAAGAGCAATAGACAATTTATACAGCCAATACTTTAGGTTAACGGGCTTGCAAGTGCTTCCCAATCAAATAGCCGAAACTGTCATTGAAATAGCGAGTGTGGATTTGAATTCACATCCCGACGTTCAATCATTAGATGCAAACTTTAAGAATACCCACCAACAACTCTTAAGTGCAAGTAAGCAAACCTCACCATGGAATGTTCAAGTATCTGGCAGAAGAATTTCAACCGCTAATTTTTCTGAGAACCAATTAGGCATAGGGTTGGAGGTGCCAATTGAAATAGGTAATAACTTATCTAAAAGCCAACAAAGTGAGTATTTGACACTCACTATTGAACATGAAACATCAAGAAGAAAGCTTCTCCACCAATTAAACGAAACTAACATTGCACTGGCTCAGGAACATAAATTTTTACTAAAAAAACAACAAGTACTAAATGACAGTTTACCAACGCTTGAATTGCTGAAAGAAGCGATGAACGATTTGCGCAATATTAACGCACCCAATCAAGAGTTTTATATCCGTACTTTACTCGACACCATTGACTCTCAACAAAGTGTTCAACTCAATCAAATTAATATTCAGCGTCAAGTTGCGCTCATTAGACAAGCTGCAGGAATCTCATTATGAAATTATTCGTTCTAGTTACTTTGCTTTATTCGGTTTTGCAGCAACTTGCATTGGCACAAGACTTATCAGTAGATCGCAGTGAGTTAGCTGAGCTATCTATTCAAAGTGAGTCAATACAAGTAGTTAACTCATTTAATGGTAAGAAATTGATGGCACGAATTGAGTCTTTGCCTGGTCAAACGTATGTTTTGGCATCTCCCATTGATATACCACAAGTTATTTATCTTGAAAGTAATGGCGCAAGCCTTAGAAAAAACCAACCTTTCGTAAAAATTCAAGGCCCAGAGGTACATCATTTTTATGCATCTTACCAAATGAAGAAGGCGCTATTTTCGCAAGCAAGTCGACATTATAATAACAGCGAAGCCTTGTATAAACGTAAATCAATTAGTGAGCAAGCTTGGTTAGACATTTCTAATAATTACTATGTGACTAAAATGGAGTTTGATGAACTGACTCACTTTTTTGAACTTGTTCTAAACTTCGATGAAAGCAACGACGCACTTATTTTAGGCGCACCTCAGCAAGGTATATTGAAATATAATAAAAGTAATATGTTTAGTGTGGGAAGCACCATTGCGGCTTTTGTCCCGTTAGACGCAATTAGAATGAAGGTGAATGTCCCAATTGGCCAACCAAATTTGCCAAGTCAATTATCCATAGATAATTGCAACTTAGCCGTAGATTTTATGGAAACGGCCAATTCTACATTTTACCAAACTGCTTGGAGCAAACCGCTTAACCCTGAGTGTAAATACGTTGAGGGGCAAGTAATTAGCGTTATTCCTATCTATGAAACCAAAGCCTATAGCGTGAAAAAGTCGAGCGTATTTAATTGGGAGGGAAATAATTTTATTTTTGTTCAATTTGCCGCTCAGTTTAAGGCTATGCAAATAAATATTGTTACATCGCAAGGTGACAATTATATTGTTCAATCTACAAACAACCTGACGAATAAAGTTGTATTAACGTCGTCCGTTAGTGCATTGCAGGGCATGTTACTAGGGTTAGGGCTGTAATCATGCTTGATAAAGTGATTCGTTTTTCTCTTATTCAGCGAATATTTGTACTTATTGTTTCGTTGTTTTTACTGGTGGCAGGTGCATCTGCATGGTTTTCTCTACCTATTGATGCTTTTCCGGAAATTTCACCTACTCAAGTCAAAGTGATTTTAAAGGCGCCAGGTATGACACCTGAAGAAATAGAAGCTCAGGTAGCCTTGCCCATTGAGACTGAGCTTTTGGGCATTCCTAATCAAGAAATACTGCGCTCAACCACTAAATATGCCATTACAGACATTACTATCGATTTTAAAGAAGGGACGGATATTTATTGGGCTCGACAGCAAGTTGCTGAACGTTTAGCTAATGTTATGCCTTCTTTACCCAGTGGGCTAGATGGTGGTATTGCGCCAATGAGTACGGCATTAAGTGAAATGTTTATGTTCTCCATTGAAAACCCAGAAATGAGCTTGATTGACAGACGGCAATTACTAGAGTGGGAAATACGTCCACTTCTAAGAAGCATTAATGGGGTGGCTGATGTCAATATTTTAGGTGGGTTTGCAAAAACCTACCAAATTAGCCCAAACCCAATAAAAATGGCAAGTATTGGAATGTCATTTACACAATTAAGCGAAACCATCCAGTCCATTAATCAAAACGGAAGTATTGGCCGCATAAATATTGGTAACGATACGTTAATTGTGCGAACCGAAGGGCGGATTACTGGTTTGCAAGCATTAAAAGATATTGTGATTGCTAATATCGATAACACTGTTGTTCGCCTACAGGATGTGGCTTCAGTCAGTATTGGGCATTTAACTCGCTATGGCTCAGTAACTAGAAACGGAGAAGAAACGGCTGAAGCTATTGTGATTGCATTAAAAGATGCAAATACTGCCGAAGTAATTGCCGAGGTAACACAAAAACTCGCTGATATTGAATCAACCTTGCCAGAAGGTACTGATATCAATGTATTTTATAATCGCAAAAATTTGATTGATAAAGCGATAGGTACAATTGAAGAAGCATTAATTATAGCGGTGCTGTTAGTTATCATTTTGTTGTCGTTATTCTTGGGTAATATTCGTGCTGCTATTGTGGTGTCACTCGTTTTGCCTATGTCAGCCGTGAGTACTTTTTTATTAATGGACCATTTTGACATGTCGGCCAATTTAATGAGCTTAGGCGGGCTGGTTATTGCAATTGGAATGCTAGTTGATGCATCGGTAGTTGTGGTTGAAAACACCGTTAATAGTTTAAAGAAAAATATATCGTTACCTAAATTGCACTTAATATTTAGGGCGTGTAAGGAAGTGGCTGTGCCAGTGGTGTCAGGCACAGTTATTGTGATTATTGTGTTTTCACCGCTTTTAACCCTAACGGGTTTGGAAGGTAAATTATTTAAACCAGTCGCCATTACTATTGTATTTGCAATGGTTTCATCGTTAATTTTGTCGTTAACCTTAATTCCTGCACTTTCTTCTGTATTGCTAAAAGCAGATACAATCACCACTCCCAAATTTGTTATTTATTTACAACAAAAATATGAGAGTGCATTAACCAGCACCATTGAAAAACCCTTGCCTATAATTGTTGGGACGCTATTAATACTGTGTGTCAGTATTTTACTTTATTCGATGTTAGGCAAAGCATTTATGCCGGTTTTAGATGAAGGCGACATTATTGTGCAACTAGAAAAGTCACCAAATATTTCTTTAGACGCATCAACTGAATTGGATATTCAAATAGAAAAGGTACTACTTGCCAATATTCCAGAAATAAAACAAATAGTGGCTAGAGTTGGTTCAGATGAAATTGGGCTTGATCCCATGAGCCTAAATGAAACGGATATCTTTATGGAGCTTGCGCCTACCGATACTTGGCGATTCAGTTCTAAACAGGAACTAATAGATGATATTAGACGCGTGCTAGAAGGTTTCCCAGGTATAAATATTGGCTTTACACAGCCCATTCAAATGCGTGTATCAGAAATGCTCACGGGTAGCACTGGCGCCGTTTCCATAAAAATATTTGGTAATGACATTAATACACTTGCTCAATTGGCTCAAAAAATAAGTGAGCAAACTAAAACGCTAACGGGCAGTGTTGACGTTAATGCATCTGTTATTGAAGGGGGCGATTTTTTAAATGTGAATTTAAAACCTGAGATTGCTAAAGCTTATGATATGACTGTGTCTGAATTAACTCATTTTCTTAAATCACAAATTGAATCAACGGAAATATCTATGTTGATTGAGGGGAAAAAGAAAACGCCAATTGTCTTTGGTTTATCTGATTATAATAATGAAAAACTAAGCACCATATCAGATTTGGAAAATTTGAATATATTAATGCCCGAGGCTCGACTTATGCCTCTATCATATATTGCGAATGTTTCGTTCAAGCAAGGGCCTATTTTGATTGAACGAGAAAACAGCAATCGGTTTGCCGTCGTCACCACAAATGTTGAAGGGAGAGATGTTGTTGGTTTTGTTGATGAACTGAAACAAGCGCTGGCTTCATCGGTATCGCTTCCTGTTGGTTATACACTTAATTTTGGAGGGGAGTTTGAAAATCAGCAAAGAGCATCAAATAACTTAATGATTGTTGTACCCATCGCATTAGCATTAATACTTATTATTTTGTTTACTACCTTCCGTTCATTGAGCACAGCAGGACTAATTCTGGTTAATATCCCCTTTGCCACAATGGGCGGAATAATCGCTTTGTATATTAGTGGTGAGTTTTTATCTGTACCAGCATCTGTCGGGTTTATTGCTTTATTAGGTGTAGCTGTATTAAATGGCGTAGTAATGGTTAGCTATTTTGAGCAAACCAAATTAGACATAGCACACATATCTGAGCGTATTATAGTAGGGGCAAAAAGGCGATTACGACCGGTATTAATGACCGCAAGTACTGCTATGTTTGGCCTTGTACCATTGGTCTTTGCAACTGGACCGGGCGCTGAAATTCAAAAACCCTTAGCGATTGTGGTAATAGGCGGGTTATTTACTTCTACTTTTACTACCTTATTTTTAATACCTGTTTTCTATATTTGGTTGGAGACCCGCCGTGACGCAAGCGCAAAATGATTTAATATTAATTGCTATTGTCCCCGAAGCATTAAAAGACAATGTGGTTGATTCACTTATGGCTGACAGTTTCTTGAGTGGATTTAGCTTAAGTAAAATCCAAGGGTTTAGTCAGGCGCATAGTCATTATAATGTGTCTGAACAAGTAGAAGGGTATAGAGATTTCTATCGGTTTGAGGTTTTACATAAAGCAGCTCAATCTTCTGCATTGCTTAACTTGCTGAAAAAAGTCAGTTCACAAAAGAGTATTCGTTATTGGATATTGCCCTTAATAGAGGCTGGTGTGTTGTAATTTGCTAGAATTCAAACAAGAGAAGTATATTGCATGCTTTATTGAGAGTAATAGTCTCGCGAGAAACTAAATAAGGATGAAAGGCAGGCACCAATACCAGCTCTGTTATTAGCCTTAAAAATGTTAATTTAGATGTGACGACAAACCTAGCCAGTGTAGATAATGCAAATATAACCATATCACGCCGTGAATTTATGATTTTGCGAATACTTATGGAAAATATAGACCGTATACAATCTAAAGATTCACTTGAAAACCCAACTAAAAAGAATGGAGTAGCCATTGTTAATATTGCAAAAGGTGGTTTAGCAACATCCGGAGATGCAAATCGATTCCTTTTAAAAAACGGTAAACGATATTCTCATATTCTCAATCCATTAACTGGCTATCCGATTAAAAATGCAGCACGTTCAATTACAGTGGCAAGCGACAATTGTGTTCAAGCTGGGTTACTTGCCACGTTGGCAATACTACAAGGTGAAAATGCAGAAAGTTTTTTGGATAGCGAGGGCGTTACATATTGGTGCTATCGTTAACAAATTTCGCTAGGCCCTGTCTGAATATTAGAAGGGTTATGGGCTTAGTGCTCAATGGACGCTTAAAAAAGAAATAATATAAAGTTGGCGAAAACATACAATTAAATGACTCAAAACATGGCTAACATTTGAGCTGGTATGTGATATAACTTATTCCTATATTTTTCGATTTAAAGAGGTTCCGTAAATGGACCGTAGAAATTTTATTGTCAATGTTGCAGCTTCAGCATTAATAGCTCCGGCTGCAAAGGCGACATATTCGAACGAAGAAACTTCACATAACGCTTCTACTCAATCCACTTCACATACTTTCCCGCCCGAATGGTTGTCTCATGATGCAGTATGGATGGGCTGGAGCGATTACGTTACACGAGATGAAGGTCACACTAAATTGCGCCTCGACATGTTAGCTGCGCTAACACCGCACGTTTTAGTCAAAATGTTGGTGGAAAATCGTTCACAGGCGCAAAAAGTTGGCTCAATCATTACAGCAGCCGGCGTAAACTTAAAGCGGGTACAGTTCGAAATTCAGCCCACAGTCGATGTGTGGACGCGCGATTGTGGCCCGCTGTTTTTGACTGATGGAAAGACTAAGCAATTGGCGGCCTTTTCTTGGAAAAACTATAGTTTTCCTTGGCCTTACACCAACCCATCTTCGCTAGCGCGAGGTGATGTTGATCAGGAGATCTCAGAAAGGTATGGTTTAGTCCAACGCAGTTCCGATGTCGTAGCTGAAGGTGGTGGACTTGACGTCAACTCGCACAGTCTTGTTACTTATCGTGATGCTATGATGGATCGCAACCCCGGCAAGACGCTTGATGAAATTGAGAGTGAGCTAAAGCGGTTATATGGGAAGGAGCAAATAATTTGGCTAGACCGTGCACCAATAACGGATCGCGTTTTGCTGGGAGCGAAAATAGAAAACTTCTTCGGCTGGGGCGCAAACGGGCATGTCGATGAATATGTGCGCTTTATTTCCGACGATACTATTTTTGTTGGCGAAGTCAGCGAAAAAGAGCGCAATAGCAATTCTCTTATGCAGTTGGATTACGAGATCCTATCGGAAAATCGTCGCCAGTTAGAAGAGGCTCGCACCCCCGACGGTAAGAGTTTCAAAATTATACCGATGCCTGTTCCTGATGCGGGGCCATTTATGCGCCGCCGCACACTTACAGAACAGGATTTTCAGCCTTTAGCCAATGGGTTGGATCAAAGATTAGTTTATCGTAATTTTACTGTGGGTGATGAGATTATCGAAGTGCCTGCGGTCAGCTATCTCAACTTCCTTGTGACCAATGGGGTGGTGCTGTCGGCTAAGTATGGAGGAAAAGGGCGGCCTGAGCATTTGAACAAGAGTGATGCTGTTGCGGAAGCGCTATTAAAAGAAGCCTTTCCTAACCGGAAAATCATCCAGATTGACCCGCTCGCAGCGAACTGGGACGGTGGTGGTATGCATTGCCTAACACAGCAGGAGCCAAGCCTCTAAATATGTATCAAAGGGTCAGAGATTTCGAAGAATAAACACAAACTAAGGTACCTTCATTAATCGTAGCATTAATTATCAAATGCTTTTACTCTTGGTTAGAAGACATGAAGGTATATAGCAAAGTAATGGCAAACTGCTCCAGCCACTACAAACATATGCCATAGCGCATGACTAAAGTCTCTACTTTTTAGCAAGTATAGAGGAATACCTGCGCTATAACATAACCCGCCTATAATCAATAAAGTAAAACCTGCGCCGCTTAATGCGTTATAGATAGGATATATCATAAACAGCGCTAACCAACCCATCAATGCATAAGTACTGATAGAAAGCTTTGGATATTTATGGCCTAGCGTGAGTTTAAATACAATCCCTAAAATGGCGATAAGCCAAATGATTACCATACCAATATTGGCTAATTGACTGTCAACTGCAACAATTAAAAATGGGGTATAGCTACCCGCTATCAATAAATAAATAGCAATATGGTCAATTTTCCTAAACACCTTTTTAATGTTTGTATTGCTAATAAAATGATAAATGCTCGATGATAGAAACATGAGAGCCAAACTTAATCCATATACTGAGGCAATCACGACTAGCTTGGCAGAATCAGCTTTAGTTAGTAGCAGAATATAACCTACTAGCGCTAGTAAGAAACCCACGCAATGAGATGCAACATTCAGCATTTCTTCTTTATTTGAATATAAATTATTTGAAATATGCCAGTCGGTTTTTTTGGGAAGCACGGTATTGCCTTTAGGAAAAATAAGGCACTAGGATACAGTTTCAGCGTACAAGTGTACACTGAAAAATATACAATAAAATCAATACCTATTAATCAAAATCATCTGAAAGTGGAATGTTTTCGTCAAAGTCACCAAGAAAGGTTAATGCAGTGAACAGCAAATTTGATATTTCGTATAGCTTTCTGCTATCAAATAAATCAAGGTGGTCTATATCTTCACTAAACTGAAGTAAGGTTTCTACTATTTCTGCGGCTTGCTTCAGTGCATGCATGGCGGAATCAGCATCAACAAATGGGTCGGTATTCACTGTTTCGGTTATGGTGATGTGCATTGTTTTACTTTCGTTTCTCAATTTTTTTCCAATAAGTCGTTACTTTACGATTTATATTAGGTTAATACTTGGCAGGTTAAAACTGACTGAAGGAACAGGATTTCAGTAGAGAGCGTATTTGTTAGGACATAAAAAAACCAACAATCATGATTGTTGGTTTCTTCTTATATTTACTTGACCCAAAATAAAATTAGATTATTTAACTTCAACGCCCATAGCTTGCTGATCAGCATGGTAGCTAGAGCGGACCATAGGACCACACGCTGCTTGTGAAAAGCCAATTTCTTTTGCGTAATCACCTAAGGCGTCAAATTCTTGAGGCGTAACATAGCGTTTCACTGGGAAGTGATGTTTACTTGGTTGCAAGTATTGGCCAAGTGTTAGCATATCAACGTTATGCTCTCGCAAGTCATCTAACACCTTCTGCATTTCTTCACTTTCTTCGCCCATACCCATCATCAAACCAGATTTGGTTGGAATGGTAGGGTGCTGTTCTTTAAATTTACGCAGTAACTCTAAAGACCATTTGTAGTTTGCACCAGGACGACATTCACGATACAAACGCGGAATAGTTTCTAGGTTATGGTTAAATACGTCAGGTACACCTTGTTTGAAAATTTCTAATGCTCTGTCCATACGTCCACGAAAATCGGGTACTAAGACCTCAATTTTTGTTGAAGGACTATGCTCTCGAATTGCATTGATACAATCAACAAAATGCTGTGCGCCACCATCGCGCAAGTCGTCGCGGTCAACCGATGTGATAACAACATAACGAAGTTCCATCTCAGCGATAGTTTTTGCTAATTTAATTGGTTCTTCTGCACTAGGTGGCAAGGGCTTTCCATGAGCAACATCGCAAAAAGGGCAACGGCGAGTACAAATGTCGCCTAAAATCATAAAGGTAGCAGTGCCATGGTTAAAACACTCTGCCAAATTAGGGCAACTGGCTTCTTCGCAAACTGAATGAAGCTTGTTTTTACGCAAGGTCTTTTTAATTTTATCAATTCGATCAGTGGAGCTTGGAAGCTTTACTTTTATCCAAGCTGGCTTTCTTAACATTTCTGCTTTTTCGGTGGGCATAATAGTGATCGGGATATGTTTTACTTTATCTTCATCACGCAGTTTAACGCCTGCTTGCACACGAGAATTACTCATCAAAACCTTCTTTATATTCAATCAAATCAATATTTAAAATTTGGCAAAAATTTGCCACTACTGCTTTTTTTGCTTTTTGCATACTAGCATTACCGCCTAGCTTGGCGCTATCTGTCATTTCAAGACCTGCATATCCACAAGGGTTAATGCGACTAAAAGGTGACAAATCCATATCCACATTAAAAGCTAAGCCGTGAAATGAGCAACCTTTACGAATACGTAAACCAACTGAACATATCTTTTTTTCGTCAACATAAACGCCTGGGGCGTCAGCTTTAGGATATGCGTTTATTCCATCTGATTTCAACGTGCGTACAATACAGCTTTCTAATGCAGATACTAAGTCACGTACGCCAATTTTAGTTCGCCTGATGTTTATTAATATGTACATCATTAATTGCCCTGGTCCGTGATAGGTAACTTGACCACCTCTATCAACGGGGACAACAGGTATATCGCCAGGTGCTAATACATGTTCTTGCTTGCCTGCTTGCCCTTGGGTAAATACGCTTTCATGCTCGGTTACCCATATTTCATCTGGCGTATCGTTAGTTCGCGTATTGGTGAATTCCTGCATGCGATGCCAAATTGGCATATAAGCTTGTAAGCCTAAGTCTCTAACAATTAAGGTTTGACCTTTATTACCCAATTGCGTTTCCTGTTTCAAAGTGAGTCACTAAAGCACAACCCTAACAAGTTCTAACTTAGATAATTCAGTATAGATAGATTCCATATGTTCTTTGCTAGTCACTCTTATAGGCAAAGATAACGCATGATAATTCCCCTTACTACTGGCTTTCACTTTCGGCGAATAGTCACCAGGGGCAATTTGCTGTAATTTCGCAATAACTTGTTCAGGGAACTCGTTAGTAGCAACGCCCATTACTTTAAACGTTTGTATGCATGGGAATGACAATAATTCGTCAAACTTTGTATCCATTATTCAAGTCCTAGTTGTAAAGTAATCCAATCCATTGCTTGATCAACAAAGCTACCTTCTTCTACTTCTTCTAAAGTAACTAAGGGATATGTAGCCAAATTCTCACCATCAAGTTCAATTGTTAACACACCAACTTCGGTACCTTTAGCAATGGGTGCTTCTAGGGTTCTGCTCAATTCAAAGTTAGCTTTTAAAGAATTCGCTTGGCCGCGAGGAATTGTCATAGCCGTTGTTTGATTAATACCTAAGCTAACCGTTTCTTTATCTCCCATATAAATACGGTGAGACGCAAAAGAATGACCTGCTTCGTAAGGAACAACTGACTCGTAAAATCTAAATCCGTATCGCAATAACTTCTTATTTTCGGCTTTTCTTGCCCTTTCGCTATCTGTACCCATTACGACAGAAATTAATCGCATATCACCTTGAGTTGCAGAGGTAATTAAACTGTATCCCGCATCTGACGTGTGGCCCGTTTTAATACCATCTACATTGAGACTCTTGTCCCATAGTAAACTGTTTCGATTAAATTGCTTTATATCGTTATAAGTAAATTCACGCTGACTGTAAATTGTATACATTTCAGGTGTTTCTTCAATTAAAGCAGAAGACAACGTGGCCATATCTCTTGGCGATGTGTAATGGTCCGCATCGTGTAAACCGTGACTATTTACGAAATTAGTGGCAGTTAATCCTAAACTTTGGGCATAGGCGTTCATCATGCTAGCAAACGCAGCTTCACTACCTGCAATATGCTCTGCAATTGCAACACACGCATCGTTTCCTGATTGCACAATAATGCCTTGAAGTAATTCTTCAACCGATACTTGCGTACCTACTTCAATGAACATTTTTGAAGAATCGGGAAAGTTTTTTGCCCAAGCATTTTCAGAAATAGTAACCATGTCGGTAATGCTTATATTGCCAGCTTGAAGCTCTTTGCCGACTACATAAACCGTCATTATTTTAGTCAAGCTAGCAGGTGCTAAACGTTGATCAACATTTTTCTCTGCTATTACATGACCTGTGTTGTGATCAATAAGTAAAAAACCACTAGCAGACACACTTGGCGGTGGAGGAATTACGATCGCTGCATTTACACTAAAGCTTACTAAGGCTGAAAATAAGCAAATTAAAAAAGTTGAACGCATTCTGTATCCTGATTGGGTTAATTATTAGATATAAGTCACATTGTATTTGTATTAGGTGTGACTCAAATAAACGTTATTTAAAGCAATAAATGAAGCTCGAAAACTAATCGTATTATTTTACCGTCTTTAGACTTAATGTCGAGTCAGTAAATCTATATTACGTCGTTATATTTATAATCGATTGCTCTAAGGTAATACTTCTACTGTAAAAGCTTTATCAAAGCCTATTTTCTTTAACTCTTGGATAAGTGTTTTTGCTTTTTGTTCACTACTTAGTGGCCCAATATGCAATTTGTATATATCTTCAAACTTTGGCGTTAATGTAGGCACTTGTAATAAATTAGCAATGCCGGTTGCTAAATTTTTTGCTTTCTCACCATTTTGTAGCGCTAAAACTTGCACAAATAAGCCCGATTCACTCATACTTTTTGAACCATCATTAATTAAATCTGGAGTACTTTCATTTAGGGGAGCTAGCTTTTTTGGGCTATTTAATTGACCCTCATACTCAACGTTAGCGACAAGTATATCGGGTTGCTTCGGTTCGTAGGGTTTTGCTATAAGCTCACCGTCTTGACTTATATAAACAGTAGGATCATCTCCTACTGTAATTTCACCATTTTCCTGAACATAAATTACATCCATTTTTATATCGGTTACACCGTATTGGTGAAAACCTAGCTTTTTCGCAGCCCCATAACTTAAATCTAACACTCTTTCATCATGAAAAGGACCTCTATCATTTACTCTTACAATAATAGATTTACTGGTTTGCAAGTTAGTGACTTTCACAAAAGAGGGGAGTGGAAGAGTTTTGTGGGCGGCGGTTAACGCGAACATATCAAAAATTTCGCCATTAGCGGTTTTATGGCCATGAAATTTTTGCCCATACCAAGAGGCTTGGCCTACTTCAGAATGGCCTTTACCCGTTGCCATTGGTGTATAATGTTTCCCCATAATAGTATAGGGTTTACTCGTCCATATATTATAACTTTCACGGGTTGGCTCTATAATATCGTAAGTAATCACGCCATAATCAAAATTAGGCGCAGTGTCTTGCTTTATCGAGTACCTACTGGTTTGTGTGTTTGTACAGCCAGTTAAAATAACTAATAGCAAAACAAAAACAAACGATTGGCTCCCAACCGGTTTATCAACATGAGTTTTCATAGCGCATCTCGTTAAATACATACTAATTTTTCAGAAACTAGTAGATTTTTAGTTTACTATTTTATTCAGACTTATTTGCGGTTGTCGTTTATTGAGTTAGCGAGCTTGCACAAATCTGTATAGCTTTTTATTGTTATATTTAATTATGTTTTAGCGAGACAGAAGTCTCTTTTGGGTACTGATAGCCATTAGAATACCAAAGCCCGCCATTAAGGTTACCATAGAGGTGCCACCATAGCTAATAAGCGGCAAAGGTACACCAACTACGGGCAATATGCCTGACACCATCCCCATGTTTACAAAGACGTATACAAAGAAGGTTAGGGTAATACTGCCCGCTAATAATTTACTAAACGTATCTTGGGCTCTATTGGCAATATATAGCCCTCGTAAAATGATACATAGATACATTAGTAACAAGCCAAGTACTCCAACTAGACCAAACTCTTCACTGAATACTGAAAAGATAAAATCAGTATGGCGTTCAGGTAAGAATTCAAGTTGCGACTGAGTGCCTTGCAGCCAGCCTTTGCCCTCAATACCTCCAGAGCCTATGGCAATTTTTGATTGGATTATATGATAACCCGAGCCAAGCGGGTCGCTCTCTGGATTTAGAAAAGTAGTAACGCGTTGTTTTTGATAATCTTGCATTAGGAAAAACCACATTATAGGCGCAAATATTATACCTAAAATGCCAATAAAACCGATAAGCTTCCATGTCATGCCTGCCAAAAATAAAACAAAAATACCGCTTGCAGCTACTAGTAAAGACGTACCTAAATCAGGTTGTTTAGCAATAAGAATTGTTGGAACAAATACGATAATAAAACCGACAAAAATATCTCTAAGTCTCACTGGTATACTATATTTACTTATATACCAAGCAACCATCATTGGCATAGCAAGCTTCATAATTTCTGCTGGTTGGAAAGTAATAATACCCAAGTTGAGCCAGCGCTGTGCGCCTTTACCTACCACACCAACAATGAGTACCGCTATTAGCATGAGTATTCCGGCTGTGTAAAAATATACAGCAACCCGCCTGTAAGCCATTATAGGTAATTGAGCGAGTACAAACATAATTATAATTGCGACAGATAATCTAACCAATTGACGGTGGACTAAATCAAAATCTTGCCCACCAGAAGAGTAAATAGTGAGTAAGCCAACAAACATTAAACAGAATAAAGCAAACAATAAAAACCCATCGATATGGATTTTTTCAAGTATGCTTTGTTTATTCGCTTTAAAGTTGTTTTTCTTCATCTATGTTTATTGACTGTTGGTGGTTTGAGCGGTTTCTTCCAAATTCGATATGGTTACGGCCGATGAAGTCTGAAAGCCTAGGGGCATACCAGACGTTCCCCATGCTTTATTAGCAATTTCGGTATTTTTTTGTTCGTCAAAATAGAAATCCATAACTTTACGGGCTAAAGGTGCAGCGTTTGAACCACCACCACCCACATTTTCGATTGCTACCGCAATACTGATTTGAGGGTTGTCATAGGGTGCGTAGCCTATATACATTGCATTGTCTCGCAAGTATTCATTTACTTCGTCTTCGTTATACTCTTCATCTTGCGCGACACTAAATAGCTGAGCTGTACCTGTCTTACCAGCAGATATGTAATCGGAACCCCTATAAGCACTAAAGGCTGTGCCATGTTTTCGATTAACTGTGCCGTACAACGAATCAAGCACTAAATCCCAATTAGCTTCGTCAATCATTGGTATAGGTGATTTTTCTTCAACTGGCTCATTTATAACTCGCCCATCTTCTAAATAGCCCTTTAATATTTTAGGTGTTAAACGCCTGCCTTTGTTAACCAAAATATTTAGAGAGTTTGCAAGTTGCAGAGGTGTGGCGTTCCAGTAACTTTGCCCAATGCCTACTGATATGGTATCTCCAATATACCAAGGCTCATTAAAACGTGCTCTTTTCCAACCTCTTGTTGGCATGTTAGCTCTAGATTCTTCGTATAAATCTACACCGGTAAACTCGCCAAAACCGAATTCCCGCATGCTATCACTTATTCTGTCTATGCCAAGCTTGTAAGCTAAGTCGTAATAAAATGTATCGCACGATACTTCAACAGATTTAGTGACATCTACCATGCCATGGCCATGTTTTTTCCAGTCCCGCCATACATGAGATACATTGCGAAGTTGATACGTGCCTGGGTCGTTTATTTCAGTTTCAGAGTCTATTACACCTAATTCTAGCCCCAATAAGGCCAAGTGAGGTTTAATGGTCGACGCAGGTGGATAACGGCCTTGCGTTGCGCGATTAAGTAGCGGGCTATAGCGAGAATTTAATAATTTCGAATATTCTTTTTGGCTGATACCGTGCACGAACAAATTAGGGTCATAACTAGGACTTGAATATAAAGCTAGTACCCCCCCTGTTTGCGTGTCAGTTATAACTACCGAACCACGTCTTCCAGCTAGTTCTTGTTGTGCTTTTTTTTGTAACTCTATGTCAATATTTAGCACAATATCTTTACCTGGTTCAGGCGGCTGAAAATCTAGAACCCGTATTATTCTTCCTTTATTATTTACTTCAACTTGTTGATACCCAACTTTACCATGCAACGTACGTTCATGAAATTTCTCTACGCCTTGTTTACCAATATCATGAGTCGCAGCATAGTTGGCTTCTAACCCTTCTGCAGTCAGTTTTGATAGGTCTCTTTTATTTATTCGTGCAACATACCCTAGCATATGAGTAAGGGTATCTCTAAATGGATAGAAACGAGATAATCGAGCCTGAATACTTACGCCAGTGAACCGGTGTTGATTAGCAGAAAATAAGGCTACCTCTTCATGCGACAATTGATTTCTTATCGCAACAGGTTTGAAACGCCTTTGTCGTTTCCTGTCTTTCTCAAATCGAGACATTTCTGCTTGTGTAATTGACATTAACTCTGTCACTTGAGCTAAGGTTTCATCTAAGTCTTCAACTTCTTCTGGAATAATTTCAAGACTATAGATTGGTCGGTTTTCTGCTAGTATTACACCATTCCTATCATAAATTAGCCCTCTGTTGGGCGCGACAGGTAAGACTTTTATGCGGTTACCATTAGACTGAGTTTGATAGTCGTCATGATTAGTAACTTGCAAATTATAAAGGTTGAGCATAAGCAGCAACATAAGTGTGCCTACAAACATAACAGATACGAACGCACGCCTAGCAAATAAGTTTGCTTCAGCAGTATGGTCTCGAATTGTTTGTCTTACCTTCGCCATTTTATTATTTTATTCTCGGTGATAGGGATGGTTTTGAGTAACTGACCAAGCTCTATATATTGCTTCGGTAACAATAACTCTTACCATTGGATGAGGAAGCGTTAAAGGCGAGAGTGACCAATGCTGAGAAGCGAGCTTTCTGCAAGCGTCAGATAGCCCTTCAGGACCACCTATTAGGAGCGATACGTTGCGACCATCCATCTTCCATTGATTAATGTTTGTGGCTAAATCGTTGGTACTCCACTTTTTACCTAATACTTCCAATGCAATCACACGGTTACTTTTACCTATGGCTGAGATACATTTTTCGCCTTCAAGTTCCTTAATTTTTTCAATATTTACCGTTTTCCCTCGTTTGATAGGCGGTATCTCTGTAAAACTGACAGAAAAATCTGAAGGAAAACGGCGCAAATACTCATTCGTTCCGTCAACAACCCAAGCAGGCATTTTATTTCCAACAGCAACTACTTGTATTTTCATGGGTAAATTAACCTAATAAATACTTATATCATCGAAAAAATTCGTTTCAAGCCTATGCCCACAGTTTTTCTAGCTGATAGAAATCTCGAGTTTCATCTTGCATAACGTGTAAAACTATTTCGCCTAAGTCTACTAACACCCATTCGCCAGTATCTTTGCCTTCGACGCTTAACGGGGCATGCTCAGCATGCTTACATTCAACAATAACATTTTCAGCTATAGACGAAACATGACGTTTTGAGTTACCAGAACAAATGATCATTGTGTCAGTGACCCATGATTTTTCCGATACATCAAGCACCTTCACATCGCGGGCTTTCATGTCGTCAACTTTTTCAATTACAAAGTCTTTAAAAGATTGGTGATTCAAGTATTTTCCCTTTAAATTGCTATATGTCAGTGTATTGACACTGGTTATAAATAAAGTTTATTTTTAGAAATATAGTCTACGATGCTGGTCGGAACCAACTGACTGATATCTTGCTTCTGTTTTAGTAATAGTCTAATTTCTGTAGAAGAAATTTGTACTAAATCATTGTTAACAAACCAAAGTTTGCCCTCAACTGATTCATTTAGTATACCCTCAATTGTTGCAGGATAAACATTAGATAAATTTTTATCAGCAAGGGCTAACTTCGACAACAATAGTGAACGAGTCTTTTCATCCATCTCTGACCCCATCAATTTATGAAATTGACGTTCACTTGTATAAATATTATACAAATTCGATGCCAACTTGGTTTTATGGGAGGAATGTTGTTCGGTTGTTGTCTGAATTAGACTATCATCAGTTGGTATTTTACATTTATCTCTGCACATAACCACTAAATGTGCATATTTAAACAAATCTTGCCATTTGTACCATTTTGAAATCGATTTTATAGAGTCTAAACCCATTATAAATACAAGTGTTCTAGACTTATGTTGTTGCTTTAAATACGACAACGTATCTACCGTATAAGTCTTGCCACCTCTATCAATCTCGGTAGTATCAACTGTAAATCTGATATCCAAGTCACATAACAGTTGGGTCATGTTGAGTCTATGTTGAATAGGCGTTGTGTTTGATTTTAATGCGGGCTGATTAGCAGGCATTAATCCAATGTTATGGATGCCAAGTAAGTCTAATGTTTGCTGAAGTGGCTTTAAATGACCTAGATGAGGTGGGTCAAACGTGCCACCAAAAATTGCATACAGGCTAGGGACGGTTGCTGACTGGTCGTTTTGTATTTCATTTTGGCCTGGAAAAAAGTGCGTCATCTTAGATATAAACCATAAATAGCTGCGATGAACATGATTAAATAACCAGTTCTAATTCATCTAAACTGGTGCCTTGAAACATGATGATGATATGGCTTAATAAAACATACGGTTTGGCGACGTAAGCCGATTTAAATGCAATATCAAGTTGACTTAGCGCGTTGTTAAGTTTAATTAAATGATTCAACGAAATGCGTGCTAGCGCATTATCATACAAGCGTTGTTTACTAGGCCAAATGCCATGTTGTCGGTAATTAATTTGACCAGTTTCTTGCTGTATATTATTTAATTTTATTAAAAGTTGAGCCTCTTTCACTAAGCTCCATAGAATAACAACCGGCTCAATGCCTTCTTCTTCAAGCCTAGTTAATATTTTGATAGATTTAGATACATCTCCGGCAAGTACTGTGTCGGTAAGCTGAAATACTGTAAATCGGGAATGTTGTACCATTACGCGATTAACATCCTCAACATCAATTACCTGATGGTTTGGAAACAATAGCTGCATTTTATTAAGTTCTTGTTTGCCAGCCATTAAATTGCCCTCACACAAATCAGCTACCATCGCAACCGCTTGCTGACTTATATGAAGCCCTAATTCGTTAGCCTTGTTAGCCAAGTATTGATGCAGTTGTTGATTTTGAAGTTCATATACATGACTCACCCACGCATTAGCCGCTAACGTTTTAAACCATTTTGTATTTTGCACATCTTTGCCAGCTTTAGGGCCATTTATGAGTAATACCACATCAGGGTTTTGCATCTGAGCAATTTCCATAAATTGCTTTGCTCCTTGCGCGCCAGGTTTAGCCGTCAGCATATTCAATTCTATATATTGCTTACTTGCAAATAATGACAGACTTTGCATTGCATCGATTAAATGCGACCACTCAAAATCGCTATCAAGGGTAAAATTTTGCCGCTCGTCAAAGCCTTCTTGTTTTGCTTTTTGCCTCACAGCATCAATCATATCTAACTTCTGTTGAGGTTCATCTCCAAAAATCATGATAAATGAGGGTAAATTCTCGCGTTGCAGTTTTTGCACAAATTCGCGCGCATTCAATTGCATCTAGTTAACCTGAAAGTTGTTAGTTGAAGAAGTTAATATGTTTGCTTGATTAGGGTCTACTTGTGAACTATTGAACTGATTTGATAATAGTCGAATAATTCTATCCGCACTTTCCATTCTAAGTTCATCTAGAACCAAATCTAATTCGCGTGATTTTGCCAATATTTGGTCAGGGTCATCTTGATATTCTCGTGACACTATCATGGTATTGGTTATGGGTAGTTTGCCCGGAAACGCTACTTGATAAGAAACTGAATATACCAATTCATATTCAGCTACTTGTCCGGTGCTAAACACCGAAAGTAATCGCCGTTCAAAGCTTTCTGGTTGTAAGTTTACAACTACAACACTGTTGGGCGAAATACTAGTTTCTAACCGCTTTAAGCCAATGACGCTCTGTAATTGATAAACCGGTAATCGCTCTTCCAATGCTTGTGATAAGCCCGAGTATTGCAATGGTGCATTAATCACCACATGGGTTAAATTTTCAGGTAAAGCTTGCGAACCCCGTAAAGCAAATCCACAGGCCGATAACGCTAAGCAGGCAATGAATATACCCACCCAATTAGCGAATTTTGTTAGTGAAGTGACGCTTTTAAATTGTTCGACCTGCATCATGTTTAGTTTACCTTAATGCTTTAAACGGTTTAGTTTGCAACTATGTTAACTAACTTGCCTGGCACCACAATTACTTTTCTAATTTGCTTACCTTCAGTGAAGGCTTGTACATTTTCATGCTCTATCGCAATTTTTTCTAAGTCAGCTTTACTAATATCAGCACTGACCGTAACTTTCGCTCTAAGCTTTCCATTTACTTGAACAATGATCAGTTTTTCATCTTCAACTAGGGCTGATTTATCAAATGAGGGCCATGCGGCTGTTTGCAATTCCGATTCACAACCCAAATCTTTATGAAGCTTCTCACACACATGAGGAGTGACCGGGTTAAGCATTCTAACCATAGCAACCACGAGTTCGCGCATTAACGCATAATCGTTTGTGTCTTTTACTTCATACTTTTGCGCATAATTGAGCAATTCCATTAACTTAGCAATAGCAGTATTAAAAGTTTGCCTACGCATAATATCGTCTGTTACTTTTTGAATGGCACTATGTAATTCGAAGCGTAATGCTTTCTGATTTTTATTTAAATCAGTAATCGAATAACTTATTAAACCATCTTCATTTGCTGCAGCAACACCTGCAAGCTCTTTTTGTAAATGGTCTTGAGTTAAGCGGTAAAAGCGCTTTAAAAATCTATTTGCGCCCTCAACCGCAGATTCAGTCCACTCTAGGTCTTGTTCAGGAGGCGAAGCAAACATAGTATATAAACGAATTGTATCTGCGCCATACAAATCAATAACTGATTGCGGGTCAATGCCGTTATTTTTTGATTTTGACATTTTAATCATGCCTGCATATTCAACGGGTTCGTTTGTATCCGTTAAATGCCCGCCAACTATTTTGCCTTGCTCATCTTTGCTTAAGGTCACGTCTTGTGGATTATGCCATGTTTTCTTGCCATCATCGCTTTGTGAATAAAATGCATTCGCTAAAACCATGCCTTGACATAATAAACGCTTAAAGGGTTCGTCACTATTGACTAAACCTTCATCTCTCAACAACTTGTGGAAAAAACGGGAATAAAGCAAATGCAAAATTGCATGCTCAATACCGCCAATGTATTGATCTACAGGTAGCCAATAGTTCGCTTCTGTAGGGTTTAACATGGCATCATTTGGTGCGGATGCATAGCGTGCGTAATACCATGAAGATTCCATAAATGTATCAAATGTATCAGTTTCGCGCGTCATGGCTTGGCCGTTATGCGTTGTCTTTGCCCATTCAGGATCTGATTTAATAGGTGAGGTAACCCCATCCATTACCACGTCTGTGGGTAATTCAACCGGTAAATCTTCTAAACTAACAGGGAAGCTATTACCCGCATCATCATTTACGATGGGGATTGGCGCACCCCAATAACGTTGACGAGAAACACCCCAGTCGCGAAGGCGATAGTTTACTGTTTTCTTGCCTTTCCCTAAACTTTCTAATTTTGCAGCAATAGCATCAAATGCGTCTTCAAAACTTAAGCCTGAATATTCAGCTGAATTAATAACGGTATTTTTTTCAGCATAAGCTGACGTTGAAATGTCTGCATCTTGATGTTCGTCTTTAAAACTGACTACTTGAGTAATAGGTAATTGATATTTAGTGGCAAATTCCCAGTCGCGTTGATCATGCGCAGGTACTGACATAACCGCACCCGACCCATACCCCATTAATACAAAGTTTGCTACCCAAATTGGTAAGGTTTCACCAGTTAATGGGTGAACAGCAGTCAAACCCGTTGCCATTCCTTTCTTTTCCATCGTCGCCATTTCTGCTTCGGTGGTTTTGGTATTTTTGCATTCTTCAACAAAGCGAGCTAATTCAGGATTGCTTTCACTTAATTGTTGAGCAATAGGGTGCCCTGCGGCTATTGCTAAATAGGTTGCGCCATAGATAGTGTCTGGACGCGTAGTATAAACTTCAATTTCATTATAACCCGCACATTCATCAGTTAAGTCGAACTTAATATCTACGCCTTCTGAACGTCCAATCCAATTTTTCTGTGCTGTTCTAACTTGTGAAGGCCAGTCTTCAAGTTTGTCTAAATCGTTTAACAACTCGTCGGCATAGTCGGTTATTTTAATAAACCACTGAGGAATTTCTTTTTGCTCAATTACTGCACCCGAGCGCCAGCCTTTGCCGTCAATAACTTGTTCATTAGCTAACACGGTTTGATCAATTGGGTCCCAATTGACGGTGGCATTCTTCTTATAAACTAAGCCTTTATCGAATAGACGAGTAAAAAACCATTGTTCCCATTTATAGTAGTCGGGCTTGCAGGTGGTAACTTCTCTGCGCCAATCGTAGCCAAACCCTAGCGAATTAAGTTGCTGCTTCATATAATCGATATTCGATAATGTCCACTTAGCCGGTGCTGTTTTATTATTAATTGCCGCGTTTTCAGCCGGTAAACCGAACGCATCCCAACCCATAGGCTGTAATACGTTTTTACCTTGCATGCGCTGGAAGCGACTAACGACATCACCTATTGTATAGTTTCTGACATGCCCCATATGCAGACGACCACTCGGATACGGAAACATGCAGAGGCAGTAGAACTTCTCTTTATTTTCATCTACTTCTACATCAAATGAATTACTATGTTGCCAATGGTTTTGAGCATTGGCTTCAATGGTTTTTGGATCGTATTCAAAGGCGCCTTGATGCGCGTTTTCATGAGTGTCTGACATCTATTATGAATCTCAATTCTAAGTGTTTATCGAAAGCCTTATAGGATAGCCTGTAAAGGTGTCATTTCACAACATGATTTAGTAGACATTTTGCAGTTTGTTAACTCGTTAGCCATTAAAATGGGCTTGCATTCTTACTCGGGTGTTTTTTGTATGACAGTTCTTTGGCAAACTGATTGATAAATTAGTTATTCGAGATATATCAACGCGGCTCACATGCATAGAAATTATACTTTTAGAACGCGCTATTAATACCAGTGATAGTGTTATTGCTTTTATATAACTAAAGCTTACTTTTTGTTCTTAATAATCTAGATTCGCTGCCGTTAAATTAAAGACATATAAGTCGCGTAATCAACTTTAACAGTAAATTGAAGTTGTGTTGTCATCTTCACGCGCTACCAGTTTACTTTTTTGCAATTTTCAAAACTTTAACTTTTCCTTAAAGAGGTTTTTCGTGGCGTATTATAAAGATATACAGATTCCAGACAGATTAAACGGCGTAATTGGTCAAATGGAATCGGTAGAAAGCACTAGAGAACAATTGGTTAACTTAGGACAGCATTGGGATTTATTAACAATTTTAGGTCAAATGAGTGGTACTGGCACTGATATGACGAAAACTAGAGAGGGGTTTAAAGAGTTAACGGCTCAGTTAATCACTTGCTTGGGCGAAGAAACGCTTAATAAAACGATTCAAGACTTAACATCTAAAGCGCAGGTTACGGTTGATATTGTGATTCGAAATTTGTTTGAGCGCACCGCTGATATAGGCTTTCTAGCGACAGATGACGATATACGCAATTATTTAAGGCTAGCAGAGAAAGAGGCGAGTAGTTCTACTGATACATCTTTAATTACACAAAGGTTTCAAGAGTATGTCGCTAAATACTCTGTGTATGACAATATCATATTACTTGATACAAAAGGGCAAGTTGTTGCTCAATTAGATGCGTCTAATAATATTCAGCAGTCTTATGATCCTTTGATTCAAGATGCATTAAAAACATCTGAAGAATATTGTGAAATTTATAGAAAAACAGATTTAGTACCCAGTAAAGAGAACGCGTTAATTTATGCATATCGGGTAACCGACAGTAATAATTCATCCAGAAATTTAGGTGTACTGTGTTTATGTTTTCGTTTCGAGGATGAACTAAACGGTGTTTTCAATAATTTAGTCACACCGAGTGATTGGTCTGTTTTATTGCTGCTAGATAAAAACGGTTACACTATTGCTAGTAGTGATAAACATCATATTCCAACCGGGTGTCAGTTTATTGTTGATAGTAAACTTGAATTCGAGCTTGTTAAGTTTTGTGGACGACTATATATTGCCAAAAAATGCGACACCAAAGGCTATCAAGGCTTTAAAGGGCTGGGCTGGTCGGGGTTAGCCATGATACCTATAGAGCATGCATTTGAAGCACATAAAAATAATGCATTATTGAATGTAAGTGACGATATTTTAGATACGGTTATGTCACAGTCAAAACTGTTTTCAAAACAAATTCAACAAATACCGCAAGACGCTGACAGAATTCAGCGAGAGTTAGATCGTACCGTTTGGAATGGCAATATTATTCAAAGAGGCAAAAATAATAAGTCTTCTTCAAAATCCACAAAAGTTTTGTTGTGGGAAATAAGTAAAACCGGTGCTAAAACCAAACAAGTATTTGAAAAATCCATTGCTGAACTTAATTCTACTGTCATTTCTTCCATGTTGGATGACGTTGAATTTTTGGCATCCTTAGCTATTGATATCATGGATAGGAACCTATACGAAAGAGCAAACGATTGCAGATGGTGGGCATTAACCAGTGTGTTCCAAGAGATATTGAATGCTAAGAATATTTTTAGTTTAAAACAAAAAGAACTTTCAGATATTCTCGCTTATATAAACGATTTGTATACTGTTTACACTAATTTGTTTGTTTATGATACGCACGGCAAAATTTTAGCGGTTTCTAACCCTAAAGAGCATAATTTGGTGGGAACATCTATTAACAAAAACTGGGTGAAAGAGACGTTAAGTCTCCGTGATACTCAGCATTATAGTGTGTCTGATTTTGAAGCAACACCGTTATATGGCAATCGCCATACTTATGTTTATGGTGCCGCTATTAATGCACCTAATAGCTATGGGCAAACTGTTGGAGGGATTGCGATTGTTTTTGATAGTGAACCTGAATTTTTAGCGATGCTAACGGATGCCTTACCGGTTAATGAAAATGCTGAGCCAGTAGATGGTTCGTTTGCTTTATTTACAAACAGACATGGCGATGTGTTGTCAAGTACCGATGATGATCATAAAGTTGGATGTAAAATTGAGCTAGACTCTGAATTTTTTGAATTAGGACAAGGTGAACATTTATCTAAAATAATTCAATATAATGACAACTTTTATGCTGTTGGTGCCTCATGTAGTAGTGGTTACAGAGAATATAAAAGTGAGCATGATACTTATAAAAATGATGTGATTTCATTAGTATTTATGCTTATTGGTAATGCGCAACAAGCAAATATGAGCGCTTTAACCAAAAATAATAGTCAAACTATTCAAGTGAAGCAGCTTGATGAACATGCTAGTGAAGACAGCATTGAACTTGCCACTTTTTTTATTGGCGATAACTGGCTTGCCCTGCGCGCAGAACAAGTGGTAGAAGCCATTCCTTATACGGAAGTTAAGGCAGCCAAGTCTTCTAACGCTATTTATTTAGGTCCTATTATTTATAAAGATGTGGCGCTTCCTATTATTAACCCAGTACTAAGCGTTGTTTCAAGTGAAGATAGCCAATCGTTTGAGAGCGAAAGTAAGCAAATAGTGGTTGTTAAAACTAAGCGCGGCCTAGTAGGAATAGTGGTCAATACGCTAGGCGATATTCCAGAAATAAATGCTAATAGTATTGAACAGTTTGATAGAGGGTTAACAAAAAACAATCAGTTTATTGAAGCAATAGTTAAACCCGCTAATGATATCGCGGGTCAAAAGTTATTAATATTAGTTGACCCGAGCAAACTTATTGCGCATTTAATGGATAGTGACGTGACTATTGAATCTGCTCTCAATGATGTTGCACTAGATAGCTAAAATTATTGTACAAATACTCGGCAAATATGCTTGGAAAGTTACACAGTTTGGATAAACTAGGTTACACTTTCAGGTTCAAATTACTTGCTGAGAATTTAAATAATACATGCCTGCAATATCAAGTACCGCATCGCAAATTAAAAGCGAAATTGAGCAGTTAACACTTTCGCGAAAGCAGTTAGATGCCACTATTAATACAAAAATGCTTGATAAGGCTTTTGATAACAAAGAGTTGCCTACTGCGCTGATAGGCCAAGACCGTGCTAAAAAAGCGTTAAGTTTTGGTTTAGGTGTGAATGCTCCCGGCTACAATTTGTATGTAATGGGCGAACAAGCCACAGGCAGGTACACACTAGTTCGCGACTATATTAAAGCGCTTGATAAAAAGCCTGCAGACTTGTACGACTGGTGTTACTTAAATAATTTAGAAAATGAACGAGAACCCGTAGCCTTAGCTTTACCTGCCGAGCAGAGTAAAGGATTAGTCGATGATATTGAAAATTTCATCGATGAAATACTCGGCACCTTCCCCGCAATTTTTGAGAACCCGGGTTACCAGCGAAAAAAGACTAGTATTACACGCCATTTCGAACAGAAATATGATGCAGCAATCGATAAGGTTGAAAAGTTAGCGCTACAAGATGGCATAGCATTGTCTGAGGAAGGTAATTCTATAAGCTTCGCGCCTATTATTGATGATAAACCGCTAAATGATACTGAACTAAGCACCCGTACTGATATTGATAGAGAATTTTATTATTCCAAAATTGATCAATTAGAAGAAGTATTGAGTGAATCGTTAATAGAATTACCCAGTTGGCAACGTGCCAGTTCCGAGCAACTTAAAGAATTAAAGCGCTCAACGGTTGAACAAGCTATCAAACCTTTGCTTAAAGAATTAGAACGAGATTATTCAGACAATATCAATATTTTAAAATATCTTCGTACATTAAAACATCATGTTATTGATATGGTGATTGAAACATTAGACGAAGATACGAAAGAAGACAAATCAGAGCAATACGACAAACGTGCGTTATTTATTGATACTTACTTGCCTAACGTATTAGTGAAAAATCAAGTCAATAGTTCGGTTCCTTTAGTGTATGAGCCAAAGCCAAGCTATCAGAATTTATTCGGGAAAATTGAATACACCAGCGTACAAGGCAGCGTTTATACTAATTATAGAATGATTACACCTGGCGCATTGCACAAAGCTAACGGTGGGTATTTGGTGCTAGATGCAGACAAAGTGCTAGATTTTCCGTTGGTATGGGATTCATTGAAGCTCGCCTTAAAGTTTTCACAAATAAAGTTAGATTTACCCAATCAAGAAGTGGGCATGGTAAATAACGTTACTCAGAATCCACAGCCTATACCTTTAAATGTAAAAGTTATTCTTATGGGCTCTCGCGACTTGTATTACACATTACAAGAATATGATCCTGAGTTCTCTGAATTAGTGCGAGTGTTGGTTGATTTTGATCATGAAATTGATTTAAACCAAGATAACTTAAATCAATTTGTTACGCGTATTCAAGCACACGGCAAGTCTATTGGGTTAGATTTAGTCGATAAGTCAGCAATGCATGAACTAATTCGCTACAGCCATAAGCAAGCAGAGCATCAGCATAAGTTAAGTGCAAAGTTTGCAGACGTGATTGAGCTACTTCATGAAGCGCATTTTCAAGCCCAACAAGCTTTTGAAAACACTCTTACAAGTGAACATATTAACCGTGCACTTACCGACAAAACGCTGCGTTCGTCAAGAGTTAGCGATACTTTTTTGTTGGATATTAAAGAAGGTCATGTATTAATTACGACTAGTGGTAAAGCCATTGGTACATTGAATGGTTTAACGGTATTGGAAGTAGGGGATACGGCTTTTGGTACACCTGCGCGAGTAACAGCCACTGTTTATGTTGGCTCTCAAGGCGTAGTGGATATAGAGCGTGAAGTAGAGTTAGGTCAGTCTATTCACTCAAAAGGTGTATTGCTATTAACAGGTTATTTAGGTAACAAATACGCTAAAACATTCCCTTTGACGCTTAGCGCTAATATTGCACTAGAACAGTCGTATGGTTATATAGATGGTGATAGTGCTTCGCTAGCCGAGCTGCTTGCTCTAATTTCATCGTTAACTGACATTCCACTAAATCAAGCAATTGCCATTACAGGTTCTATTAATCAACTGGGTGAAGTGCAAGCGGTAGGCGGAATAAACGAAAAAATTGAAGGCTATTACACTTTATGTAAAGCCCGAGGATTAACGGGGGAGCAAGGTGTCATTATTCCTCAATCAAACACAATAAACTTAGTGTTGAGCGAAGAAATCAAACAAAGCGTGAAAAAAGGTTTATTCAAAGTGTATGCAGTAAGTGATGTCGACCAAGC
>DDIL01000063.1:26300-31522 GCA_002338515.1 Glaciecola sp. UBA1851 | reverse complement strand
CATAAGTGATTGGCCGTGAAACTCATTTATTTAGTTACATTGCCTTCATTTTATTTTAATTGAAGTCAAAATTTGCCTCATATTCAGAGTCTACTGTTCTTTTCTGTTTAGACTGTTCACGTAGCAAAGATCAATAGATGCAAATAGAAAGGAAACACATAATATTTATAAATTTGTTATGACCCGTTATCATTATTAAAAATACCTAGTTTACTTGCCCTTAGTTTATGATCTTACCAATACAAGTGGCGTAAAAAACCAAACTCATCTGACCAGAAGAGAGCATAATGGGAATAGATACATACTTAAGTAAAGCGGCTAGTTTACATACAAATGAACAGCAATCTTTTCGGATTTCAAAGAAGTGGGCACAAGGAAGAACCGTTTATGGAGGCCTTTCTGCTGGCATGCTTTATTCTGCAGCAAAAGGTTATGTAGAAACGTCTAGAGTATTACGCTCAATGACTACTAACTTCGTTGGTCCTATGCTAATCGAAGAAGACTTTGATATAAAAGTTGAGATAATCAGGGAAGGAAAAAATGTTTCCCAAATCCAAGCAAGAGCCATTCAACAGGGTAAGAATTGTGTTATTTCCCAATTTTGTTTTGCACAAGGTAGAACTTCAAAAATTAGAGTAGTCAATACAGATTCTCACAATATGGAACTACCTAAGAAAGGAAACTATATACCGCAAATACCTAAAGTGACACCCAAATTTTTAAAACACTTCGATTTATCTATTGAGGAAGGCGGCGTACCATTTTTAGGAAAAAAGTCGAGTCATTATTTTGGCTGGATGCGTTATAAAGATTCGCCAGAAGTATTTACAGATGCACATTTAGTTAGCATTATTGATGCTTGGCCACCCACTCTACTACAAATGCTTAATTGGCCAGCCCCAGCAAGCACGGTAAGTTGGAATTTAGAGTTTTTACATCCACATTTACCAGTTAAACCGAATGATTGGTTTGCTTACAAAGCCATCACTCGTCAAGCAGCAGATGGCTACGGACACACAGAGGCAACAATTTGGGATACACACGGTAAAGCAATCGCATTAAGTAGACAAACTGTAGCGGTATTTGATTAGCTATTTAGGCGGCTTCAGATGACATTGTCATGTTAAATACCTCTGCAAGCGCTTCATACTTTTCCTCATTGTCTTCAATCACGTCTTTTAGTGATGCTTCTTTTATATTTAAACTCGTATATAGAAAGCTTGGAAGGTCATTTTTAATTGAATAATATTGCGGAAAAGTATTCACAATGGCGAGTGAATAGCTCAACTGTATAATTTGAGCTTCCATCGTCATAGCAGGAGAATCGTCATGATGTTGCATTGCAATTGTTGATACCAGAGCATCAGGGATTAGCCATTGTTGCAATAAAGCAGCGGATACTTCAGCATAAGTAAACCCTAATTCCTCTTCCTGACATACTCTAGGTAAACTAGCCCGATTAAGATTATTGCAATGACGAATAGTCACTGGGCTGACTCTTAACACCGCTAACTCTCCAACGTTATGCAGCAAACCACTTGTGTACATTCTTGATACATCTTTTTCTTTCGCTAATTTCGCAAAATGAGATGCATACAACCCGCACAAAATGCTTTGTCTCCAAAACCTTTTTACATCCAAATATTTAGTTGTATCACGGTCAAACATATTGGCCATACCAAATGCAATAGAGAACTCATAAACTGCTTTTGAACCAATCACTTGAACCGCTTTTTCTAATGATTCAATTTTTCGTTCAAATCGAAATATAGGGCTATTTGCATATTTAAGTAAATGCACAGTCATGGCTGGGTCACTGCTCACCACTTCGGCAATATCTGCCATGGTGGTATTTTTTTTGTCATACAATTGGCGTAGTCTATTTGAAGTCTGAGGAACCGTGAAAAGTTCATTCGCTTTTTGCGCATAATCAATAGCATTCATACGTAGATAACTACTCCCTTGTTTATTAACTTATTAAAAACCGTTACTAAACAAACCAAAAGGAGTTTAACTAAACCTAGATGAGCAATTTTTTTACCTGTGCATAGAATGTTTCAGCACTGATTCGCTTACCTGCTTCGGCTTGTTTAACTGAATTGACAATAAAAGTATTAAAGGGTGTTTTAATACCTAATCGTTTAGCTTGTTCAACAACAGTATTGTTTAAATATTCTATTTCAGTCTGTCTGTGGGCATTTAAATCCCACCACATACTGGTTCTAACCTGAGGATCAACCGCTAACATTTTTTGAGCTACTAACTTAAAAGCCCAATTCGGTAAGCGTAGAACCGTTGGTATATACTTATTCGGCAAGCTAGCTATTTTCGGTAGTTTTATTTGTTTTTTTCTTATAATTACAAGCAGTTCGTCCATTAATTGAGCAAGTAAAAGACGATACGCGCTCGTTTCAAGCATATCTTTTACTGGAATATCGGCCAACGCATTCACCGCATTTCCTAAATTAAGTTGGAGTTTTGCCCACTGCAATGCGGTCATGTCATAACTGATATCCACAGGCAATAGTTGGCTTGATAATTGACCCGCTAACCATTTCACGGTGTCAATTAATGCTGGCGTTGACTCTATCGCCATATGGCCTTGGGAGCCTCGATGGAAATGGCCTGCTTCATCGTTTACTACATTAAATGGCACCATCACTCGTATCACTTTATTATGTGGAAACGCTTGTTGCACAATGAGATGGTTTTTCACCCCATTTTGGCAACACAAAATAATCGTCTTTTCGTTGATCAATGGTTGTATATCAACAATCGCATCTTCTAGGGCTATACATTTAACCGTCAACCATAAAAAATCGGCTTTTAATTCTTGCTCATTAAGCTCTTTGGGGTCGCATAAGGCCGGTAATGTTGGCACCTTGTAGCTGTGATTTTGATAGTCACTAATAGAATAATTTTCGTTTAACTGATTACGAAAGCGTTCTCTCAAAACAAGCGTGACATTTTGTTTAGCTTTAATAAAACAAGCGCCTAAATAACAACCTATTAGACCAGCCCCAAATATTAAATGTTTGGCATGCTGCCGTGGTATGCTTTGAGACTGAGTTTTTGAAGACTCACTATCGTTTTTTGAGGCAATGTTTTGCTGATTCGACATCCAAATAACCATCCATTTTTTTATTAGTATAGGACTTCTTCAAGTAATGCGTATTTTATTTATAGGTTTCGTCTGGCCTGAGCCAACTTCGTCAGCTGCTGGACAAAACATATTAAGTTATATGAAAACATGCAAGCAAAACCAATGGCAAGTTTATTTTTTATGTCCTGCAGAGCAAAATGATCACTCTCAAAATTTGACTAAATTAGGCATAACTAATGACCACTGTAAATTGAATTGCAGCTCCTTCAATGAGCAAGTAAAACATATCCAGCCTGATATAGTCATTTTTGATCGGTTTTTGACATTTGAGCAATTTGCTTGGCGAGTCAAAGAAGCTAGTCCCAACGTAATGACGATAATTGATGCTGAAGATTTACATTTTTTGCGAGAAGCTAGACACTTACAACTAAAGTCAGAAAATAATAATATCCAATCATTTCATACTTCAGATGCCGTCGGTCCGAATAAAGAATACTTGTATAATAAGTTATGCTTAAGAGAGTTATCCTGTATTTATCAAGCTGACTTAACGCTATTGCTGTCTGATTTTGAATCATTATTATTACAAAGTGAGTTTAATGTACCTAGTAATCAAATTGCGAACATCCCTTTTATTTTATCTAACGACAAGCAACAAATTTCCCTCCCAAGTTTTGATGACAAACAGGATTTTGTGTTTATCGGTAATTTTCGTCATTCGCCAAACTATCATGCGGCAAAAATACTTGCAGAAAACATCTGGCCACATATAAGAAAAACGCTAATTAAAAAATTAGGCACAGCAGGGAAATCTATAAAATGTCACGTGTATGGGGCATATATGACGCCTAAAGCAAAACAATTAGACAAACCTTCTATAAACTTTTATATGCATGGATTTGCTAAAAATCAATTTGAAGTGATAACAAACGCAAGAGTCATGCTTGCTCCTATAACGTTTGGTGCAGGTGTTAAAGGAAAACTGCTTGATGCCATGCAGGTACAAACCCCGAGTATTACTACACCATTAGGAGCAGAAGGTATTTCAGACTTGCCATGGCCCGGCTTTATTGCTAACGATATTGAAACATTTATTCAAGCATCTGTTGAATATTATTTAGAGCAGAATTTACATGCTACAGCCGTTACCAATGGAACAACTATTCTAAAGACCCTTTATAATATTGAAAACAATCAACGATTGTTCTTAAACACGCTAGAAAATAAAGCAAAATCACTAGAAAAAGATAGAACAAAAAACTTTATGCAACGAATGCTTAGTCAACAAGCATTTCAAGCTAATAAGTATATGAGTCAGTGGATTGAAGCAAAAAACAAGTAGTTATGAAAGCGAACTAAAGCCCTAGGGTCTGTTGTTCTTTTCTATGGTTTTAATAATACTTTTAATGCCATCCCGCCTCCCCTGACTAAAATATTGAGTCAAGCCTAACATGCGTAAATATTCTTCTATGTTAGTGTCTGGACAACGATTTAATTTATTTAGAATTAACGACAATAATCCTCGTACTACCTTACTATTTGAATAAGCATAAAGCATAGTAGCTGCATTCGTTTGTGATTCATTTTCCTGTGGGGCTAATTCAGCAAGCCACACATCTGCTTCACATCCAATTATTTCGTTTTTTCTATTTCTATGCGATACCGGCAATAATGGTAATTGTTTACTGGCCAGCAGTATTTGACGATGCTTTTCTGACCAGTTGTTGGCCTTTTTAATCGCATCAACAGTATCGTTTGAATCAATTCTTTCGGGGTTCGCTCTATAAGATATATTAGTATTTTTAATGCAATCTTTTAAGGCATCAATTAGTAAATTAATTTCATCAAATTCATTATAACAAGCTAATGATAGACGGACACAACCCTCTATATGTAAACCTTGCATAAGTGGCATGGCACAATGATGCCCCGCTCTAACCGCGATAGACTGCTGCGCTAGAAATGTTGCCACGTCATAACAATGCGTATTTTTGAGGTTAAAAGAAAGAACGGGAATACAGTACTTATCAAACTCAAAATTAGGGTTTGAAAAGTACGCTAAAATATTACCATAAATTTCAATTTGATCTTTACTAACAATTGGGGCAATCGCATCCAA
>DDIL01000063.1:20216-26062 GCA_002338515.1 Glaciecola sp. UBA1851 | reverse complement strand
AGGTATTTAAAAAGACGAGTTTCATAACGCTGTAAGTTAGCAAAATTTGATTTGATGTAAGCAGCGGATTCACCAAGACTAATTGCACCAACAATATTACCGGTACCTGCTTCAAATTTTATAGGTGGCGGTTGAGTTTGAAACCCAGTCCAAGTTACCTGAGTAATCATTTCACCGCCTAACGTTGAAGGAATTAAATTTTCCAGCAATGAAAACTTTCCATACATCGCGCCAATGCCTGTACTAGCATACATTTTGTGACCGCTTAATGCATAAAAATCACAATTAATAACTTGTACATCAACATGTAAATGAAGAGCCGCTTGAGTGCCGTCAATAATAGTTAATGCATCATGTTGTCTGGCTTTTTCGCATATTGTTTTTATTGGGTAAACATTCCCTAATGCATTGGAAGCATGCGCCATCGCAATTATCGCTGTTTTATTAGTTATGCGATCTAAACATTTCGACAAGCTTTCGTCATTAAATATACCCGACGGCTCTAATTTAATAGGCGTCAAAGTCATATTCAAGCGCTTGGCAAGGGCTTGCCAAGGCAAAATATTTGCATGATGCTCACTTTCAAAAATGAGAATTTCATCGCCGTGTAACATATTTGAGTGTAAGCCGTTTGCTATTAAGTTTAGGCTTTGTGTTGCTCCACTAGTAAATACAACTTCATTTGTACTAGTTGCATTTATTAATTGAGCCACACTTTCACGCGCTAATTCATATAAATTAGTCGCTTTAATCGCACTGCTATAACTACCTCTATGAACATTTGCATTGTAGAATTTAAAATATTCGTTAATTGCAGAAATACTCGTTGTTAACGTTTTGCTAGTGGCAGCAGAATCTAGATAAATTTCATTAGAAATACTCGTAAAATCAAAATCACGCTTAAAACTCAAAATACTCTCAATTTGTTATCAAAAATCTTGTAAATAATACAATAAAATTACTTTCAAAATAGAAATTTCTGGTATACTTATGCGTGTGCATACATAGGTATGCTTTTATGTACGTATAAATGTAAATAATTTGTGAAAAGTAGGATGTTGTATGATAAGTGGTATTGGCGCGCTAATGGTAGTAATAGTCGCGGTGGTGTTTTATGCTTTTCTAGCTTGGTTTGTATTTAAAAATTGGAATAACTCTCACCCATTATCTATTTATGAATATGTTGAGCAGTTTCCACAAGTAAAAACAAAAAAGGGAATTATTTGTCGGCATTGTGGTTCAAGATCATTAAGAAACCTAGGTATTGATGAAGAAACTGATAACCGTCGTTTAATCACATGTAATGGGTGTGCTTCACCTCTTTACCATATGAGTCGATAATTTTTTCAGTTTAAATAAAGCCTCAGAAGCTATCTGAAAATATTTAGCTTCCTAGGTTTTATCTGATCTAGTTGAACTTTGCTATACGATTTTTCAGCAGTTTGTCTCAATAATTTATGAGCGCTGACCATAGGGTTCATTCTGAATAGTCCTAAAACTTTTTTACGTAACCAAAACGCTAACTGATCCGCTTTTCCCTCAACCAAAACTCTTAAAATGTTCTCAATTTTAATGAGACTTGAACATGATTTACGCAATCAACCAAAAAATATGTGTTTAAACATCATTTCTTAAAGGTACTTTGATACACTTACCGCTAAATATAAAAAAGAAGCGTTAACGAAAAATGAAAATAATGTCTTTTAACATAAACGGCATACGAGCTCGTTTACATCAACTAGCGGCGTTACTGGAAAAACACCAGCCAGACATACTTGGTCTTCAAGAAATTAAAGTACATAACGACATGTTTCCAGTCGAAGATGTCGAAAAGTTAGGCTACAGCGTCTATTTCCATGGCCAGAAAGGACATTATGGCGTCGCATTTTTAACTAAAAATCCTGCCGACAGTGTACAGTATGGCTTTCCAAGTGACGATGAAGACGCACAAAAACGTATGATCATTGTGGAATACAAAGACTCAAATGGTCAGTCAATACATGTTTTAAATGGTTATTTCCCTCAAGGCGAAAGTAGAGATCATCCAACTAAATTCCCGTACAAAGAAAAGTTTTATCAAGACTTGCAGAATTACATTGAACAAAATCATACTATTGAAGATAAGCTCGCCATAATTGGAGATTTTAATATATCCCATCAAGATATCGATATAGGTATTACTGAAGATTCTAGAAAACGCTGGCTACGGACCGGAAAATGTAGTTTCTTACCAGAAGAGCGTGAATGGTTAGAAAAACTTATGTCATTTGGTTTTACGGATACCTTTAGACAGCTACATCCTAGTGTTGCAGATAGATTTAGTTGGTTTGATTACCGCTCAAAAGGATTTTTAGATAATCGAGGATTGAGAATAGATTTAATTATTACTACGCCTGCGTTAAGTAACCTAACCCTAGATGCGGGTATAGATTATGAGCTAAGAGGAATAGAGAAACCTTCAGATCACGCACCAATATGGACAACATTTAGTGACTAGTTTACAAACTGTTTGTTTACTTGTTTTTATTGGTTTAATTATTTTTCTTGCCAGTAAAACAGAAATCACTCGCATTGTTAAAGATAAAAAATGGCAACATATAGTTTTTGGCTCTGTGGTAGCAGTCTCTTTTTTGTGGCTATTTAGAGTCAGTATCTATGATGGGTTAGTGATACATTTTTTATGGCTCACTACTCTCACTTTAGTACTTGGGTACAGGTGGGCTATGTTGGCAGGCTCAGTGGTGTTATTAATTTCAACCGCTATAGGCAATGATGCATGGGCTATGTTTGGTGTAAACGCCTTAATAGGCGTCGCAGTGCCCATTACATCAACATACCTTATTTTTTCTTGGGCATTTCATAAACTTCCAAAGCATTTATTCGTGTACATCTTTATTTGTGCATTTATTCCTGGCGCAATTAGCGTGGGTTTAAAAATGCTACTTTTAAGTGGTTACTACTATGCTGACGGCGTATATACTTGGGATGTAATTGAATACAATTATTTAATGATGGCTATTTTGATGGTGTTACAAGAGTCGTTCTTTAATGGTTTTAGTATCACCTGTTTAGTGGTTTACAAACCAGATTTAGTCCATACATACCACGATAAATTCTACTTAGATGGCAAGTAACAACATAACCACTGTTACCTGCCAGCCCAATCATTTAATAATTACGGCCTAGTCAAACAACAAGTCTATAATCTCACTTAATTCTGTTTTGCCGTCTAATATTTCTTGTTTGGTTAGCCCAGATAATTCGTGCGGAAAGACTAACCAGTCTTCACTTTCATGAACAAAGTAATCAGGCGTTAGCTTATTTAATGTTTTATTGTTAGTTGGTTTAAAATATGGCGTGGCAATACGCATATCTTTCGGTGCATTTAAACGCATTAAACTGTGGATTTGGTTAATTAATGCTTCAATACTTCTTCCTGAATCAAATACATCGTCAACAATCAATAGCTTGTCGTCGGCATTAGCGTTCTCCACTAAATAATGTAAGCCATGTACCTTAATCTCTTTTGATTGCTGATTTATACCATAGTAAGATGAAGTACGAACAGCAATATGATCAGTAGGCGCTTGTTTATATTCAAAAAACTCTTGAACAGCAATACCAATTGGCGCGCCCCCTCTCCATATTCCAACAATAAAATCAGGCCTAAAGCCATCTTCATAAGCCATAGATGCTACTTTGAACGAATCTTTCAATAATGATGAAGAATCAATATAAATTTTGGTCACAAATTATTCCTGTATTTAGGTACTGTGTACATTATAAGTCGCGTAAAACTATTAACAAGATAATACGACGTTTTTGCACGTTATTGAACTTCATCTAAAAGTCATTATGCAGCAAAACTGATGGTTATTATTCTGTTCTTAAACTGGCTACTGGATTGAATGACTGTGCTTTTTTTGCTGGGTAATAGCTAGCTAATAAACAAAGAAACAGCGAACACAAAGAAATAATGACTAATTGCAAAAAATCTATATCAATTGGCAAACCTTGCCCATTTTCACCAAAGGCTAAATTTGAACCTATTAACACTAAAAAATCATTGATAAAAAAGCATGCTAATAAACCAAAAACCAAACCAGCCAACACGCCTTTCAATCCATTAAAAATGCCATTAAACAGGAATATCCACATAACATCATTTGGCCCCATTCCTTGTGTTTGAAGTATAGCAATATCGGTTTTCTTTTCTGATACAACCATTACCAAAGCTGACACTACGTTAAATGCAGCAACGGCAATAATAAGTAGTAGCATCAATGCCATCATATTCTTTTCCATTTTAACTGCATCAAAAAATGGGCCTTGTCGATCTCGCCAGGTAGTCGTTTCATAGTTTAAATCTATGAGGAATTGATTCACTTCTTCATATTGAAACGCATCATTTAAATAAAACCGCTGACCTAGGATATCTTTCGATTTTTTTCGTGAAAGCCTAGCTAAGTCTTCAATATGAATAATCATAGTTCGATCATCCATTTCAGAATTCACACCATATATCATTGATATTGTTGCGAGTCGTTGGCTTGGTAATCGACCTAAAGGAGAATTAATACTTGCACTGGTACTAATTAAACGGAGTTGTTGCCCTATATCCACGCCTAATTTATTTGCTAATATTTGACTAATCCCAACGTTAAAACTTCCCTGACTAATACTTTCCCACTGCCCTATCAATACATTTTTAGCAATAATTGAATGCTTTTTACTCGTATTTATATCTGTACCTTGCAAAAACACACCGGTTAAGTTGTTTCTTGATTGAACAATCACTTCTCGTTCTAGGTAGTCTACTTGTGCAATCACATTATGACTAAGATGTGGCGGAATATTAATCTTTTCAGAACTATTAACGACAATATGCGGCACTATGCCTAAAACGCGCTTTTTAAGTTGCCCTTCTAAACCATTCATGACAGACAATACAAGTATTAACGAAGCCAACCCAAGGCCTATACCTATGATAGAGAATAGATTGATAAAGGCGATAAAACTTTGCCTTGAACCAGACTGTGAGTATCGATAGGCAATAAAAGCAGAAACAGACATGAAGATTCGAGAACTCTTACAAAATTGATGTTATTTGAGCATAAGTTTACTATTATTCAAAACAACTTGTCATATTTGTCGAACAAAGGACGAACATTTGGCTACATTAGAAGAAAAACAACAACAATTTAATTCATTCTTTTTAATCGCTTTCCCTATTAAGGCAAATTTATTGCCTTTAGATGATGCGCAATTACATCATAGCTATGATGATTTTGAAACAAACATGCCTTATGCATTTAAAATTGCGGGTGAAATGTCTGAAATTCAGTCGCAAGCATTAAAACCCTTGCGCAATCTTGGTGATAAATTGACTGAATTAGTGGACTATTTGCAGTTTCAAGCTCAGAAAATAGATTTAATGATGAGTTATATTCTTCAACAACAAGACGAACCACAGTATCAAGCACAGGCCATTAAGTTTGGAGGAGGTGGCGTCATTGTCAGCCAACGTGAGCATGTAGATTTAGGTTCAAAAACAGCCATAAAAATGTTTTTGGAAACTGAATCGGCCGCTATTTATTGTTATGCTGAAGCCATTGCTTGTGAACAAATAGACGACTGTTATGAGGTGAGTTATGTATACACACATATTCGCGAGCAAGACCAAGAGTTATTAGTAAGAGCCAGTTTGCATTTACAAACTCAAGCTTTACGGAAAGTAAAAGAAAAAAATAAGGCTCAGTAGTAACTTTATTGCATCTAAAAAGGTATAATCTAGGTAATAATTTTGACGCGTGAATGGCTTGATAGTTTGCGCTCTTTTAAATGTA
>DDIL01000063.1:4477-19931 GCA_002338515.1 Glaciecola sp. UBA1851 | reverse complement strand
TATTTTAAACACCCATCTTTGTTGGAGTTGCAACGACTTAATGTCTTCTATTTTTAAGCCACGATTACCAAAAACAAAAACTCAACGAAACATACCAGATAGAATAAAGTGGAACGGCCTTAACGGTGGCGCTAAAGCTATGGCACTGGCCAATGCTGCACAATCACACACGGGCCCTTTAATTGTGATTACGTCCGACACTGCTGAAGCGTATCAACTAGAAAAAGAAATACGTTTCTTTTGTGATGGTGATTCAATCGACATACATTTATTTCCGCACTATGAAACACTCCCTTATGATCATTTTTCACCTCATCAAGACATTATATCTAAACGATTAGAAACGCTATACTTACTCAGTAAAAAACAACCCGGTATTTACTTAGTTCCTGTTAGCACATTATTGCAGCGTTTAGCACCTGTAGAATATGTTGGACAACACCTTCTCTATTTAAATAAAGCTCAACAATTAGACCCAACTGAATTCAGACGTAATTTAGAAAAGTCTGGCTACTTACATGTTGGACAGGTTATGTCTCACAGCGAGTTTAGTGTCAGAGGTTCTATTATTGATTTATTCCCAATGGGCAGCGACAAGCCCTTTAGAATCGATTTATTCGATGATGAAATAGACTCAATCCGTTATTTTGACCCTAGTACTCAGCGAAGTCTAGATGAAGTCGATAACATTCGTTTACTGCCTGCACGAGAATTCCCTGTTGATAAAGACGCGTTGTCGGGCTTTAGAACTAGATATATTGATGCATTTTCAGAAAAAGTGAGTAATGGTCAAGACTCGATTTTGTATCAAGTCAGTAAAGGAACAATGCCCGGTGGTGTTGAATACTATTTACCATTATTTTTTGAACAAACTGCGACTATTTTTGATTACCTGCATGAAGACAGCATCTTTACTTATAATAGCAATTTGTTTGAGGCAACCGAGAAGTTCTGGTCAGACTTAACCAATAGATACGAACAATACCAATATAATCTTGCCCGCCCTTTGCTAGAGCCAAATCGAATATTTGTTACGCACGACGAATTAACCGCTTCGTTAAAAAAATGGCCAAGCGCAAGAATATCAAGCACTGGCGATGAAACTTCATCAGGATCAGTTAATTTTCATACAGCTTTGATTCAAAATATTGGCATAGACACATTAGCCACTAATCCTTATTCAGCCATACAAGCGGAAATAAAAAAAGCTAATGAAAATGCCAAGAAAGTCGTATTTGTGGCTGAGTCTGCAGGGCATAAAGAAAGCTTAATTAACATACTAAGTAAAGCTGAAATTAAGGTTGATTCTGCGGATAGCTTTACCCAAGCAATAGCAAATAAAAAACTAAGTATTGTTGTTGGCCCAATAGAAGATAGTTTTGATTGTACCGACAGTAAAAAGTCGCTAATTTTTGTGACTGAAAAACAGTTACTTGGACATAAAGTCAGTCGTCGCAAGCAAAAGAATAAAGCAACGAACATTGATGAAAGCGCAATTATCAGAAACCTTGCTGAGCTTTCTGAGGGCTCACCTGTTGTGCATTTAGAGCATGGTGTAGGGCGTTTTTTAGGCCTGCAAACCCTTGATGCTGGCGGTGTCACTACTGAGTATCTGGCAATAGAATATGCCAAGCAAGCCAAACTGTATGTACCGGTTTCCTCCTTGCATTTAATTAGTCGGTATAGCGGCGGAGATGCAGAACATGCTCCGTTGCATTTACTAGGCAACGACACATGGTCTAAAGCTAAACAAAAAGCAGCGGAAAAAGTAAGAGATGTTGCCGCACATCTACTTGATATTTATGCAAAACGCGCGGCTAAACCTGGTCATGCTTACCCAATTGAATGGCAAGAATATCAACGTTTTGCAGATAGTTTTCCGTACAGTGAAACAGAAGACCAAGAAAAAGCCATTAATGCCGTATTGCAAGATATGGGCGGCAAAAATGCTATGGATAGACTTGTTTGTGGTGATGTTGGCTTTGGTAAAACAGAAGTCGCCATGCGTGCAGCATACATTAGTGCAATTAATGGCAAACAAGTCGCAATTTTGGTTCCTACCACCCTACTTGCTCAGCAACATTATGAAAACTTTAAAAATCGTTTTTCACAATTTCCAATGAATATAGAAGTTGTATCACGATTTATTAGTGCAAAAGATCAAAAAGACATTATGCAGCGAGTGGCAGACGGTCAGGTAGACATAGTGGTTGGAACACACAAGCTTATCCAAAAGGACGTAAAGTTTGGAGATCTAGGCTTGGTTATTATTGATGAGGAACACAGGTTTGGTGTGAGGCAAAAAGAGCGTTTTAAAGCGCTGCGTTCAGATGTTGATGTACTGACGCTTACCGCAACACCCATTCCTAGAACGCTGAACATGGCTTTAAGCGGCATGCGTGACTTATCAATTATTGCGACCGCACCCGCTAAACGATTAGCAGTAAAAACATTTGTATTACAGCGCCAGGCCGAAGTTATCCGTGAAGCAATCATGCGGGAGATTTTAAGAGGTGGTCAAGTATACTTTTTACATAATGAAGTTAAAACGATCGAAAAAACCGCTGCTGATATTGCCGAAATAGTGCCCGAGGCTCGCATAGCAATAGGACATGGGCAAATGCGAGAGCGCGAACTAGAAAATGTAATGAATGATTTTTATCATCAACGATACAATGTACTGGTTTGTTCTACTATTATTGAAACCGGAATTGATGTGGCGACAGCTAATACCATTATTATGGATAGAGCTGACCACTTAGGACTTGCACAACTGCATCAGCTACGCGGTCGTGTTGGGCGTTCACACCATCAAGCCTATGCTTACCTACTTACGCCTCATCCGCGCAGGATGACAAAAGACGCTAAAAAACGCTTAGAAGCTATCGCGTCACTTGAAACTTTAGGTGCAGGCTTTGCGCTTGCTACACACGATTTAGAAATTCGTGGAGCAGGTGAATTGCTAGGCGACGACCAATCAGGTCAAATTAACTCAGTTGGTTTTAATTTATACATGGAAATGCTTGAAGCGGCAGTTGAGGCATTAAAAGAAGGCAGAGAGCCAAGCTTAAATGATACATTAACCAAACAAACAGAAATAGAATTAAGAATACCTGCGCTTTTCCCAGAAGACTATATTGGCGACGTCAATATGCGATTAGCTATGTATAAAAAGTTAGCAAACTGTAAGCATGTAGATGAAATTGATGAAGTGCAAATTGAACTAATTGATCGTTTCGGACTTCTACCTAGCGCAACCAGAAATTTAGTGCAACTATCTGTCGCAAAATTAATGGCGGCAGAAATTGGAATAAATAAGATTGAAGCTACTGAACTAGGTGGTAGTATTGAGTTTACTCAAGAAGCTAAAGTTGACCCTGGGTTTTTAATTAAGTTGATTCAAACTCACCCTAAGGAATTTAAATTTGATGGCCCAACTAAATTACGGTTCATGCGCAAAACCCAAGCAAATAATGAAAGACTGGAATATGTTATGAGGTTATTGAATTTATTGGTCGAGGGCGGTTATGCATAACCAAATAAAGTGTACACTAACAAATATTTTAAATCCGTTTCCGCCTTGTTTATCTCAAGCGAAAGTTTATTGTTCAATGATGTTAGCGTTGGGATTTATTTGCTTTTCAAAAAATGTTGACGCGCAAAATGATGACCAAGATTGGTGGTTTAACGTTGAACTTATTGTGTTTAAACGAGATTTATTACCTACAAACACAGAAGATTTCAATCAATCAACAATTGACCAAATAACGGAATCATCTAACCACATATTATTGCTGCAGGCCTTAAAAAACCAAGAGCCTTTGTCTCGCTATCTACATCAACTACCTACATGTAACAACATACCAAAGTCAGTATTACCGGTTCCCTTTAATATACAATCTATCAGTGCTTATGAAGGTATTAACCAGATTACACAGGAAATCCAATTAACCACGCCTAAATTGACGTCTCAAGACGGCAATGCGAAAGACATAATCGATCAACAACAAAACTTAGATTCACTGATTAACTCATTAGACGATGACAGCAAACGCAGCATTCAGGAACTAAGCACAATTGACGAAAATACAAGTGAAATTGACACTTTTGCAATCAATACTTTGCAATATAGCGTACTTACATCAGATATTATTCAAAGTGTAGAATATCAACAGACGTTTCAAACTTTGTTTGAATCGGTAAAACAACCAAGTGATATTTCATTACTAGCGTGGCTTGAAACGCTTCGAACTATGCCATTTAAAGGCAGCACTCAACTTGGTCTCACGAACCAAAAAGATATTTTAGCGAGCACTATACAAAAGATTGAACACACCAGTAACCATGATCAAAATACTATCATTGAAGATAAGCTTAATAATTTAGTTTCTTATTTACAAAAAAGTATTGGAAGTGCGAATAATATAAATATGGAGTCTTTGTCTATATCTTGCCATCGAACTGATTTATCGGTCTCGTACCCAAAAAACATAGGTATAAACTTATTTAGTGATCAAAGCACATTCAATAATCATATACACATGCTTAACGATCAAGATTTAGCACTAAAAGAGTTCTCTGAGAAGGTTTTTAGGCAAAGAGATATACAACCTTTACTTTACACTGCATGGCGTGAAAATGTCGTTTTCGGTATAGACAATGCTGAATATATAAGAGTAATAGCAGGCGAGTTTCTCCATGTTAAACATGAGCATAATCAACGGGACTACGAAGAATGGTTAGCGCGTTATAATGAACAACAAGAACAAACTATAGCGCTACAAGAAATTGCGTCTGATGGCGACGATTTAGAGGCCCAAAGAATTTTCTTTGAAGAGCTTGAAGTCGCATTAGATAGGAACGAGAAAGTAAATTGGTTAGCAGTTGAAAACGGAATGGATGATAACGAATTGGATGCGAATAGTATCCAATCATCTTATGAAGTTGATGGCGTGATAAAAGTCTATTTAGAATATGTGAATCAAGTGCCCTATTTACACATAGACAGTAAAATGAATCATTACAAATTAGAAGTCAACACCCAAGATAACGCGTTTATTCAAGCATACCCTTTTGAGCAGCGAAGACGGATAATATCGAAACAGATTCATTATTTTGACCACCCTGCTTTTGGTATGATTGTACGATTGGAGCGTTTCATCCCTCCAACTCCTAGCGAAGATGAGTCAGATTTACAAGAGTAGTTAAATGAGTAATGGTTCAATATACCGATAAGGACTAGATTTGAAAATCTATACAAAACAAGGTGATAAAGGCACAACGGCCGTATACACAAAAGAAGTAATACGAGTAAGTAAAGACGATATTCTAGTAGAAACTTACGGTACATTAGATGAATTAAATTCCCAAATAGGGCTACTCGTCAGTTGCATCAACACAATGTCACCCTTTAATGATTCAACAAACAATATGACAGAAGTAACTGAGATAAGTAAGTGGGTAACCAACTTACAAACATGTCAACATGATTTGTTTACCATAGGTTTTGCGCTTTCAGATACAGATAAATTAACAAATGAAAGTGTTGGCAAGTTAGAAACGTGGATTGATACTATTCAAAGCACTTTACCCCCCCAAACTCATTTTATATTGCCAGGTGGGAGTTTCATATCCTCTCAAACTCATGTTGTCAGAACCATCGCTAGACGCGCTGAAAGGACATTAGTGTCTTTATCTAAAATTCATGACGTTAACGCCACCTCAATTGCATATTTAAATAGACTTTCTGATTTTATGTTTGTATTCGCAAGGTTGATGAATAAAGTTAATTCAATTGAAGATATAAAAGTTATCTAAACTGTTTAAATGATTTAATGAAAATATTCTAACCATGACTCAAATTTGAATGGGTTAAGGATTAGAAATAGGCTCTGTCCCTTCTGTTTCAGCATTGTTTAATACGAAATTCTGCCATTGAATTCGAGCTTCATCTAACGGGTCACCTTCAAAACCATTGCTTTCAAGCTCTGAAGCGACTTTTTGTATTAATTGGTCTCTTTGTGAAACCAATTCTCTAGAGCGCTCATGCAAATTCTCGAAAGCTGGAAAAGCATCATAAACCGCATCTACATCTTGAAAGTTGAAGAATGCCTCATCAAAAGCATTGTGATAGTTAGTTTTCATTCCCTGAAACTCTAAATATTTTAATCCTTGCGGACCAGAAATCAACATAACTTCTTCATTAGTTAAATTAACTTCCTCAGCAGCCGTTAACAATTGATTTTGCCAATATTTCAAAATTGGCATATTCCCTTCGTCAGCTGCTTTCGCTAATGCGAGCTTCACATCAGCGGCGCCAAGCAACTCACCTAGTGTTAATAAAGGTTGATTTGCACGTTCAATATTATCGAATTGTTGAGTATTTGACTTGTCAGCAATACTATTGAGTGTTTGCTGGTTTGGAGCTTTAGGTTTACCCTTAACATCATTAGCATCTGAGCAAGAAAATAATGTAACTGACATGCAAAAGGCGCATATTGTTGTTATGCGCCTAAAAGAAAATCCTTTTAAATCAATTAAATGACTAACTTGCAGGAATATTTTCAACTCTTATTTTCAACTTCTGGCCAGGTCTAAATGTGACAACCCTTCTCGCTTTGATAGGGATATCTTCACCGGTTTTAGGATTTCTGCCAGGTCGTTCGTTCTTAGTACGCAAATCGAAATTCCCAAAGCCAGACAACTTAACCTGTTCACCAGATTCTAAACACTTTTTAATTTCTTCAAAAAACAATTCTACTAAGTCTTTTGCATCTTTCTTGTTAACGCCAAGCTTTTCGAATAAATGCTCAGCCATGTCTGCTTTGGTTAATGCCATAAATTTAATCTCTCAATGCTGCACTAAAGTTATCTCGCAAATGTGTAACTACCTTATCGACAGTATCTTGAATTTCTTGATCTTCTAGTGTCTTATCAACACTTTGAAGCCAAATAGACAGAGCGAGACTCTTTTCCCCATCTCCTATACCTTCTCCTGTGTATAGGTCAAACAAGTTTAAGCTAACAAGATTAGATATTCCAATTTTTTCGATACTTTTTAGTAATTTACCTGTATTTATTTGATCTGAAACAATGACTGCTAGGTCCCTACGGATTGCTGGGAATTTAGAAATAGGTAAAACTTCTGGAATGTTACGTTTATTTATTTTATCCAGCATTAACTCAAATGCAAACGTTCTTCCGCCTAATCCTAGTTTCTTCTCAAATTTTGGATGAATAGCGCCAAGTGTCCCTATTACTTCTTGTCCAAGTACTATGCTTGCACATATACCAGGATGAAAAGCAATATGTTGTGATGCAACGAATTCAAATTCAACCAGACCACCACCTAACCCTAACAACTCCTCTACTATGCCTTTTATATCAAAGAAATCAACAGGTTTGTTTGCTATAGACCAATGTTCTGCATGCGTATTACCTGCAAACACCCCTCCAAGCATAGGCTTTTGGTCTACCCCATTTTCTGAATTTTCGTCCGCGGTAAAGACAAGACCTGACTCAAAAAACGATAAATTAGATTGTTGACGCTTTTGATTATAAGACAGTGTTTGCAACAAGCCAGGCAATAAACTAACTCTCATGACTGACATATCAGAACTAATAGGATGCGGTAGTGTTAATGTTTTAACTTCAGGAAATAACAATGCTTGTGATTTAGGGTCAACGAAAGAGTAAGTTACTGCTTCATAACACCCTTTAGCACACAGTAAGGTTTTAAAATCACTCAAAGGTATATTGCTTTCAATACTTTGAGTGATTTCTAAACGAGAAAGAGGCGCAGCATTATTTATATTGTTATAACCATAAACTCTAGCAATTTCTTCAATTAAATCTTCTTCAATCGCTATGTCAAATCTGTAAGATGGCGCGCTTACTAGCCAACCTTTTTCTGTTACGGACACCTTCATACCTAAGCGATTCAAAATATCAGTGACTCTATGAGCTTCAATCTCAACCCCTAGCAAACGAGTTAGGCGTTTGTTTCGTAACTCAATTTTAGCTTTAACAGGCAAGTCGGGTTTACTTATCGCTTCAGTGATGGGTCCAGGATAGCCACCTACAATGTCTAATAACAACTGTGTTGCCCTTTCCATTGCTTTGGTTTGCAACTCAGGATCAACGCCTCGCTCGTACCGATGAGAAGCATCTGTATGCAGACCATATTGGCGTGCAATCCCTAAAATTGCATCTGGAGAGAAAAATGCAGACTCTAAGAAAATAGTCTCTGTTGTCGATTTAACCCCTGAGTTTAATCCGCCAAAAATCCCAGCCATCGCTAAACTCTTTTCTTCATCGGCAATGACTAAAGTATTTTCCTTAAGCTTAACTTCATTCTCATCTAATAGAATTAATGTCTCATCATTTTTCGCTTGCCTTACTATTATTGCGCCTGATAACTTATCGTTATCAAATGCATGCATTGGATGCCCTAGCTCAAGCAAAACGTAATTTGTTACATCAACAACTGGATCGATTGAACGGATGCCACTTCGTCTTAGCTTTTCCTTCAACCATAAAGGAGAACTTTTAGACATATCGACATTTTCAATAATTCGCCCAAGATACCTAGGGCATGCTGAAGGATTTTCTAGCTTTATTTCACGCGATGCAGTACTTGAAACTTCGGCAGCTTTGATTGAGAGATTTTGAACATCTTTTTGATTAAGCACACCTACTTCCCGCGCTACCCCTTTGATACCCAAGCAATCAGCACGATTTGGTGTTAAATCAATTTCAATAATATTATCATCTAGAGACAAATACTCTCTTATATCAGTTCCAATTGGCGCATCGTTGGGCAACTCAATAATACCTGAATGATCTTCTCCCATGCCTAGTTCAGAAAAGCTACAAAGCATTCCATGTGAAGGTTGTCCGCGTAATTTAGCTTTTTTAATTTTAAAGTTGCCGGGTAAAACTGCACCCACTACAGCGACGGCTACTTTTAAACCAGTTCTACAATTTGGTGCGCCACAGACTATATCTAATAAAGCTTCTTCGCCTATGTGAACTTTTGTGACTTGCAATTTATCTGCGTCAGGGTGACGGCCACATTCTACTACTTCGCCGATTAATACGCCTGAAAAATCTGCCGCACAATTTTCTAGGCCATCTACTTCTAGTCCAGCCATACTTAACTGTTCGCACAATTCGTTTGTGCTAATTTGAGGGTTTACCCACTCTCTTAACCATGATTCACTAAATTTCATGCTTTACTCTAATTATTTAAACTGTTTCAAAAAACGTACATCATTTTCAAAAAATGCTCTGAGGTCGTTTACACCATATCTCAACATAGTTAAACGCTCTACTCCCATACCAAATGCAAAGCCGGTATATTTTTCAGAGTCAATATTGACTGCTTTAAGCACGTTTGGGTGCACCATGCCGCAACCTAACACCTCTAGCCACTTGCCATTTTTACCCATTACATCTACCTCAGCAGATGGTTCAGTAAATGGAAAATAAGAAGGTCTAAATCGGATTTTTAAGTCTTCTTCAAAAAAGTGATGCAAAAAGTCATGCAAAATACCTTTTAACTCGGCAAAGCTAACATCAGTGTCTACCATCAATCCTTCAACCTGATGAAACATAGGTGTATGAGTTTGATCATAGTCGTTTCTGTAAACACGGCCAGGAGAAATTATTCTCAGTGGTGGTGGTTGCTTTTCCATCGTTCTTATCTGAACGCCTGATGTTTGCGTTCGAAGCATAAGATTAGGGTTAAAATAAAAGGTATCGTGATCTGCGCGAGCTGGATGATTTTTGGGAATGTTTAACGCATCAAAATTATGAAAACCATCCTCAATTTCTGGCCCCTGTTTTACCGCAAAGCCAAGGTCGCCGAAAAAGTTTTCTATTCTTGCAATAGTTCGGCTTACAGGATGTATATTACCTAATTGTGTAGATCTTCCTGGTAAGGTTACATCAATAGCTTCGCTACCCAGTTTTTGATTAAGTTCTTCATCTTTGAGTAATTGAATCTTGGTTGTAATCAAAGATTGAATTTCTTGCTTAACCAAATTGATCTTTTGACCGGCGGCAGGACGCTCTTCTTTACTCAACGCCCCTAAGCCTTTCATAAGATCGGTAACCCGACCTTTTTTGCCCATAAAATCAACACGGACTAGATCTAGTTCATTTGGGGAGTTGGCCCCTTCAACCGCTAAACGTGCCTCATCAATTAATGCTTGGAGATCCATCTTTTCCTCGTATATATCGCTATTTTAGACAATAGCCTGTGATCAAATATGTTAAATACTAACATCGTAGTTTACAGATATTTATTGGAATTTTCGCGATTTTTTGAGGTTGAAAACAGATTAAATGCAAGTTTTCGAAATGAAAGAGTAAAACGGTAGTGTTAAAAATAAGTCTATTAGAAAAATAACTAAGTTTGAGCGTTCATTTGAATAAATTAAGATTGACTTTAGGCATATTTAGTAAGGTTAATTTTAATTATGATTCCCAATTCAGCCATTAATAAACCTATTATAAATTAACCTTGTTGTCTCAACTGTTCATATAATTCCATAGTAAATTTATCAATAGTCTCAATATCGTCTTCTGTTAGTTTGTCGCGCCAAGCATCGGCTTTAAACGAATCAGAACGATAAACACTATAAAAGTCACTTCCTGAATCTTTGAGCAGTGAATTGGTCTTTTTTGCTGCACCAGAGCTTTCCTGGATGAAGGATTCTACGGTAGAAGTATATTCTAAGTTAAGTTTAGCCATTAACTCCTTTGTTTTTTCAACCGTATTATTAACAAAGTCTTCATAGAAACATAAAATGGCGTCCGGAAATTCTTTGTGTATATTTAGTAGTTCAATATGATAGATGCACCACTGAATTGAAAAATATGCGGCTTCCGACAAATTTTCTATTTCGGTTTTAGAGTAGTTTAAATTTTGAATATATGGATTGTCGCCATGAAGTTCGAACAAATCCAATTTAGATGATTTAGTAACTACAGGCATTTTACCTTGCTTTATGCCACTAAAATGAGACGCGATGCTACCATGAGGCATTCTTATTAAAAAAATCTTACCATTGACTCTTAATCCCTTCAACATTGACATCATATCAACCAAAGAACGAGTTTCTTTCAATAGTAATTTTAAATCATTTCTTTTGCTCGGAAATTTAAATAATTTGTTGTAAAACGGTCTAAAAGGTGGAGCTGCCTTTGCAACTAACCAACTAAAATGATGAACTTTAGGATAGTTAGATAATCCAAAGTCCTTTTTGAAAAAAGGTGGTTTATCCGTATCTATGTCAGCTCTACGAACAATATTGATCGCTTTTTGATAATCATCTTCACTTAGGCCATTATCATATTTGATTTTGTTAAAAAGCTCTTCTCCAAAGGCCTCATAGTTTCTACCAATTAACTCATGCCGATAAACAATACTATTATGGGAGTTAATTAAATTAGAAAACCAAGTTGTACCGGAACGAGGAAAACCAGCTAAAAACAATACGTCATTTTTAAATTGCATTTAATCTTTATTTCCTTTTAATAGGTACAAGCATTTTGTGAAGTTGTTGATAAGTTTCTCGCGCAGCTTATGGTGTAGTTTTCGTTCTATTTTATTAAAGTAGTATAACCTATTGATTTATTGATGTTAAAAAAATCTATTTCAATAAATCTTAAATGATGATTATAGACGTTTAAAAAACACTACACCATAAAAAAGTGTACTATTTACGATTTATAAGCTATTTCGGCAACAGCAACATATATATTAGAGAAAATCAGTTTCCTTTTTAAAAAACAAAAAAGCGAGCTTCCTGCTCGCTTTTCCGAAAAGAACTTAAACTATGCATAAAGCATGGGTTAATTGATTACGCTAATGCGCCTTTTGCTGCACCAACAAGAGCAGTAAATGCTGCTTTGTCATGTACTGCTATATCAGCAAGTATCTTACGATCGATTTCAACAGACGCTTTTTTCAAACCGTTGATGAAACGAGAATAAGACATGCCATTTTGACGTGCTGCCGCATTAATACGCGCAATCCATAACTGACGGAATTGACGTTTACGTTGACGACGGTCTCGATATGCGTATTGACCTGCTTTAGTTACTGCTTGTACTGCAACTCTATATACTCTAGAACGAGCACCATAGTAACCTTTAGCTTGCTTTAATACTTTTTTGTGACGTGCGCGAGCGACTACGCCGCGTTTTACTCTAGCCATTTTTCAGTCTCCTAAGTGCTAATTATACGTATGGCAACATGCGTTGAATAAGTGCAGTATCGTTCTTGTGAACTAGCTGCTTCTTACGCAAGTGACGTTTACGCTTAGTACTCTTCTTTGTCAGAATGTGACGCAAATGAGACTGTTTGCTTTTAAAGCGACCTGAACCCGTTTTACGAAAACGTTTTGCAGCTCCGCTGTTTGATTTCATTTTAGGCATTGCTAAAACTCCGCATTGTTGTTACTCATAAACTAGCAAATTGCTAGGGATTAAATTCTATTTAATAATCCAACGATGAGTGATTAAAATTTGCAGCAAGGTGTCATTAGTTGTGCAGACTAGTGAACTTTAAACCATTACTACTTCTTAACAGGTGCGAGTACCATGATCATTTGTCGACCTTCAACGCGGTTAGGGAATGCCTCAACCGTGCCAATTTCTGCTAAATCGTTTTTAACGCGATTTAGCAAATCGATTCCAATCTCTTGGTGAGCCATTTCTCGACCACGAAAACGGATCGTTACTTTAGCTTTGTCTCCACCTTCTAGAAAGCGACGCAGGTTGCGCAGTTTTACCTGGTAATCGCCTTCATCAGTGCCAGGGCGAAATTTAATCTCCTTGACCTGAATTTGCTTTTGTTTCTTTTTCTGTTCTTTTTGAGCCTTGCTCTTTTCAAACAAGAACTTACCATAGTCCATAACTTTACAGACTGGAGGTTTAGCATTTGGGCTAACTTCTACTAAATCTAAACTTGATTCGAGCGCGTGCGCCATAGCTTCTGAAGTAGGAACTACTCCCGCTTGTTCACCATCTGCTCTAACCAAACGTACTTCATTTACTGTTATTTCTTCATTAATACGGGCTTTGTCGCCCTGAGATTTATTGCTAACGCCTTTAATTTGCTATTCCTCCAAAAACCAAAAAATACGAATATTCAAATACTTACATTAATGTTTTTATGAATAAAACGCAATAAGCATCAAACGAATACATTCGCCATGCGGTATTATACCTATTCTTTTAACTTGTGCTAACTAATTTTTTACTTTTCACTTCTTCATTTAGTAAAGTAGCTAAATCGCTGACTGACATTACGCCCACATCTTTGCCTTTTCGTGTTCTTACAGCGACTTCGTTCGCTTCTTTTTCCTTATCACCCACTACTATTAAATAAGGTACTTTTTTAAGTGTATGCTCACGTATTTTAAAACCTATTTTTTCATTTCTAACATCGGCTTTCGCTCTAAACCCTAAATTTTTCAAATCAGACACAACCGAGTTAACATATTCAGTTTGGCTATCAGTAATATTTGAAACAACAATTTGTGTCGGGGCTAGCCATAGAGGAAATGCGCCTGTAAATTCTTCAGTTAAAATACCGATGAAACGCTCTAGCGAGCCTAAAATAGCTCGGTGAATCATAACCGGTGTTTTACGCTCACCATCTTCATCAACATAAGTAGAGCCTAATCTACCTGGCATTGAAAAGTCTAGTTGAACGGTTCCACACTGCCATGCTCGGTCTAGGCAATCATATAAAGTAAATTCAATTTTAGGTCCATAGAATGCACCTTCGCCTGGCTGATAATCAAATTCAATTTCACTGTCAGTCAGTGCTTGCGCTAACGCAGCTTCTGATTTATCCCAAATTTCATCACTACCTACTCGTTTCTCAGGACGTGTTGATAATTTCACTGCAATTTTTTCAAATCCAAAGGTTGCATAGGTGTCATATACCATTTTTATACAATCGGTAACTTCCGTCAGTATTTGCTCTTCGGTACAAAAAATGTGCGCGTCATCTTGAGTAAAACCACGAACGCGCATCAAACCATGTAATGCACCTGAAGGTTCATTTCGATGGCAACAGCCAAACTCAGCCATTTTTAAAGGCAAGTCACGATAAGACTTTAATCCTTGATTAAATATCTGAACATGTCCCGGACAATTCATAGGCTTTATCGCATATTCGCGCTTTTCAGATTCTGTTGTAAACATGTTTTCAGCATATTTATCCCAATGTCCAGACTTTTCCCATAGCGATCTATCCATCATTAATGGACCTTTCACCTCGTCATATTCATATTCACGCAATTTTTCACGGATGAATTTTTCAAGTTCGGTATATATCGTCCAACCATCATTGTGCCAAAATACCATACCCGGGGCTTCTTCCTGCCAATGCCATAAATCTAGCGTTTTACCGAGTTTTCTATGATCACGCTTTTCAGCCTCTTGCAAACGATTTAAGTATGACTTTAACTGCTTTTTATCTGGCCATGCAGTACCATAAACTCGTTGAAGCATTTTATTATCGCTATTGCCACGCCAATATGCGCCTGCTACTTTCATCAACTTAAAATGTTGGCAAAAACGCATATTTGGAACGTGTGGTCCGCGACACATATCTACATATTCTTCATGATGATATAGGCCCGGTTTATCAGACTTTTCTATGTTGTCGTCAAGAATTTCTATTTTATAACTCTCACCCCGTGATTCAAAGGTATCCCGCGCTTGTTGCCAAGACACTACTTTTTTAACCACATCATAGTTAGTTTTTGCGAGCTCCAGCATTCTCTTTTCTAATTTAGCTAAAGCATCTTCATTCAGCGGCTCTTCTAAATCAACGTCATAATAGAAGCCATTATCAATGACTGGACCTATCGCCATTTTGACATTTGGATAAAGCTGTTTAATCGCGTGCCCTAACAAATGTGCACATGAGTGACGAATAATCTCTAACCCATCATCATCTCTAGCAGTAATTATTTGTAATGTTGAATCAGAATCTATTACATCTGACGCATCAGCTAGTTCGCCATTTATTTTTCCTGCAATAGTAGCTTTAGCTAAACCAGGGCCGATATCATTTGCCACTTCTAAAATAGAAACAGGCTGTTCGAATGTGCGTTGACTTCCGTCAGGGAGCGTTATTACGGGCATGTATTTTCCTTCCAGTGGTGACACCTACCAAGCGCCACTTGAATGAGTTTGTGTAAGGCTCGGGATTATACCGATATCAAACAATTTTATGCAATTTTGTTTCTATAAAAATCAAATTATTTTGTTTGATACGTTATATCCGCTAAATAACCATTATGTATGCTGAATTTATTCACCATAATTTTTGATTAGTGAAATAAACATTCTATAGCTACTACTCGTTTTCACTCAATATGAAGCATTGGCCAATATTATGACGCCATTTAGATATTTCACGAAAATA
>DDIL01000063.1:0-4131 GCA_002338515.1 Glaciecola sp. UBA1851 | reverse complement strand
ATTGGGTTTAAACCGTTAAAACACTCAACAAAACAACGGCTTTAAATTTAATAAATTTGTAATAAGCATATGAATTTAAAAAGATTCCGGCAATCACTCATATAAGCTGGAATACTAACTAAATGTTTAGGTTACAAGCTGCGTTACCGATGCATCCCAAAAAGATTTAACGTTCTACTCTCTATAATTTTAATTTATATATCTCGCTTTTAAACGAAAACGAATTTCTCAATACAAAATTAACATTGCATCCAAGGCACTGACTCCCTATCATAACCACGCTTTAGAATCTCTAGTAACTACTTGATTTAATTAAATATATTTTAACAAGATAGTCACCAGTAATATACATAAATGTTACATAAATAATATCGAAATACATTTTTCATCAGAATATTAATAGGCAGTAATATGCCCAATAGGGAAACAAACAGTATGTACATAGTTAAGTTTATCGCATTTGCTTTATGCGTTTGTCTTGCAATCGTTAGTCCCACTGTTTTTGCTGCTACAGGGGGGGAATTAGATATTACTCTCTCTATTGCCAGTATTGCTTGCATTGTAATATTTATTCTTGCGTATGTACTTGTTATTTTAGAAGAACAAATACATTTAGCTAAATCAAAACCTGTGCTAGTTGCTGCGGGTATTATTTGGATATTAATTGCTTGGCAATATGCTTCGATGGGTCTTTCAGATCAAAGCACTGATGCATTTAGACACGCATTATTAGAGTTTGCAGAACTCATGCTATTTTTGCTTGTTGCTATGACCTATATCAACGCGTTAGAAGAAAGAAGACTATTTGATGGTTTGCGTGAGTGGATGGTACAAAAAGGCTTTAGTTATAAACAACTATTTTGGTTAAGCGGCATCCTTGCATTTTTCATTTCCCCTATTGCTGATAACTTAACTACCGCATTATTATTATGCGCCGTTGTAATGAAGGTAGCCGATGGCGATAGAAAATTCATTGCAATGAGCTGTGTAAATATTGTTGTTGCTGCGAATGCAGGCGGTGCATTTAGTCCATTTGGCGACATCACTACCCTAATGGTTTGGCAAGCAAACGTGGTTGAGTTCACGGAATTCTTTGCTTTATTCTTCCCATCTTTAGCAAGTTATTTAGTACCAGCAGTTATTATGTCGCTATTTATTGAAGACAAAAAACCAAGCAATGAAGGCCAAGACGTGGAGCTTAAGCGCGGAGCATTAAGAATACTTTCTTTATTCCTACTTACTATAGCCACCGCGGTTACACTTAAAACAGCATTCGGGCTACCGCCGGTATTAGGCATGATGCTAGGTTTAGGATATTTACAATTCTTCGGTTATTTTTTACGACAAACCCTTCCAGGTTCTCTTGCTCGTAAAAAAGCACTGGCCGAACGAGCAGGTGACTTAGATAAACTTGACCGTTTAGGCTCAGTTGTTCCTTTCGATGTTTTTAGCAGAGTTAGCCGAGCTGAGTGGGATACATTATTATTTTTCTATGGTGTGGTTATGTGTGTAGGTGGTCTTGGATTTATAGGCTACCTATCTATTATGTCTGACCTTCTATATAACGATTGGAATGCAACGGGCGCAAACATTACATTAGGTGTCGTATCAGCGGTCATTGATAATATTCCGGTTATGTTTGCGGTGCTCACCATGATGCCTGAAATGTCTCATGGTCAATGGTTGTTAATTACGTTAACCGCCGGTATCGGTGGTAGCTTATTATCAATTGGATCAGCCGCTGGAGTTGCGCTAATGGGACAGGCAAGAGGCTATTATACCTTTATGTCTCATTTAAAATGGACGCCAGTGATCGCCTTAGGATATGCTGTTGGTGTCATACTGCACCTATATTTAAACGACAGTTTATTCCATTAAATCTCAGCGTTGACAAAAGTCATTGGTATATTATGCCGATGGCTTTTTTAGGCCTTTATTTACCTTCCTTTCTTTTTCTTCTGACTCTCTTCCCTGATTACACATTTAAAAAAGTTAATAATCGATTGTTAATTTTAAACGTAATAAAAATTACTGGGGATAGACGACAACCTACGTGGTTGAAATAAAATGTGAAAGGAACATTCCAATGAACTTTGATAAAAAAAATATGCTTCGTGGTTTTTACATAATGTTGAGCGCGACTTTTATTACTGCATGTTCAGGCCACAAACAAATTGAATCAGACATTCAAACGTATACCGACAGACTAAAATCATTTACAGAAATCCCACTACCAGAAAGTGAAATAACTAATATTTCAGCACTCGAATCATTCAAAGCCCCAAAAAAAAGCGCGTTAAGAATTGACATACCAGAATTAAGTATTAATTTGCGAGAGTTTTACGCCTTTAGTGACTGCGCGCTAAACCAAGTGATTGCTCAGCGCAATACATCATTGGGTAAAATGCAGTTGCCCGCTGCAAGATATGCATACGAAACAAATTTATTACAAGAATTTGATAGATGCATCACGATACTAAAACAAGATTTAGAAGAAAACCAAAATCTAGTGTCTAAATTAGATGAATGGTCTAGTACTAAACAAACACATCTTCCTCTAGCTTATGCGAATTTAATTACACAATCAGATGAGATATATGCTCATTTTTTCAGAGCCAATGATTTTATTAGCGGTAATGAAGACGATAACTTCCCTATTATAAAGCAGGCCTTTCGTTTTCTAGTAAAAGCTAATGAAAATATCACAGTAGACATTGGCGAACTTGAATATCATTTGCAACAATTAAACATTAGCCCATTAATGGCAAGAAAATGGCGAACACAGGCATTTTTAACTAACGAACTAGACCGAGCAAGCGTGCTCCTGAACACCTATTATGAAACCAATACATGCGCTAGCAAAAAGCAAGAAGAAGATATAATGATTATGCGTAATATTTTCACTAAATTGTTTGCTGACAACATTCAACCCGTGGCTGCTGAGTTAAATAAATATCACTACCAACTTTCACCTTTAATAGAAACATTAATTAAACAACAAAGCCTACCAGACTCATTTGTAGAGTATGTTAATTTTCAACAAACAACAGCATACAATAACTACGCTGAGAGCATGCGACAACACATTAAGATATGGCAGAACATATTTGCTAGATGTGATAAGTGATTTATTTAAATAAGCTAATGCCAATGTACAGCCGCTTTTGATACCATAGCGTAATTATGTTTTAACGATTATTAAAAACCGCTATGTATGATTTACCCATTGTTGATTTGAAAAATAAAGTATCAGAAGCAGAATGGCACACCAGAGTTGAACTAGCCGCATGCTACAGGTTATTAGTAATGCATGGTTGGGACGATTTAATCCACACACATATTTCGGCCCGTATACCCGGAACAGAAGATTTGTTAATCAATGCTTTCGGTTTAGCATTTGAAGAAATTACAGCGTCTAATTTAGTTAAAATTGACATCAAAGGGAACGTGATTGACCCCGAATGTCCATTTGAAATAAACCCGGCTGGATTTACAATACATAGCGCTGTTCATATAGCCAGGCATCAAGACCAATGCGCACTTCACCTTCATCATAAAGATGCTATTGCAGTTGCAAGTACCGAACAAGGATTAATGCCTTACAGTCAGTACTCAGCTTTTGCTTTAGCAAGCATGAGTTATCATTCATATGAGGGTTTAGCGGTTAATCATGAGGAAATAAAACGTCTTCAAAATGACTTAGGCAATGCCAATTTTATGCTTTTGCGCAATCACGGCGCATTAACTATGGGATTGACTATTGGCGATGCTTTTATGCACATGTACGATTTAATTTGTGCCTGTGAAATACAAGTTAAATTACAACACGCAACCGGTAATATCCATAAAGTTGACCAATCCATAATTGAGGGAATAAAAGCCCAAGCAAACATTGTTCACACCGGTAAAACTGGTGGACAAAAAACATGGCCAGCTATGATGAGAAGAGTAAAACGCGCGTATCCAGACTTTGATAGTTGATCTCGTTCACTTGTGATTCTTTTTTGTTAATTAATGTCTGAAAGCGCTAGGGGGTAGGTGCCATATTTGAAAGTCGCTGTGAACCCATCCATGGGCGCTCCAAAATTTCATCCATGAAATTTAGGCTTTCAAATATGGCACCTACCCCCT
>DDIL01000198.1 GCA_002338515.1 Glaciecola sp. UBA1851 | reverse complement strand
TCCAATCCATTTCAGATACGTGAACAAGACCTTCTACGCCATCTTCAATTTCTACGAAACAACCGTAATCAGTAAGGTTTGTTACTGCACCACTTAACTTAGCACCTTCTGGGTAACGCTCTGCAATTTCTTGCCAAGGATCGCTGCCCATTTGTTTCATACCTAATGAAACGCGAGACTTTTCTTTATCAAACTTAAGCACTTTAACGTTAATTTCGTCGCCTACATTTACAATTTCACTTGGGTGCTTAACACGTTTCCAAGCCATGTCTGTAATGTGTAGTAGACCATCTACGCCACCAAGATCTACGAAAGCACCGTAATCAGTAAGGTTCTTAACGATACCTTTAACTTCATCACCTTCTTCTAGGTTAGCTAGAAGTTGATCACGTTCTGCTGAACTTTCTGCTTCAATAACTGCGCGACGTGATACAACCACGTTGTTGCGTTTGGCATCAAGTTTAATAACTTTAAATTCTAACTCTTTACCTTCTAGGTGATTAGTTTCACGTACAGGACGCACGTCAACTAATGAACCAGGTAAGAATGCGCGAACTGTGTTCACTTCAACTGTAAAGCCACCTTTAACTTTTCCGTTAATGATACCTTTAATAGTTGCTTTCTCGTCGTATGCTTTTTCAAGCTCAACCCACGCTTCATGGCGTTTGGCTTTTTCACGAGATAAGATTGTTTCACCGAAACCGTCTTCTACGGCGTCTAGAGCAACATCTACCGAGTCGCCTACTGCGATTTCAAGTGAACCGTCGGCAGCTTTGAACTGTTCAACGGGAATAGCACTTTCTGATTTTAAGCCAGCATCAACAAGCACTATGTCTTTGTCGATAGAAACAACGGTACCTTTAACAATTGCGCCTGGACGCGTTTCTAATTGTTGGAGGCTCTCTTCAAAAAGTTCTGCAAAATTTTCAGTCATATTTAAATTCTAAGTTAATCCGACCATTCTTATCCTGAAATGACGGGGTTATTAATGTTACCAAAATCATCCTAATTTTGGTTATTTAAAGAAATTATTCGATTTCGCCAAAGATTTTTTTATCTATAAATTCTTTAGCCTTTTCAAATACTTGAGTTATATCCATTGTAGTGGAATCGATTGTTAGTGCATCTTCTGCAGCAACCAAAGGTGACACACTTCTGTTAAGATCTCGTGCGTCTCTTTCTTGTATATCCACCAAAAGGCGCGAGATTTTAACATCTTGTCCTTTTGCTTTCAACTGTTCATACCGACGCTGTGCTCTAATCTCGGCACTGGCTACTAAAAATATTTTAGCAATAGCTTGAGGGAATACAACGCTTCCCATATCTCTGCCATCAGCAATAAGCCCAGGCATTTCAGCAAAAGCTCGCTGCCTTCTTAATAACGCTTCTCTTACTAAAGGAATAGCGGCTATTTTTGAAGCAGCATTACCAATTTCTTCTTGTCGAATATCATCGGTTACGTCTTCGCCTTCAAGCATCACTCTATTTTGGTTATCTAACACCGAAAAGGTAACATCTAAACCAGTTGCTAATGGGGCTAAACAATCAACATCATCAACTTCTATTCCATGATGTTTAGCCGCAACCGCTAATACACGGTAAATGGCGCCACTGTCTAGAAAATGCCAGTTATACTGCTTGGCAAGCATGCTGCTTAACGTACCCTTTCCGGCACCACTAGGCCCATCAACGGTAACTATCGGGACATCTTGCATTTATGCTTATCCTTTTTAATACGTCTTTCAAACGCCGCGATTATACTCAGCTATAAAAAATCTGCAAATTAATCGCAAATTGAAGCAAATACATCAAAATAATTAGGAAAAGTCTTATTGGTGCATTTCGGATCGTTTATTGTAACACCGCAACTATCATCTAAAGCTAGCAATGAAAAACACATTGCCATTCTATGATCATTGTACGTATCTATTTCTGCATGTTGTAAAGTAGCAGGAGGCGTGATTTCTATAAAATCATGTCCTTCATTCACAATCGCTCCTACTTTTCGTAGTTCAGTTGCCATCGCTGCCAATCTATCTGTTTCTTTTACGCGCCAATTGTAAACGTTGCGAATAGCAGTCGTCCCCTCTGCGAACAATGCAGCTGTTGCAATAGTCATCGCGGCGTCAGGTATGTGATTCATATCTAAATCAACGGCTTGCAACTTTGCACAGGTCACACTAATGCTATGCTCATCCCAAACTACTGATGCCCCCATTTTTTCGAGTACGTCTGCAAATGCTTTGTCACCTTGAATGCTGGCTTTGCCCACACCTGAAACTTTCACTGTGCCGCCCTTAACAGCTGCAGCAGCCAAGAAATATGAAGCGGAACTAGCATCACCTTCAACCATAAATGTTTCACATGCTTGATAAGCTGAACCAGCTTTAATAACAAATTGTTGGTATGCTTCATTTATTACATTTACGCCAAATTTAGCCATACTATCAAGCGTAATATCAATGTAGGGTTTTGACACAAGTGTGCCTTTTATATTGATCACGATATCTTGTTCACTAGCATCTTTTATTAAAAGTGGTGCAGCCATTAACAAAGCGGTTAAAAATTGACTCGATACACTTCCATCAATTTCAAATTCACGGGTAGTGATACTGGCAGTTTTTATAGTAACAGGCGGATATCCTTTAGTTTTAAGGTATGTAATATCTGCTCCGGCATGTATTAGTTCGTCTGCCAAATCGCCAATTGGACGTTCTTCCATTCGCGGCTCGCCAGTTAAAACCACATCAACATCGGAAAAAGCGAGGGCTGCACATAAAGGACGCATTGCGGTTCCTGCATTACCAAGGAATAATTCTAATGGCTCAATATTTTTGAATTTACCAGCTAACCCTTCAACCACACATTGTGTGTTGTTTTTGCTTAGTTCATACTTCACGCCAAGCTTCGTTAAAGCATTCAGCATATGCTTTATATCGTCGCTGTCTAATAAGTTAACTAACGTAGTTTTACCTTTTGCTAGTGCCGCAAGGAGCAATGCTCTATTTGATAAACTTTTACTACCAGGTAGTTGCACATTGCCAGATACTTTTTTTACGGGTTGAAGTGTGAGTTGTTCTTGTTGTGAACCGGTATTTTTAATGTACATGTTTATCCGTGCGTCCTCTCAAATTCTTTCATAAACTCAATTAATGCTTCAACTCCTGCTACCGGCATGGCGTTATAAATACTCGCTCTCATGCCGCCAACAAACCTATGGCCTTTTAATGCTTTCAAACCTTGCTCTTCTGAAAGCGCTAAAAATTGATTATTTAAATCATCATTAGCCAATTGAAATGTCACATTCATTTTTGAGCGATTATCTGAATGAATTTGATTACTATAAAATGAGCTATTATCAATTGCTTTATATAATAGCGCTGCTTTGTGCTCATTTTGCTTTTGCATGGCGTCTAAACCACCATTTTCTAACAAATAGTCAAAGACTAAACCAGCCAAATACCAAGAGAAGGTAGGCGGGGTATTATACATACTGTCGTTATTGGCTTGCTCTGCATAACTAAATACAGCAGGAGTGTCGGCTCGCTCTAACCCAATCAAATCGTCTCGAACAATTACTACAGACAATCCTGAAGGCCCAATATTTTTTTGCGCACCAGCATAAATAATTCCGAAATCATTCACATCAATTTTCTTCGATAAGATGTTAGATGACATATCAGCTACAACAGGCACGTTACCCGTTTTTGGTACCCAATTTATTTCAATACCGTCAACGGTTTCATTAGGGCAATAATGGAAATATGCAGCCTTTTCATCGTATTTCCATTCAGACTGTTCAGGCACTTTTATTAATCCATTTTCCTTTACATTATTTGCCACCACATTTGACTGCATATATTTTGACGCTTCTTTTACTGCAATCTCTGACCACTGCCCGCTTACTAGATGGTCGCAACTATTACCTCGTTGCGCCAAATTCATAGGGACAGAAAAAAACTGACCTCTGCCACCGCCTTGTAAAAAAAGCACTTTGTAATTGTTTGGTACATTCAATAAGGTGCGAAGGTCTGCTTCTGCTTTTTCAGCAACAGCAATAAAAGGCTTACCTCTATGACTAACTTCCATCACAGACGTACCCTGACCATTCCAGTCAATGAGTTCACTTTGCGCTTTTTCTAAAACCGCTTTAGGGAGTACAGCTGGTCCTGCACTAAAATTATATATTGTCATAGTCTTACTCGAGTTAAAAAGCAGCCATATTTGGCTGCTTAAAATGTCCTATGTTAAAAAAGGAATATATTGCTAAAAATTTAAAGGCTGCTAACTTGGCATAATAAAGCGACTCATGAAAGACGCTTCACGCTAATGTCGTAAACATTTATATAATTACTCTTTATTTATATATAAATATGGCCAGTGTTTTCGCACCAGCCATATGTTTAACTAACCGGTTTTATTATTCGCCTGAATTTGAATCGTCAATTTCATCTGCATCGGAATTTTTAGGGGCTTTAGTTTCAGCATTGACTGCTTGCTCTTCACCGCCCTCTTCCTCAATAAATTCTTCCTCAATTATTTCATCAATACGCTGTAGCGCTACCACGTGTTCGCCTTCACCGGTTTTTATTAAGGTAACCCCTTGTGTGTTTCTACCAACTAGTGATACTTCACTTACACGAGTTCTAACTAAAGTGCCTTTGTCGCTTATTAGCATCATTTCGTCAGACTCACTAACTTGCACTGCGCCAACAACCGAACCGTTCCTTTCGGACACTTTAATAGATACTACGCCCTTTGTTGCGCGACTTTTAGCGGGATATTCACTGATGTTTGTACGTTTACCGTAACCGTTCTCAGTTGCCGTTAAAATATCACCATCTGATTTTGGTACAATTAATGAAACCACTGATTCGCCTTCACCTAAACGTATTCCACGCACACCGGTTGCTGTTCTTCCCATTGGTCTAACTTGATCTTCGCTAAATCTAACTACTTTACCTGCATCTGAAAACAACATAATTTCAGATGAGCCATTCGTTAAATCTACGCCAATAAGTTCATCGCCATCGTTTAAGTTCACAGCAATAATACCATTTGCTCTAGGACGTGAATAATGGGTTAGCTCAGTTTTCTTCACTGAACCATTCGCCGTTGACATAAATACAAATTTGCCCGCTTCAAATTCTTGAATCGGTAATATGGCAGTAATACGTTCGTTCTCTTCCAATGGCAATATGTTTACAATTGGACGCCCTCTGGCGTTTCTGCTTGCCAATGGTAAATTATAAACTTTTAACCAATATAAACGGCCGCGAGTTGAGAAGCACAAAATATGGTCATGAGTATTAGCTACTAATAACTTCTCAATAAAATCTTCATCTTTCATTTTCGTTGCTGATTTACCTTTACCGCCACGCCTTTGCGCTTCGTAATCAGACAGTTTTTGATATTTCACATATCCTTCATGAGATAGCGTGACCACTACTTCTTCTCTTTCAATTAAGTCTTCAATATCTATATCATGACTTGCAGCAGTAATTTCAGTTCGACGTTCATCACCAAATTCTTCACGTATTTTTTCTAATTCTTCAGTAATTACTTCCATTAAACGTACAGAGCTACCTAAAATCTCTAGTAATTCAGCAATCACTTCAATTAGATTTTTATATTCTTCAAGAATTTTGTCGTGCTCAAGACCTGTCAATTTATTTAGTCGTAAATCTAGAATCGCCTGTGCTTGCTCTTCAGTTAGGAAATATTGACCATCTCGAATACCGTATTCATCTGCTAGCCAATCCGGTCTTGCTGCGTCATTGCCTGCTCTTTCAAGCATTTGCGCAACATCACCTAATTCCCAGCCAGTCGCAATTAATGACTTCTTAGCTTCAGCTGGGCTTTGAGACGCTTTTATTAACTCAATAACCGGGTCAATGTTAACTAAGGCTATGGCTAAGCCCTCTAGAATATGCGCACGATCTCTTGCTTTTTTAAGCTCATAAACAGTTCGACGTGTTACTACCTCACGGCGATGTAGAACAAATGATTCAAGCACTTCTTTTAAGTTAAATACTTTTGGCTGCGTTTTATCTAGCGCAACCATATTTATACCAAACACAGTTTGTAGCTGTGTTAACGAATACAAATGATTCAGCAAGACTTCTGCAGATTCGCTTCGTTTAACTTCTATTACTATGCGCATACCGTCTTTATCAGACTCGTCACGTAGTGCTGAAACGCCTTCTATTTTCTTTTCTTTTACTAATTCAGCTATCTTTTCTATTAAACGTGCCTTGTTAACCTGATAAGGAATTTCGTTAACAATTATGGTTTCTTTGCCATTCTCTTCTTGTTCAATATCGGCTTTGGCTCTTAAATATATTTTCCCTCGGCCTGTTTTGTATGCGCTGATAATACCTTGACGGCCACTAATTTGAGCCGCAGTTGGAAAATCTGGGCCGGGAATATATTCTATTAATTCTTCAATGGTTAAATCAGGGTTTTCAATTAACGCAATACAACCATTAATCACCTCAGTTAGGTTATGAGGAGGAATATTGGTAGCCATACCAACGGCTATACCCGACGAGCCATTTACCAACAAATTAGGCACTTTAGTTGGCAGTACTTCTGGAATGTGTTCTTGACCATCGTAGTTAGGTACAAAGTTAACGGTTTCTTTATCTAAGTCGGCTAATAGCTCATGTGCTATTTTTGCCATTCTTATTTCTGTATAACGCATAGCCGCCGCTGAATCGCCATCGACTGAACCAAAGTTACCTTGACCGTCAACTAGCATATAGCGAAGAGAAAACGGTTGTGCCATACGTACTATAGTGTCGTATACCGCACTGTCGCCATGAGGGTGGTATTTACCAATTACATCCCCCACCACCCTAGCGGACTTTTTATATGGCTTATTAAAATCATTCTTTAATTCATTCATCGCGAATAATACGCGACGATGAACAGGTTTTAATCCATCTCGAACATCAGGCAATGCACGCCCAACAATCACGCTCATTGCGTAATCGAGATAGGAATTTTTAAGCTCTTCTTCAATATTAATAGGGGAAATATCTTTGGCGTTATCAGTCATAAACTGCGTTGTCCTTTTTCGTGTAATAGTTACTTTTTAGTCTTGTCCATCATTTAAATGGCTTTGGATCTAAGTGCAAAGATTACTTTGTTATTATTCACTTTTTTTGAGTGGTTTATAGTAGCACTAAGTTTCACAAAACTGTAGCATGTTAATGCGGATCTAAAGGATAAATCATATAGTGTAAGGGCGATTTTGCTGTTAGGTGTTGGTAATTTAAACAGTCTGGATTTATTAATAACAAATTTTTAGGTGAATTATGTCTAATGTAGATGCAAGTGAATTAGCTAAATTTTCAGAACTAGCCGACACTTGGTGGGATGCAGATGGTGAGTTTAAATCTTTGCATGATATCAATCCACTTCGCGCTAATTATATAGAGCAACACGTTGATGGTTTGTTCGAAAAGAGCGTATTAGATGTTGGGTGCGGTGGCGGTATTTTATCTGAAGCATTGGCTGAAAAAGGCGCAAATGTTACTGGCTTAGATATGGTTGAAGCGTCGTTGAGCGTAGCAAACCTACATAAACTTGAATCTGGATTAGATGTCAATTATGTGCTCAGTACGGCAGAGGATTGGGCAGAGAAACACCCAAATAGTTATGATTTGGTCGTCTGCTTAGAAATGCTTGAGCACGTCCCTCATCCTGAATCTGTTGTCAAAGCCTGTGCAACGTTAGTAAAGCCTGATGGAAAGGTGGTTTTTTCTACTATCAATAAAAATACTAAGTCTTATTTAATGGCAATAGTTGCAGCAGAATATTTACTTAATATGGTGCCAAAAGGTACTCACGAATACGCTAAGTTTATACGCCCAAATGAACTCATTAGAATGATAGAGAAAACATCACTTATTCCACTTTCCAGTACAGGGCTTCATTTTAATCCGCTTAAACAACATTATTATCTTTCAAATGAAAATATAGACGTAAATTATTTCGTTGTTTGTGAGAATCAAATTTAACCACGTTATATATATTTTACTAGCATAATGAAGTAGTTTGTTCTTTTAACAAACTAGTCGTTGACAATTGCTCAATTGTTAATAATTTTACTTTTAGTTGTAAAATCGTATTAGGTTATAACTTTTTATTTTATGCAAAAATTATTTTTTTGTAACACACTTGAATATATAAAAACATCCTTAGCAAAGTAACTAATAGGTTAGTTTCTACTAACCTATTCGAACGTGTCAATTTATTGACGCTAAACACTAGATATAGTGATTGCAATGCAGTTAATAACACACTATCTTGTGTCTTGAGCTTTCAGTGAAACCGACAACAATTTGTTGATAAGAGTAAAACTGAGGTCTAATGTGCGCTATGGTGGGTATGTAAACGATTTAATAAATGATCGTAATAAATAACTATAATAAAAAAACTTTACGTACCAAATTCAAAAAAACCACCACCATTTAAATGTTAATACGTTGTATGTTGAAGCAATTTGGTTAGCTTACAATTATATGAAACAGTTAGGCATAAAAGCTCTTAGCTGACTATTTTGTTGTTTTGAATAGCGACAGTTATAACGAAAGAATCAGCTGAAATCGATTGGTTAGAAGTAGTACCAATTTATATCAAATATGGTCAGCCAATAAATGGTTTGGCTAACTGCAATGCCAAAAGAGCTAAACAAAAATGAATAATAACTTATTAGTAACTAAACGCGATGGCACACAAGAGCCAATCAACTTAGAAAAAATACACAAAGTGGTTACTTGGGCTGCCAAAGGACTTGAAGACGTGTCAGTCTCTCAAGTAGAAATAAAAGCTCAGATTCAGTTTTATAACGGAATAAAAACTGAAGAAATACATGAAACCATGATTAAATCTGCTGCAGACTTAATCACAACAGATACGCCTGATTATCAGTTCTTGGCTGCCCGATTAGCTATTTTCCATTTAAGGAAAAAAGCATATGGTCAATTTGAGCCGCCTCATTTGTATCACCAAGTTTGCAAGATGGTTGAAGCAGGCAAATATGATAAGCACTTAATCGCTGATTATACTGAAGACGAATTTAATCATATGAATGACTTTATTGACCATTCAAGAGATATGAATTTTAGTTATGCGGCAGTGAAACAGCTTGAAGGAAAATACTTAGTACAAAATAGAGTGACTGGCGAAATATATGAAAGTGCTCAATTTTTGTATGTATTAGTAGCGGCTTGTTTGTTCGCTAAATATGATAAATCAACAAGGCTTGATTACATAAAACGATTCTATGACGCTGCATCTATGTTCAAGTTATCCCTACCCACACCTATTATGGCGGGTGTGCGTACACCCACAAGACAATTCAGCTCTTGTGTATTAATAGAAGCAGGCGACAGCTTAGATTCAATTAATGCTACTGCTAGCGCAATAGTAAAGTATGTAAGCCAGAGAGCTGGTATTGGCATTAATGCAGGTCGTATTCGCGCACTAGGTAGTCCAATTAGAGGTGGCGAAGCGTTTCATACGGGCTGTATTCCATTTTATAAGTACTTCCAAACCGCAGTTAAAAGTTGTTCACAAGGTGGCGTAAGAGGCGGTGCGGCAACTTTGTTCTACCCTATTTGGCATATGGAAGTTGAATCATTACTTGTACTTAAAAACAATCGTGGTGTTGAAGAAAACAGAGTACGTCACTTAGATTACGGTGTGCAGTGTAATAAACTAATGTATACCCGCATGATCAAAAACGACTACATCACTTTGTTCAGCCCTTCCGATACGCCAGGACTATATGATGCATTTTTCGCCGATCAAGATGAATTTGAACGCTTGTATTTGAAATATGAACAAGACGATTCTATTCGTAAGAAACGCGTAAAAGCGATGGAAGTATTTAGTCAATTTATGCAAGAAAGAGCAAATACTGGGCGTATTTATTTGCAGAATGTCGATCACTGTAATACGCATAGTCCTTTTGATCCGAAGGTAGCACCGGTACGTCAAAGTAATCTATGTCTTGAGATTGCGTTGCCAACTAAGCCACTTGAACATGTTAACGATCCTGAAGGCGAGATCGCACTTTGTACATTGTCTGCTTTTAACTTAGGGGCTATTGAAAGTTTAGACGACTTAGAAGAGTTAGCTGACTTGTCCGTACGAGCGTTAGATAGCTTACTTGATTACCAAGATTATCCTGTTCCCGCAGCTTATACCGCTACTATGGGTCGTCGTACGCTTGGTATCGGAGTAATTAATTTCGCTTATTATCTAGCTAAACACGGTGTGAAATATAGTGACTCAAGTGCAAATGGCTTAATTCACAGAACGTTTGAAGCAATACAATATTATTTGTTAAAAGCATCTAATAACCTTGCTAAAGAACAAGGCGCGTGTCCTAAGTTTAATGAAACAACTTATTCACAAGGTTTAATGCCTGTTGACACTTACAAGAAAGATGTGGATGCAATTTGTAATGAGCCATTACAACTTGATTGGGAAGGACTCCGAAAAGATATCATGGAGCATGGGCTAAGAAATAGTACGTTGTCTGCCCTCATGCCATCTGAGACATCGTCACAAATTTCAAATGCAACAAATGGAATTGAGCCACCTCGTGGGCATATTAGTATCAAGCAAAGTAAAGACGGCGTACTAAAACAAGTTGTTCCTGAGTATAAAAGGTTAAAAGACCAATATGAGTTACTTTGGGATATTCCATCTAATGATGGCTATCTGCAACTTGTTGCTATTATGCAAAAATTTGTCGACCAAACTATTTCAGCTAATACCAGTTATGACCCAGGCAAATATGAAGGTAATAAAGTACCCATGAAAGTGTTACTTAAAGATCTTTTAACTACCTATAAATTAGGTATTAAGACGCTTTATTACCATAACACTAGAGATGGTGCCTCAGACAAATCAGATGCTGAGACTGAAATTGATACGGCTAAAGCAAATGCTCAAGAGGTAGTAATACAAGAAGATGACGATTGTGCAGGCGGCGCTTGCAAAATCTAATTAGTAAATAGGGATTTACAGCCTTTGATAGCATTCAAGGGCTGTAAAATAGCGTTAAACTATCATTAGGTATTATTATAATAATCATGAAATACACTACATTTAATCAAAAAACAATCGACACAATGACTGAGCCAATGTTTTTTGGTAACCCAGTTAATGTTGCACGTTATGACCAACAAAAACATCCTATCTTTGAAAAACTAATTGAGAAACAAATTTCATTCTTTTGGCGACCAGAGGAAGTGGATGTGAGTAAAGACCGTGTTGATTTTGGTAAATTAACTCATGCCGAAAAACACATTTTTACATCAAACTTGAAATATCAAACATTGTTGGATTCTGTACAGGGTCGTTCACCTAATATTGCATTTTTACCTATTATTTCTTTACCTGAATTAGAGACTTGGGTTGAAACATGGTCATTTTTTGAAACCATTCACTCAAGATCCTACACGCATATTCTTAGAAACCTATTCTCAGATCCAAGCGAAGTGTTTGATGATATTGTTGTAAACGATGAAATAAAAAGACGTGCGACTGATATCTCTAAATATTATGATGACCTTATTTTTGCTACCCAACTTTATCAAACACAGGGGGAAGGTAAGCATATTGTGGATGGTGAAGAGCACGAAATTACTCAACGTACACTTAAAAAACAATTGTTCTTATGCATGAACTCAGTTAATGCTTTAGAAGCCATCAGATTTTATGTCTCGTTTGCATGCACTTTTGCGTTTGCAGAGCGAGAATTAATGGAGGGGAATTCTAAAATTATCCGCTTAATCGCTCGCGATGAAAATATTCATCTAACAAGCACCCAACACATTTTAAATCTATGGTCTAAAGGTAAAGACGATCCAGAAATGGCAGAGATTGCGAAAGAGTGTACAGATGAAGCGAGAGAAATATTTCTAACTGCAGTTCAACAAGAAAAAGAATGGGCAAAGTATTTGTTTAAAGACGGCTCAATGCTAGGACTAAACGAAGAAATACTATGTGATTACGTGGAGTATATCGCTAACCAACGTATGTCTGCTATTGGACTTAAAACAGAGTTTGAAAGTAAGAGTAATCCGCTTCCTTGGATGAACAACTACTTAAGTTCAGACAATGTGCAAGTAGCTCCACAAGAAGTAGAGGTAAGTTCATATTTAGTATCACAAATTGATGCTGAAGTCAGTGAAAACGAGTTCGACGATTTCGACTTATAAAATATTGAGCTAGATGAAGCATTCATTTAGCTCAACACTTTTTCACACGTTAAATTAATATAAATGAACAGTGTATCTGTTAATAAAACACCCACTATTACGCTAGACGGTAATAATATTGAGTGCGCTCAAGGTAAATCTGTTCTAGAGAACATTGAAAGTGCAGGTGTTGAAATGGCCTACAACTGTCGTGAAGGTTTTTGTGGGGTATGCAGAACAAAACTAGTTTCAGGTCAAGTGGAATATACACTCGACCCACTTGCTTTTATTGACGACGATGAAATATTGTCTTGTTGCACAAAGCCCATAACAGATATAGAAGTAAAAGTTATTTACTAAAAAGCCAGATTTTATTCTGGCTTTTGTTTTTGTTATGGTTTTTAGGCTAGCTTACTTAAAGTGCCAAACCAATCCTGTTAGCCACTTCTATATACGATTCTACTACCGAGCCCAAACCTTGTCTAAATCTATCTTTATCTAACTTTTTCTTCGTTTCTTTGTCCCAAAGTCTGCATCCATCTGGCGTGAATTCATCTCCCAAAACAATGTTACCTTGTGCATCCACACCAAATTCTAATTTAAAATCTACTAATAACATGCCACCTTTTGAAAATAGCTGTGATAAAACCTGATTAACTTTAAATGTTAACACCTTCATCTCTGAAATTTGTGATTCAGTTGCCCAACCGAAAGATAAACAATGAGATTCGTTTATCATGGGATCATGTAGTGCATCATTTTTTAGAAAAAATTCAAATGTTGGAGGATTTAATTCACTCCCCTCTTCTACGCCCAATCGACGACAAAGCGAGCCTGCAGCATAATTTCGGATAACACACTCAACGGGGATCATGTCTAATTTTTTAACTAAGCTTTCATTATCATTTAATAACTCTTCAACTTGAGTAGGAATATCAGCTTGCTCAAGTTTTTGCATAATGTAATGATTGAATTTATTGTTAACTTCACCCTTGCGATCTAACTGTTCAATTTTTTCACCATCAAAAGCAGAAGTGTCGTTTCTAAATTCTAAAATAAGTTTAGAAGGATCATCAGTCACAAATACCGTCTTTGCTTTACCACGATATAATTCACTTACTTTTTGCATGCTGTTCTCTACTCCGCCTAATAGGGATGTAATTATTAAAAGATTAGTATGGTTATTAGATATCTAAATTATCTGATGCCATTAATTCTTTAAAGGTTGGAAAAATTCCTGTTACCGTATCGAGATCTAGGGTCACACTTTCATCATCTTTAAGCGTCACACTAGTTTTTGCACCAGCGCGGCTAACAAAAATTCGATATGTATCTTGCTCTAACGGTAATGCATCGGTACCAAACAAACGAGTAAAAAATCCCTCGTCTTCACCGTTATACACCACAAACATAATGCCAGAAGACTGATCTAAATCGATGACATCAAAATTCATTTTGCGTAACACTAATAATAATCGAGGCCAAGCATTATTATATTTAGCGTCAATCATATATGCGCTGTCACCATCAGCATTGAATCCTAAAGAAGATTTAAATCCTTCCCTAATCATATTGATTCTTTGCGTTTGAGCTAAACGGACATCAAAGTCATATTCTGCAATTATATAATTTAAAAAATTGACTTCATTATTACGTTTATTAATTGGATTCAGGCTAGCCATATTTGATTCACCGCTATCGTTAATATATTCCACTACTTCATTCGTTAAAGACGCGGTTCTTCCATGAGGGGCAATATCTAAGGCTAGTTTAAACTTTTTAGCATGCTCAACATATTTATCAGAAAATTCATACCAAGAAGATGAGGTTTCGGTTTGTGAAATTACCCAATCAGTAATCAAAATATTATTTTCTCTATCAAAGCTGTCAACACCAATATCATTTTTCTCAAGATATGATAATACCTTGTCCCAGATAGTCGTATTTAATGGTTTGCTATCATTGATTTGATCGAAATTTATTTGCGCTGTTTGACTACCTTCTTCAACATGTGTCCCAGCAACAAGGGGTAACACTAAACGAGGTGAACTAATGGTTATTTCCTCACCCATTAATTCTGATTTATTCTCGTTTTTTAGTGTGGGCAACGCGTATATACCAGAAAGGTTAGGCTCAGCTAAGTCTTTAGGTACATTCAGCTCTTCTTTCGTTTCTTTTACATCTAAGTATTCGTAACCACCTGATGCGAGCTCTCGTTCGCCAGGACTGGAACAGGCACTGACAAAAATTATCGATTGAATTACTATAAAAATTTGTTTTTTCATTTATTCTTTTATTAAACCTAAATTTTTCAACTCTTGTTCGATAGCTATTTGCTCATTTAGTTCAGGTAAAACCATCGGCAACCTTAAATTAGGTAATGCTATCAAGCCCATTTTATATAATGCCCACTTTGGTAATACCGGATTAGGCACAGTAAATAACGCACTATGCAGGCTTTGTAATTTGTCATCTATTTGTTTGGCTTTGGCTTTTTCACCTGCTAGTGCATATTCGCACATTTTAGACATTTGAGCAGGAACCACGTTAGATGTTACTGAAATAACGCCATGCCCACCGTTATTTAAAAAGTCACAGCCTGTCGAATCGTCACCACTAAATAACAAAAAGTCATCGCTTAACGCTTCTTTTAACTCATTCAGTCTATTCAAATCACCTGTTGCGTCTTTAATACCAACAATATTCGGATGTTTAGACAACTCTTTAACTGTAGATGTATGCATGTCTAAAACAGTTCTGCTTGGTACATTGTATAGAATTAAAGGTAGTTCAGACGCATTCGCTATATGCGTAAAATGTTGAACTAATCCTTTTTGTTGAGGCTTATTGTAATAAGGTACAACACTTAAAAACCCATCAACGCCGCAGTCACCCACATTTTTAGTTAAAAAAACCGCTTCTTCAGTAGAGTTAGCGCCGGTTCCCGCAATAACTGGCATTTTTTTATTTGCACATTTAACAACAAATTTAATGACGTCTATATGTTCGTCAAAAGGGAGTGTGGCTGATTCGCCGGTAGTACCCACTGCAACAAGGCCATGTGTATTATTTTCAATATGAAAATCTACTAAATTTTGAAGACTAGCATAGTCCACTTTACCTGATTCAAGCATAGGCGTCACTATAGCGACATAACTACCACGAAACATTTAATCCCCCTTATTTTTTGTAGCGCAATAGTAGTAGTCTGAAGTTCCAAACACAAGAGTTTAAGCATCATTTACGACATATAATGCGCAATTTATTCATATTTAACATGAAAACCAATAAGCACCTTAATTTTCAACAAAACCATGCTAAATGTTTAGTATAAATTTTGTTCGAAAACGCGTTCAAATTAAAACGCAAACGCTCTAAGATTCTTTGTAGTGAGAAGTTTAAGTGTTTTATTATCTTTAAACTATACAAAACCTGATATGTGCCACTAATTAGTTAGGGTCTGTTAATCTATAATATATGCATTATCTATTTCATTTCTAAATGCGAAAATTTTTAAGCTGTTTATTGAACATAGAGAATGAATATAAATTAAAACTAGACTGGCTGATGAAACCCAACGGTTAACACAATGTCATGAGAAAAATAAAATTGGCAAACGACCATAAATTGCTTATTTTAGTTTCGATAAATATTTAAATATAATAAGTAGAGGTTTACTCATTGTGGAAAGTGAACTAATTATTAACGTTTTAGGGAAATTTTCGAATACATCATTATGTAATGTTACTGCATGCATTAGTAATCAAAGTTGTAATATTCTTGATAGTAGGCAAGCACAATATGGCACTGATTCTTGCCTAACATTGATTGTTAGAGGTATCACAAATAAAATAACGCTGCTTGAATTAGAACTCAACAACTTGTGTGTTGAGCATGATCTGCTTTGTTTAATGAAACGTACCAGTGGCCATCAAAAGCAAAATATTGAAAAGGTGATAAACCTAACATTTTATGGTTTAGACGCAAGTGGCGTGATGTTTAAAGTAATGCAATCACTGTCTGAGATGCAAGTAAGTATAAGTGCGCTAAGACAAAAAACAGAGCATCAAGGCGAAAGTCAAACATTAGAATGTAAAATGGTGCTATCAGCCCCTAAAACCCTCGATTTAGAAGCTTTTGATAAAACAATGATTAATTTATTAGATGGTTTGAACCTACACGGAAAAATTAGCCACAACGATTATAAGGAACATCATGAACACATTGAAAGCTGGTGATAATGCGCCATCATTTGAACTAAAAAATCAAAACGACGAAACGGTTAGCTTAACAGGCTTGCAAGGCAAAAAAGTGTTAGTCTATTTTTACCCAAAAGCCTCCACTCCAGGCTGCACGGTACAAGCAAAAGGACTGCGTGATAGTATGCAAACCTTTATTGATAAAGGTGTAGAAGTGTTAGGTATAAGCCCAGATCCAGTAAAGCGTCTCGCAAAATTTGTAGAAAAAGAGTCATTAAATTTTAATTTACTTTCTGACGAAGACCACGCCATTGCTGATGCATTCGGTGTATGGGGATTGAAAAAATTCATGGGCAAGGAATATGATGGTATTCACAGAATTAGTTTTTTAATTGATGAAAACGGCAAAGTAGAAGAAGTTTTCAATAAATTTAAAACAAAAGACCATCACGAAGTTGTTTTAGCAGCCATTTAGATTCTTTCAGTCAGAATATTTCGTTCTGTAACAATCTCACAAAGGGATCCGCAGGGTCCCTTTTTATTATCTATAAGGCGATGATAACTAACCATTTATAACTACCCACTTTTCAGTTTTGGTCACAAATTTTAGCGTTAATAATTAAACTTACACGCCTTTCTCTAATACTTTTTGCGGGCTTGACCAAGCTGTTATTAATGCCTTAACTAAGGTGGCTAATGGTATGGCAAAAAATACTCCCCAAAAACCCCACAAGCCACCAAACAACAACACCGCAACGATAATATACAGAGGGTGTAAGCTGACGGCTTCTGAGAATAGGATAGGTACAAGTAAATTACCATCAAGCGCTTGAATAATGAAATATACAAGCATTAGGTACCCAAACTCAGCAGTCAAGCCAAATTGAAAAAGGCCAACTACTGCTACTGGGATAGTTACTACCGCTGCGCCTATATAAGGAATAAGTACTGAAAATCCAACTAACACACCAAGTAAAACTGAAAAACGTAAATCTAAAAATGTAAACGCGATACTGCTTACGGCGCCTACAATCACAATTTCAATCACCTTTCCACGAATATAATTGGCAATTTGCGTATTCATTTCCTCGCCTACTTGCGTAATTAGACGTCGTTCTTTAGGTAAAATATTAGATAGGCTTTTAAGAAAAACATGTTTGTCATTTAACATGAAAAATACCATTAAAGGCACCAATATCATATAGATTAAAATAGCGGCAATGTTACCAAGTGAACTAAAAGACGCTGCAAGCACTTGTTCACCAAGTGCAACAATATGCTCGTTTACTCCCGAGAGCGCGGCATTTATATAGTCTACACCTACTAATGATGGGTACCTATTTGGTAAATCATCTAACCATGCTTGAGTTGAATTCCAAATAAGCGGTATTTCTTTAACTAAATTGACGCTCTGTTTAGATATAATGGGGATTAAACTTACCGCTAGAATAAAAGTGATAACAAAGAATATTACCAATGTGAAAGATGTGGCTAGGGCCCTGCGTGCGCCTAGGCGTTCCATTTTAGTAACCGGCACATCAAGTAAATACGCAATCACAATTGCCACAAGTACTGGCATTAAAATGCCACCAAACACATACAATAATAAACTTGCAAACAATATAAGTAAAAGTAGCATCATTGCATTGGGATCTGAGAACTTGCGCTTGTACCAATTGCCTAACACACCAAACATGCATTTTCCTTTAAATGTAAGTTAACTCGATTGAAAGTAGTGTAAATATGGAGATACTTTAAAAATCACGCTATATTATTTATATTATGGTTTAATTATCTATGTTCGAAACTATGCAGAGTATACAAGGTCTACTAAAAGTATAAACAGAATTTTAAAATGGAAGTGTGAAATTTAAATGATAGTCAGCGCCCTTAAGCGACCAACCATTCTAGTTTTATCGAGCATGTACATAATTTGCTCATTAGTCGTGGCAAAAGCCTATGCACAATCGTTAAACGATAATAGAAATCAGCTACCCGAAATTGGGGTGGTTGCATCAGATGCATTGACTATAGATAAAGAAAAAATAGTAGGCGACGTGATCATGCGTCAACTAAGAGGCCAAGCCCCCTTAGTGTATGATCCTGTTTTGCAAGAATATATTCAAGGCCTTGGTAACCGTTTAGTTATACACGCCGATAATACGAAATTTCCATTTAAATTTTTCATTATAAATAACCCCGTTATTAATGCATTTGCATTCTACGGTGGTCATATTGGTATACATTCAGGGCTTATTGCTCAAGCATCTTCTGAAAGTGAACTAGCGTCTGTTCTTGCGCACGAGGTAGCACACGTTACCCAACGACACCTTGCAAGAAGGGCTCAGAATCAAGCACGTAATTCTCCATTACAAATTGCAAGTATGATTGGCGGTTTATTATTAGCAATAGCTGATCCAGAAGCCGGAATTGCTGCTATTCAAGCGTCTAGCGCGGCGGGAGCACAAGCAAATATTAACTTTACTCGAAACAACGAAGAAGAAGCAGATAATATTGGTCTAAACATTTTATATAGGGCTGGTTTTGATCCCATGGGCGCGCCGGGTTTCTTTGACAAGTTAATTGCTCAAACAAGAGGACGCTCTAACCAATTAGCTTTCTTACAAACTCACCCACTTCCAGCAGACCGAGTCGCCCAAACCTTATCTAGAGCAAGGGCCTACGGTAAAGTTAACCTGCCTACAAGCCTTAACTTCCATTTAGCAAAAGCGCGCGTTCAAGGTAGATATATGAGTACGCCAGAGCGTAATATTAATTATTTTTCAAGTAATTTAGGCAAAGGAAATGCGGTGGTACAAGATGCAACTCAATATGGTCTTGCAATCAGTTTATTTGAAGCAGAAGAATACCAAAAAAGTTTTAATATTATGCAAACCTTGCTGTCTGAACAGCCAGAGAATTTATTCTATCTCGATTTGATGACTGATTTACACATGAAGTTAGATAATACCTTACAAGCAATTGAAATGTTAACGCCTGTATGGAAACTAAAACCAACGAATACCGTGTTGGCGTTAAATCTAGCTAATGCCTACATTAGTGCTGGTAATTTTGACCCGGCCATACAAATTTTAAGAGATTTATTATTAATTGATAAAGAGTCTTTTTTAGCGTATCAATTGCTTAATGAAGCTTACAATAGAGATCAGCGTAAAAAAGAGGCGCATATGGCACAAGCTGAAATTTACGCACTAATATCTGCTTACCCATTAGCCATTGACGAATTACAGTTTGCATACAATCAAACCGGTTCTGATAACTTAGAGAAGCAACGTATTAAAGGCCGTATTTCACAGCTTAGGGCAGCGCAAGATAGCATGATGAGATTAAGCATTTAAACAGCTTTTATTACTGTACTGCTTGCACCGCTTCATTTAATCCAGTAAGCGTTTGTTCGCCCAATAGTTGACCTGCTAATTCGCCATTTGGTTTGATAATAAATGTTGCAGGCAAAAACTGCGGTCTTTCAAACGGGAATGGTTGTTTAACTTCCGTTATTAGTGGAAATTCTATTTGATATTTATCTGCAATTTGCTGTAGTTTGTGTTCGGTCAAATTATCATAACTCACAGCAAATATGTGCACATTGTCAGATTTTTGATGATAAAATTCGTTCAATTCGGGGATCTCCCTCAAACAAGGCGCACACCATTCAGCAAAGTAATTAACAATAACAACATCACCTTTAAAGTCAGTGAGTTTATAAGTATCGTTAGATAGTGTTTTAAAATCGTAACGAAGAGAAGTTGACAGACTAATACCAGCAACAAATGCGATAGCTACCAAGGTGGCGATTAATCCATATGACATTATTTTAATTTTTTTCGTCATTATCTTTTGTTATCGTACTCAAAAATAGGAGGTTTATAATGCCTAATACCGTTTTATATCACAACCCTAGGTGTTCAAAAAGCCGTCAAGCAGTGGCGTTTTTAGAACAAAATAATGTGCAATTTGAAATACATGAGTATTTAAAGAATCCTTTAACTATTGACCAACTAGAACAAGTGTTTAACGCGTTAAAAAACAATCATGCTCTTATTGATGCGCACGCTATGATTCGCAAAAAGGAGACTGAATATAAACAAGCAAACTTATCCAATGAATCTACAGATGGACAAGTGCTAACGGCAATTGCTAAGTATCCCAAGTTACTTGAGCGCCCTATCCTTCTTGTGGAAAATAACGCTGCAATTGGTCGTCCGTTAGAAAACATTGAGGCACTTGTTGGTGACTAAAATACTTATTTTGTATTATTCGAAAAATGGAAGGACTAAGAAATTAGCAGAAAAAATAGCGTTTGGAGCACAAAAAGCGGGGGCGGATACGATATTAAGAACCGTGCCAAGCTTAACGACTTCTGTTGATGATAAACTACAACCAACTATACCGAGTGAAGGCGATATTTATGTCACAAAAAAAGACATTGCAGCTTGTGATGGCTTAGCCATGGGGAGCCCAACGCACTTTGGTAACATGGCTGCACCGCTTAAATATTTTATAGATTCGCTAACTGACATTTGGTTAAAAGGTAGCTTAGTAAATAAACCTGCGTGCGTTTTTACGTGTAGTAGCAGTATGCATGGTGGACAAGAATCCACCTTGCTTTCCATGATGTTGCCATTATTACACCATGGCATGTGTATACAAGGATTGCCATATTCGGAGCCAGAATTACATACTACAAAATCTGGTTGCAGTCCTTATGGCGTGTCAAGCGTAGATAACAATACTAAATCTGAACTCAGTGAAGATGAAGTGGTCTTATCCATAGCCATGGGTAAGCGATTAGCAGTTAACGCTAAGAAACTATCCCAATAAAAAAGGTATACAAAATAAATGCAATCAAACGACCAAAACGAAGACATGAAAATGATTCCAATGTCACCAAAGGTAAGAATATATCGTTATATGGCCTTGGTTGGGCATCTTGGTTTGTTAATTTGGTTAAGTATTTGGTATTTAATGTTAAGTGATGCTAAAGACTATTCTATTGCTTTTGTTAGCTTAGTGTATTTATTGCCGCTTGTTCTTCCACTTTATGGCGTGATAAAAGGTAAACCATATACCCATGCTTGGTCGTGCTTTATAGTCCTATGGTATTTTTTGCACGCCATAACGACGATGTATGCTGAACCAGATTTTATTATACATGCAAGTGTTGAATTGATTTTCGCATGTTCAATGTTTGTTGGATGCAGTATGTATGCCCGTTTTCGTGGTCAAGAGTTAGGTACTGGATTACCCAAATTAAGCAAAGTTATGGCTGAAGAAAAAGCCATATTTGAGAGGGTTGATGAGCAAAAATAATTGGTTTGTTTTAGTTGGTTCCATTTTTATTCTAGCTGGTTGTGGAGGCAGTGATGATGCTAGTGTTCCCCCACTTGATCCAATAACACCTGACCCTATTGTTGGTTCAATTGATCCGATTATTTCTACATCCAATTACGAAGTTTATGGAAATGAGCAGACCCGCGTGGGCTCGTCTGAGGGTTTCGCAATTATTCCATCTAGCAACAATCAAATACAAAGTGTTCGTTGGCAGCAAAATAGCGGCCCTAGTCTCACTATACTCGCTAATAATAGTCAAACAATAGGCTTTGATGTACCCGAAGCGGGTAATTATGTTTTACAAGCGAATATTACATTATCGAATAATCAGACTTTTAGCCAAATTGTAACTTTTAACGCTGAAGAAACCGCAAATACTGCCACAATTAGACTAGATCACACGGTAACTGAGCTTGGTAAAGTCTCCTTACATATAACTGGCAATAATGAAAAAACAATTCAATCCATCACTTGGGAACAGCTAGCAGGGCCAAGCGCACAAAACATTACTTATAATGATGAGAATCGTTTCATGTTTTTTGATGCGCCAGCTGTTAGTCAAGATGCAATTATGCAATTGGAAGCAACTATTACCTATGAAGATGGCAGTGAGGATTCTGATACAAGTCTACTAACTGTAAAAAATGTGAATTTTGAATCTAATGGCTTATTTTTCGGAAATAACGATGTAATCTCAGAGGACATGCATGCTTACCGAGATAATAGCCCTTACAAAGATGAAATTGAACGATGCGTATATTCAAATCAAATACCTAACCCACCAACCTGTACGTTTAATGATTTGCCATTAATTGGTATGGAAACAAGAACCCCAAGCATAGATGATATCTTAGACAGAACACTTGTATCTCATCAATGGATGGGAGATAGATTTAAAGATTTTTTAACCGATTCGGTTGCTGGTGCAGATATGCTAGCTTTATTGCGTGGTGTAACAGCAGTGGTCATATCGTATGATGTGCGCCCTTCTTTTTATTGGTCTGCCACGGGCGCAATTTATTTAGATGCGAATAACTTTTGGCAAACCCCGATGGAGCGAGATACATTAAACGATCAACCTGATTTTAGGTCTGATTTTGGTAGTGACTTGCAGTTTGATATGTTTTGGCGGTACACCAAAAATGATGAATATTATCCAGAAAGAACCATAGATAAAGAAGATAGAGTAGCGCGGAATTTTGCAAATGTTGAAGCCAGCATATCTTGGCTTATGTATCATGAGCTCGCGCATGCAAATGACTTTTTCCCGCCTAGTTCTTGGTCAAGTTTAGTAGGAAATACAACGCCATTATCTTATGTTCGCAACAATAATCAAATATCTGACTCACTTGATCAAATCTACCCTTTACGTTCAGATATTATGCATAATTTAGCGCAAGTCAGATTCAGAAATGAAACACCTACAGCAGTTGAACGAAATTACAGAGGAACCGATGTTGAAGGTTTCTTTGTTCCGGATATTGCGCCTTCTTTCTATGCTTATTTTACTATTCGAGAAGATATTGCAACCTTGGTTGAAAGGTACATGATGCTTTATAGAATGGAGGCTGAAGCAGATGTAGCAATTATAGATGGCAGAACGCCAGGCCCAGACGATGAACCTTTAGTTGTATGGGGGCAAAGAAATCGAATATCCGATGATAGTTTAGAAGATAGAACTGTTTACGCTGTTGAACGAATTTATCCTGAATTAGGTGACATACGAGGAATATTACAATCGTTGACTGAACCTGTGTTAATGCGCCCAAATGAAGGGTGGTTTGAAAACTTGGTACTTAATAATCCTCAAGGTGAATCCATTTCTCGCTCACAAATTCAGAAGTTTACTATAGAGGAGCAAAAGCTTCGCGAAGTACAAGACTCGCAAACGCCTCATTTGCACAAATACAAACTAGAGTGATAGGGTTTTTTTAATAAAGGGTATCGTCACTTTTCTTTTGCTAGCTAGGGTTTCTTTGTCTATCTCAGAAATCATGTTGTTCAACTCATGCATGTTCCTTGAAACCCGTTTAAGCATAAAATCAAGGGCTTCTTCACTAACTGGAATTGACCGTAATTTAAGTTGAGTTTTAAGCGCTTGAAGCTTCTGTTTATCATCCAAAGATTGCACAACATAATTTACTCCCCAATTAAGTCTTGTTTTCAAATCAGGTAACTCATAACTAATCTCTTCAATCGATTTTTGTGAACTTAAAACTAGCAAACATTGATCATTTTCAATAAATTGATTAATGACATCAAAAACAGCTGTTTGCCATGCTAAATTTTCATCTACTATATGCAGGTTATCGATGCAGATAATCGGAGACTCAACCATACCTAACAATACTTGTGGCGGCATGTTTACCAGTTTAGTTAAGTCGATGTATTGATAATCTAAATCCAAACGTTGGGCGAATTCGCAACACGCCAACAATAAATGCGTTTTACCATAGCCTTTTTGACCAACTAACACGCTTATTCGTTGCGATGTTTGAGGATATTCTGCTGAGCCATGTTCAATCACTCTTTTTAAATGACTGACCAAATTGGCATTCTTACCCTCAACAAAAGACTCAAAGCCAACATGCTTATTAAGCGATATAGGTAAGGTTAGTTGTTGCGTCATTTTAACCAATTAATAAAAATAGTGTTTGTATCGTCAAGCTTACTATTAATTAGACTCACTCGATTATCCAAAGAAAGTATCGAAACTAATTGCGCAACGGCAATGCTCTGGTCAACTAATAGTCGACTGTTGGTGCCAGACTGTGAAATTAAAGACACGCTAGTTATTGCCGGAATTGACGTTAATAATTCCACAACTTCAATATAGTCTTGTAGCGAATCTATATTTGCCACGTCAATTTTTAAATCACTTATATCTGTATCATCACCAGCACTAGTAAGAGAAAACTCAGTAGCAATTAAATTTGCATAGATATTAATTAATTGATTTAACAAATTATTATCACTTGATGAATACAAACGGCCCCTAGCCTTTAAATTGAAACTGAAATCTGTACTTTTGGCAATAACATAATCTAGTTTGTATTCTGCGTCATCTGGGATTGTAACATCAGCTAACGATTTGATAGACATGGTAGGTTGTGAACTATTGCTCCCTTGTATAGGGTCAACAAACAAAATATTATCATTAACATTTGTTTGCAAATTCATTTCATTTTCTGAAATGTTATCTTGTGCAATGAGAGCGTCATCTAAAAAAGGAGTACTAATAGAATCTTGAACTAACTCGCCATTAATTGCCGCCGCTGAAACATCTTCATTAATCGCTATTTTTTCGCGTTCTTCCAATAATAATGACTGCGCCAATTGCGCTTTTTGAGCATCTATTTTCTGTAAACTAGCACTTATAAAATAATCGGTCCCATACCTTATACTGCTATCTCGAACCTTGATCATTAAATGGTTAGCCACATCGAAATAACTAACATTAGTTGCGTCTTCAAAATCACCTAAGGGTATAACAACATCCACCCCTCTAGAAAACGATGCTTGTTTAACCGCTTGCTTTAGTTCTGTTTCAACATTTTGTGATACCACCACCTGTTCACTAATCTCATTACTTAGGCTTGGTGAGTATGCTAACCATAGTGTTGTATTGGGCCGAATATTTGTCCAAACAGGTAATCCGCTTGCCATTAACAAAGATTCAATTTTTTGTTGGTTAAAGCGAGCTTCAAAAAACAGTTGTTCATCAATTTGATTAAAACTGCTAGCGACCATATATTGTTCGAAATTATCGACCGCTTTTTTTATTGTATCGTTATTTAAAATAGAAGGGTTACCGCTAACTTTTACAAACACTTGCTCTAGCGCTTTTTCACCACCAATTTGCTGGCTACGGAAAGACTGATTTTCAACTGCCACCCTGCCAATATTTACATGACCAATGGTGTTCCCGTGAGTGTTACCGATAGGAATTAACCAAATTAGAATAGTAATAAATGATAACAATATAGGATTATTTAATTTCATAAACTCTATTTATTTAAAATGAAGGCCACAATACTCGACAAAGTGATTATACACTTACCATAACAAAAGATACCTTTTTTGTTTTAATCTTTTCTATTAAATAAAAACAAATCATTAGTAACCTAACATACGACACAATAACCTCATATATTTCGTCAGTTTTTAATACCTTTTGGACGCTCATACTGTTAATATTGCGAAATTAATTAAATGATATGACAAATAGGAAAGTAAGTTGTCTGATACATCAAAAAATCTCAGTTATAAAGATGCTGGCGTTGATATAGACGCGGGCAATGCATTAGTAGATAGAATAAAATCTGTCACAAAAAAGACACACAGAAAAGAAGTAAAAGGCGGATTAGGTGGCTTTGGTGCTTTGTGCTCTATCCCCACTAAATATAAAAACCCTTTATTAGTATCAGGCACAGACGGCGTTGGAACAAAATTACGATTAGCGATGGATCACAATCAGCATGATGGCATTGGCATTGATTTGGTTGCTATGTGCGTGAATGATTTAATAGTGCAAGGTGCTGAGCCTCTATTTTTTTTAGACTATTACGCTACAGGTAAACTTGATGTCGATACGGCAACCTCCGTTGTAACGGGTATTGGCAAAGGTTGTGAACTCTCTAATTGTGCATTGATTGGTGGCGAAACAGCAGAAATGCCAGGCATGTATCACGGCAACGATTATGATGTTGCCGGCTTCTGTGTTGGCGTGGTAGAAGCCGATGATGTTATTGATTCTAGTAAAGTGCAATCAGGCAACAAAATCATCGCCCTTGCCTCGTCTGGTCCTCACTCAAACGGCTATTCTTTGATACGTAAAATTATTGATGTCGCTAATATTGATGTATCTGAGCAACTTAACAACAAACCGATTATTGACCATTTATTAACCCCTACTAGAATTTACGTTAAATCAGTATTAACACTTCTCGAAACGCATTCCGTTAATGCGATTTCGCATATTACTGGCGGTGGATTTTGGGAAAATATTCCAAGAGTATTACCTGATAGCTTGCAAGCAAATATAGACTCATCCACTTGGGAATGGCCAAGTATATTTAGCTATTTACAAGAAAAGGGAAATGTAACCACGCACGAAATGTATCGCACATTTAACTGTGGTGTAGGACTGATATTAGCAGTAGATGCATCTGAAGCAGATGAAATTGTGTCTCAACTGAACACACTAGGTGAAACGGCTTGGATAATTGGTGAATTATCTGAAAAACAAATTAATGAAGAATCTGTTGTTATCAACTAATTCTTATTTGTTAATTTTACTTTGTATCTAAGTTCATATGAATAAACTCGCCAATATAGTTGTTTTAGTGTCTGGCTCTGGCAGTAACCTACAAGCTATTATTGACCAATGCGAATCAGGTCAAATTTTAGGTAAAGTGGTTGCTGTCATTTCAAATAAACCTAATGTTTATGCACTAGAGCGTGCAAAAAAACATAATATTCCTAGTACGTTAATTGACCACAATGCATTTGATAGCAGAGAAAGTTTTGATGCTGAACTAGCAAAATATATTGATAATTATCAACCTGATTTAATAGTATTAGCTGGCTTTATGCGTATTTTAAGTCGCGATTTTGTTGTAAAGTATTTAGGTAAGATGCTAAATATTCACCCTTCCCTATTACCCAAATATCCAGGTTTACATACTCACAAACGCGCCCTTGAAAACAATGATGAAACACATGGAGCTAGTATTCATTTTGTGACGCCGGAACTAGATGGCGGACCAGTGGTCTTACAATCTGTTATAAATATTAAAAATGATGACACAGTTGATGAACTTCAAGAGCGAATTGCTCAAACAGAATGGTTAATTTATCCATTAGCTGTTAAATGGTTTTGTGTAGGGGCTTTAAAAATGTCTCAAGAACAAGTATGGTTAAGTAAAGAAGTTGTTAATAATTTAACAAACTTGCAAAGATTCTATTTGAAAACTACTCTAAACGATGAATTTACATGCCAAATAATAATAAATACAAACGGAGCAAAATATGACGAGGAGTCTTCTGTTAAACTCAATTAGGTTTTATAGACACTACTTCTGTTGCGACAGTATTTTCAACCCTAAGCATT
>DDIL01000123.1 GCA_002338515.1 Glaciecola sp. UBA1851 | reverse complement strand
GGTTCCCACTGTTGTGGGAATGACCTAGGGTGTTTGAAATTATAGTAAAAGAAATGACGTTACTGATCAGTAATCAGGTTTTTTATTGTAGTCTATCTGATTAGGTTGATAACCGACTTTGGGAGATGGTGAGTTAGTTTGCGTTGTTTGATTATACTGCTGGACTAGTTCAGAGCGCCTACTCGGCCCTTGAAATTGAACTTGATAAGTTTCGTATTCACGGATAGATTCAAAGCAATATTTGCCGATAGCAGATTCCAAATCAACTAAATTATGATTGGTTATTAGAATCACATTCTTATTCGCTATTTTACGTTGACGGAGCAAATTACCTAACCACGCCTGTGCATTTTTCTTCAACACAGTTTCGTTAACGCATACCTCATCTAAAATAAGTAAATCGACAGTCAGTAATTGTTGATTCACTTCTCTATATTTTTGTGGAGCGTTATCTAGTGATTGATAATCATATGAAAATAAGCGCATATCTAACAGCGTTTGTAACTGCCTATAAAGTACGCTGGTTTCATATCGTTTTATTAATTCGTGCGCAATTGCACCTGCAATATGTGACTTTCCGCGGCCATAGTCACCATAGAAAATCATCATATGTGACCGGCTTTGTCGCCATTTTGGATCTTGATGAGCGGTAATAAAAGATTTGGCTATACTCACAGCCTCTTGCACATCTTGTGCATCTTCTACTAAATTATCAAACGTCCATTTTGGATTAAGTTCACTGCGTCCTTGTAACTGTTCTATACGATGCTGTCGATTAGACTGCTGCAGTTTATGTAAGTCAGCATTGGCTTGTTGTTCATATAACCGTCTATTTTGTTCATAATCAAATTTAGGTTTATTTTGTTTGTTTATATCAGGTCGACGCTCAAGCCCAATTGAGGATTTTAATTCTGAAATGCGATCTTGTAGGCTTTTCATGCTAATAATATTCCTGTTAATTCAGCTTAGTCTATGTGTTCTTTGTACTGTTCTACTAACTTTTTCACATTGTCGTCAAATACAATGCCGGCAGTAGGTGTAACGTATTGATGTCCAGCTTGAGTTTGTTGCTGTGCCAATGGTACTTTGAGTCTACGTTGCTTTAAATGAATCACTAGTTTTTGTGTCCATTGATATTCTGTGCACTGTGAATCTATTCGGCCTAACCAGTAGGCAATAAACTCGCCCAATTCATCTGCAGTATAGATATTATCAATTAACCCCACTAATTTACATAAACTATCAAATACGTCAGAGTTAGGGCGCCAACTTATTTGCATCGCTTTATGCGCAGAATGAATTTCAGGATCAGATAAAGAATGAGGAAGTTTAGTTAAAGGGAGCTTTACTTCTTTTTTATGAAGACTTGAATCAAAAGAAGCATTATTACCTAATTCTATTAAACCAACATTATGTAGCTGTCTAAACAAATCATTAACTTCCCGTCCTTTGGTTATGCATACTTCCTTGTTATTTAACAACTCAATAATTAGCTTATTGTTAATTATCACACTTAAAGTTGCTTGCGTTAAGTTAGGTCGCAGATAAACGCAATATAGCGTGCGTGCTAAATGACTAATGGGGGTTTGTAAGGCTTCTATCTCTAGCTGATTCATTAGGAGTTAAATTGCGAAACAACATAGGATAAATTTTTCTGTAGCCAATTTACCGCTATATCTTCGGGAATAGGATGATGTAATACATCTATTTGGAAGATTGGCAATAAAAGCTTCCCATTGGCCTTCTCAATCACTTGTGCCATTTTGCTAGCGCCTTCACAGAAGGTATCATAACTAGAATCACCTAAGCCAATAACAAGTGCTTGTAGCTTACTTAGATTTAGTTCAGATAAGTGATCAGCAAATGCTTGTATATTATCGGGTAAATCGCCCGCACCATGTGTAGAGGTAACCACTATAAGTAAGTTATCAAAGTTAACAGCCTCTACTGTCGGTTGAAAATGGTACTTAACAGTATGTTCATCTTGAAGCGTCTGTTCTAGTGCTTCGGCTACATATTCGCTGGCACCTAATACAGAACCCACCACTATTTCAATATTCATTGTTAACCTTTATTTTCCTATACAAAATGAAGAAAAAATTTTCCCGAGGAGATCATCAGAGGTAAATTCACCGGTAATTTCATTTAGATGCTCTTGAGCAATGCGTAATTCTTCTGCTAATAGTTCACCCGCCATGGCAGACTCAAGTTGCGTTTTACCTTCAAGGACACAATGTTCAGCATTGAGAAGAGCAGTAATATGTCGTTGCCGAGCAAGGATCTGATTTTCACCAAGCTGACTAAATCCCATGCAGTCTTTCAGATGTTGCTTTAGTACACTAATACCAAGATTGTTTTTTGCAGATAGGGAAATCACAGGGTATTGCATGGTGTCATCTAATTGCGCACTTTCATTAGTTAAGTCACATTTATTTCTAATAACAGTGATATGTTTTTTAGTGGGTAACCTTTCATAGAATTCTGGCCATATATCTTGAGGCTGCATTTCAGATTCTTGGGTTGCATCAACCATAAAAAGGATACGATCAGCATGTTCTATTTCTTTCCAAGCTCTGTTAATACCAATTTGCTCAACTATATCTGCATTATCTCGCAATCCAGCTGTGTCAATTATGTGCAGTGGCATACCATCAATATTTATTTGTTCTTTTAATACGTCGCGTGTAGTACCTGCAATATCGGTTACTATAGCGCTTTCAGTACCTGAAAGGGTATTGAGCAAGCTTGATTTCCCAGCGTTAGGCCTACCAACAATCACAACCTGCATACCATCGCGTAATAAAGCACCTTGTTTGGCTTGAACTTTGATTTTTTGAAATTGGGCAATAATGTCATGCAAATGGCCTTGCACAATACCATCACCTAAAAAATCGATTTCTTCTTCTGGAAAATCTATGGCTGCTTCAACATACATTCTTAAATGGATAACTTTGTTTGCTAATTCATTTACTTGTTGAGAGAAAACTCCTTGCATCGATTTAAGTGCACCTTTCGCTGCTTGTTCAGAAGAAGCGTTTATCAAATCAGCTATGGCTTCAGCTTGTGTTAAATCTATTTTCTCGTTTACAAAGGCGCGCTCACTAAATTCCCCCGGATTAGCTAATCTGACTAAGTTTGTTTCTAAACACGCTTGTATAAGCATTTGTAGAACAATTTGACCACCATGACCTTGAAGTTCAAGTACGTCTTCACCAGTAAAAGAATGTGGATTCTTAAAAAAGAGAGCGATTCCACTATCGATGATTTGTTTGTCTGCGTTATAAAAATCTTGATAAGTTGCTAAGCGTGGGCTAGGACATTGACCTAATAATTGTTTGGCAACTTGTTTTGCATGTTTTCCAGATACGCGCACAATTCCTACACCACCTCTGCCAGGAGCAGTGGCTTGGGCAACAATTGTATCAGATGGATTACTGCTCATATCTCGCCTTTAAACATAATTGGTATGAAGGGATTAGTCTCTAAAATTATTAAATTGCAATGGCTGCCCAAAATCTTCTGCTTTTAACAAGGCCATGACAGCTTGTAAATCGTCTCTTTTTTTACCTGTAACTCTTAATTTATCGCCTTGAATGGCCGTTTGTACTTTCAGTTTTTTATCTTTTATTAGCTTAATCATTTTTTTCGCTATTGACTGTTCAATACCTTGCTTAAAACCAATTATCTGTTTAGACGTTTTGCCGGTTCTATCTATGCCTCTGGCATCTAGTGCAGACGTATCCACGCCTCGTTTTGAACATGCGTCTCTTAGTATGCTTTGCATTTGTTGTAACTGAAATTCAGATTCAGCTTTTATTACCACTGTTTCTTCAACAAATTCGAAACTAGCATCGACGCCTTTAAAATCAAACCGTGTACTTAATTGACGGTTAGCATTATCCACTGCGTTTTTTGTTTCAACTGAATCTAATTCTGAAACAATATCAAAAGAAGGCATAATTTCTCCTATAAATGGGATCTGGTACGTGTTAATAGTTGGCTTTGTTCAAGTGTAATTATAAATGATCTATTAATTAAAGTTTTACAAATATTTTAAAAATACAATAAGCACAGTTTTAGGTATCGAATGGGCAAAAAAAACCCGCGTAGTGGAAACGCGGGCTTATACATGTTTATATTATTCTATTTAGCTTTTAAGCCTTTTTTCTCCATAGCTGCATAGATTATTTTAGCTTGAGTTAAGGTAACTAAGTTACTTATTAACCAATATAATACTAATCCAGCAGGGAATAAGAAGAAGAATAAACTCATAGCAACAGGCATATACTGTATCAGTTTTTGTTGTAATGGGTCTTGTATAGTCATTGGCTGTAGCTTCTGCAGTAACCACATGCTAGCACCGGTTAAAATTGGCAATACAAAGAATGGATCCGGAACTGATAAATCGGTAATCCACAATGCAAGTGGTGCATGGCGTAATTCTACACTTTCAAGTAATACCCAATATAGAGCTAAAAATATAGGCATTTGCAGCAATAATGGGAAACAGCCGCCCATAGGATTAACTTTCTCTTTTTTATAGAGTTCCATCATCGCCTGAGACATTTTCTGTTTATCATCACCAAATCTATCTTTTAATTGAGTGAGCTTTGGCTGAAGATTACGCATTTTTGCCATTGATTCGTATTGTTTCTTAGTTAACCAATACATGGCACCTTTAACAATGAGCGTAATTAGAATTATAGATAATCCCCAATTTCCAACTAAGCTATGTAACCATTGTAATAAAGTGAACAATGGTTGAGATAACCACCAAAGTGGTCCGTAATCAACCGTTAAGTCTAGGCCTCTTGCTAATGCAGCTAATGTATCTTGATCTTTAGGGCCAACATACAACTGCGCAGATAGCGTGGCGCTTTGTGATGCAGGAATACTAACTGTTTTACCTGTTACGCTTATTACTGCATTGTTTCCAGAAAGGCGTGCAGTTATGGTATTGGTGTCGTCTTGCGGGGGTACCCAAGCGGCAACGAAATAATGTTCTATCATTGCTACCCAACCAGCTGGTGTAACAATTTTTAAGTTTTCATCTTCAATGTCACCAAAAGACATTTTCTGATATCGGTCTTCTTCAGTTGAATATGCAGTTCCTCTGAATACAGGCATAAATAAACTAGAATCACCTACTTCGTTTGTAGTTTGTTCAAGTCTGGATAGAAACGCGACATTGGTTGTTGTCGCTCTGCTATTTTGGACGTCATAATCAACTTGTACTAAATGGCTGTTTCTAGAAAACGTAAATGTTTTAGTGACAAATAAGCCATCATCAGATTGCCAAGTTAACGGAATAGATAATGTATCACCCGATAATTGATAATTTTGTTGAGGTGCTTGATATAGTGCACGGTCAGCGGTTGATTTATCTGCACCACTGCCATTTGCACCTATTAGAAAGCTTTGCGCAACGTGTTTAACGTTACTGGCGGGTTTAAGTAATTTGTAAGCATCATCTGATCCTTGTGTTACAGGAAACCGTTTTAGATTAGCTTCTATAACGTCTCCACCAAGTAAATCTATTTTTACATCTAATGTGTCAGTTTGTACGGTGATAATGCGGCCACTTGCTGTCGCTTCAGCTACAACTGCTTCAAATCCCGAATCTGCGGATAAATTAAATTCTTCTACATCACCCTGTGGTTGATTTGTTGGACCATCAAGTGTAAATGGCTCAATAGAGTTGTTGGAAGAATCAGTTTGGCTCGTTTGGTTCTCAGTTGGGACATAAGTTTTTTCACCATATGTCTCTTGGTACTCAGTCCAAAGTAAAAAACTTACCAGTAATAATCCAATGATTAATATACTTCTTTGGGATTCCATATCAGTCTCAGTTAGTTATCGTTAAAACTTTTTTCACTATTAGGACGTTTTTTAACATTATCTAATAGTGAGTTGTTATTGTAATAAGGTCTAAAGTTCTTAAAAACAATAGGACCTTTAGGAACGGGATCATGTCCGCCTTCATTATACGGGTGACATTTAGTAATGCGTTTAGTTGCAAGCAATAGTCCAACAATTGGTCCATGTGTTTCTATCGCTTCGTGCGCATAGTGCGAACAACTCGGATAAAAACGGCAGTTTTGACCAATTAAAGGCGACACCAGTAGTTGATAACCCTTTATCAATATAATAAAAGGAAAAGATATTATTTTTGTGACAAAGCTTATTATTTGCATCGTGACGAAATCTTTGTCCATAGTTTATCAAGTTGATGGCTTAGCTCATGATTATTCAAGTTATTTATACCATGTTTAGCAATTACGATAATATCAACATTTGGCAAACGATGTGTATTTAATCGGAAATTTTCGCGAATACATCGTTTCAAACGATTTCTATTGACTGCTAGCTTTACTTTTTTCTTTGGTATCGTCATGCCTAGGCGTGCAATATCAAGATTATTGTGCCGGGCTAATATCGTAATATGGGGGGAGGTTGCTGGAATGGCTTTTTCAAATACATTTGAGTATTGCTTGGGAGTCAACAACCTTGACTCCCTAGTAAAAGCGTATTGCTTAATATTCATGGTTTGGGAGGTTAACCATTTTATGCAGAAAGGCGCTTTCTTCCTTTTGCTCTGCGATTTGCTAATACCTTGCGACCATTCTTTGTGGCCATGCGTGCACGGAAACCGTGAGAGCGCTTGCGCTTGATGTTACTTGGTTGAAAAGTTCTTTTCATGACCTGAATCTCATTTGTTAAATATAAAAGTAATCAAATGCGTGTTGTATACACAATGTACGCACCTGAAATAATGGGAGCGGAATGTTAGAGATTTAGGGGTGGAAAGTCAAGCATTCCTTAGCATTATTTGTACAATAAATTGTTTGTTGTGCAACGTATTGTTCGGTGTTTCATATGAAACATCAAATTTAGTAAGCGCTTGGGTTATTTCGATGCATCCGTAGTTTTTTATTTTGTATGACCTATTAGCTTTTATTGGTTATAAATTTTTCTATCAATATTTCAAAATAACGCACAGTTAAACAAAATTATTAGCTTTAAAAATATTCTAAAAAGTTATCCACAGCACAAGTGTATATAATAGAAGAGAATTATACAAAATTGAAAAAAATATCCACAGGATATACACATTTGGATGTGTGTATTTTATTGTCCGTGATAAATAAAATGTTTAAAATCAAATATATACAAGCAAGTTGTGTATAAAGCGAACTTTAAGAGAATATATTACGTTTTTGTTGTGGATAAAGCATTATAAATGCCTTATAGTTACCGACCTTTCCGATAATATCACTATAAATAAGGAATACCATTGGCTATTAGTTGGGACGAGTGTCTAGAGATTTTAAAACATGAATTAGACGCAGAACAATTTAATATGTGGTTAAAACCACTTAAGTCATATTTTGATGGTGAAACCTTACATTTGTTTGCAGCCAATAAGTTCGTATTGGATTGGGTAAGAGATGAATATTTTCTAACTATTTCAAAAACGCTTAAACATTTATACGGTAATGATGCGCCAGATGTTTCCATAGAGGCTGGTCAAGCCCAAAATCAAACAGTCTTGGATTATACTGAAAAAGTTGCCGCGCAAACTGTTAAAAATTTTAAAAATGCTTCGGTATTTTCAAATCCGTCAAATTCAAATAGTGTGGAACCATCACCCGGTAAGCAATTTGTAGATAGCTCGAATAGTTTAGACCAACCCAAATTAGTCTTTAACAAGAATTCACGTTCTCTTAAAAATCAAGCTGATTACAACAGTAATATAATTGACACTGATATTAGTAGTCTTTCGCCAGAAGAAAGAGGCGTGGTGCCTTTAGTTAGACCAAATAATCACAATAGTAATGTAAACCCCAAATATACTTTTGATAATTTTGTTGAAGGTAAGTCTAATCAATTGGCAAGGGCAGCAGCGACGCAAGTGGCTCAAAATCCTGGCGTTACTTACAACCCATTATTCTTTTATGGGGGGACAGGTTTAGGTAAGACGCATTTAATTCATGCAATTGGTAATGAAATTATTAAACAAAACCCTTCTGCTCGAATAGTTTATATGCACTCCGAGAGGTTTGTGCAAGATATGGTAAAAGCGCTACAAAATAACGCTATTGAAGATTTTAAACGGTTTTATCGTTCAGTTGATGCACTATTAATAGACGATATCCAATTATTCGCGGGGAAAGATCGTTCTCAGGAAGAATTTTTTCATACTTTCAATGCACTGTTAGAAGGTAATCGACAAATAATTGCGACGTCTGACAAATTCCCAAAAGAAATCGATAATGTAGAAGAAAGGCTTATATCTCGGTTGGGTTGGGGTTTAACGGTAATGATTGAGCCCCCAGAGTTGGAAACTCGAGTAGCAATTTTGTTATCAAAAGCTAGACTGAATAAAATTGACTTGCCAAATGAAGTAGCTTTTTTCTTAGCAAAAAAATTACGCTCAAATGTTCGAGATTTAGAAGGGGCGCTAAATAGAGTTATCGCAAACGCTAAATTTACAGGGAAAGTGATTACTATTGATTTTGTTAGAGATACTTTGCACGATTTACTTGCCTTGCAGGATAAGTTAGTTACTATTGATAATATAATAAAAACAGTTGCAGAGTATTACAAAATTAAAGTAGCTGACATACATTCAAAACGTCGTACACGGAGCGTAGCTAGACCACGTCAAATGGCCATGGCGCTCGCTAAAGAATTAACTAATAATAGTTATCCCGAGATTGGAAATTCTTTTGGTGGCAGAGACCATACAACAGTAATCCACGCTGTTAGGAAAATGGAAGAGCTACGTACAGACGATACAGATATTATGGAAGACTACAAAAACCTTACTCGCATATTATCGTCTTAGAAGAAAACGAGAATAACAATGAAATTTAATATTAACCGAGAAGATTTTTTGCACCCTTTGCAACTGGTTGTTGGGGCGGTTGAACGTCGCCATACTTTACCAATTCTAGCAAACGTTCTACTACAAGTAGAAGGTCAAAATCAGTTGTGGTTAACAGGTACCGATTTAGAAGTTGAACTAGTAGCAAACGCTGATCTCAGTGGTGAGACTATTCATGATGGTCAAATTACTGTGCCTGCCAAGAAGTTACTTGATATAGTACGAGGTTTCCCGGAAGACTCGAGCATCTTTTTCGAAGTAGAAGAAAATAAGGCGATTATTCGCTCTGGTAGAGCAAAATATAGTCTATCGACCCTTACTGCCGACGATTACCCTAATTTGGAGGATTGGCAAGTTGAGAGCGAATTTGAAATTACCCAACAAGATTTAAAGACGCTAATTGAGTCTGTTCAATTTTCAATGGCTCAGCAAGATGTACGCTATTATCTAAATGGTATGAGCTTAGAAACATCGGAGCATACCATTAGAACCGTTGCCACGGATGGTCATAGATTAGCGATGTCCATCAATGAATATACCCAAGAAGTCTTGCCTTCAAAACAGGTTATTATACCGCGAAAGGGCGTAATGGAAATTTCACGCTTAATAGAAGACTCAACAGACCAGGTAAACATTCAACTTGGCACTAACCATATTAAAATGCAAAGTAAAAAGTTTGTATTCACAAGCAAGCTAGTTGACGGAAGGTTCCCTGATTATAATCGAGTAGTACCAAAAACTACTGACAAGCATGTCATTGTTTATAGAGACGTATTAAAAAGTGCTTTTTCTAGAGCTATGATACTCACAAATGATAAATTCAAGGGTGTTAGATTAAATCTAAGTAGCGGTGAATTAAAAATTACGGCAACTAATCCTGAGCAAGAACAAGCTGAAGAAATAGTTGACGTAAATTATGAGGGGGAAGACTTAGAGATTGGTTTTAATGTGGCTTATCTTATTGATGCGTTAAATGCTATTGAGACTAACGCTGTAGTTCTTAAACTTTCTGATTCAAATGCGAGTGCGCTTGTGCATGGCGTAAAAACTGTAGACGGTAATCATATCGACGATGATGAATCTCAGTACGTTATTATGCCTATGAGATTATAGGTTGAGCTTTTAACCTAAATGCATATTAAAGAATTGAAGTTGGATAGTTTTAGAAACTTTTCAACTTTATCTTTCTCCCCTAATTCAAACTTAAACATAATTTATGGTGAAAACGGTGCTGGTAAGTCTTCTATTCTAGAGGCTATATATGTACTAAGTTTTGGCCGTAGCTTTCGTTCATCTAAACTCGATAGTATAGTTAATTATGAAACATCGCAGGCCACTGCGTATTGTCAGTTCCAAGAAAATGATAAAATAAGAAAGCTTGGTTATTCCCGTTTAAAAAGTACTGGAAATACAATTAGTATTGATGGATCTAAAACAAGTAGGATTTCAGAAATAGCCAGAATTATACCCGTTCAGCTTTTTACTCCCCAAAGTAG
>DDIL01000015.1:421-34206 GCA_002338515.1 Glaciecola sp. UBA1851 | reverse complement strand
TAGACAAACTTGATAATCATTTTGGTACCTAGCATCCAATAACAGCCATTCAAAAGGCCCTGGTGAGCTGTTTACTGAAGTGCTTACAAATTTTGTGCCTGCACGGCCCCCTACAGCGTTCCGAGAACTTGTTTCAAACGGCAAACTTTCTATCATCAAGAATGAAAAACTAAGCGCTGCGCTGTATGAATTTGAAGCAGCAAGCGATGTATTCGCTGTAGCCTTTCAGAGCTCAAAACTCGAGTTAGGTCACCTGAGACGGCATATATTCAGAGCATTTCATTGGGAACCGGAATTTATTGAGTCTATTTTCAAAAACGATAGTGATGTATTTAATCGTGAACCGGGTACAGTACTTGGAGAATTCCGTCCCGAAGCGTTTTTTGGAAACACGTCATTTCAAGCTGAATTAAATGCTGCTGTAATGTATAAATACAATTCAATTATCTTAGCAGAGCACCAGCAAGAATTGCTGAATCGGATAACGGCACTAATTGATGAAGAACTTTCAAAATAAGTCATCTAATACTCATTTACTTGTTATTTCTATAAAAACCACCTACATAGAACTGCGCAGCACAAGAGCCGGGTGCGGTCTACATTTCGAATTGCAACTTAAAGTGTATATGAATCAACAAATCTACAATCAAAGATGACAATTTTCAAACAACGGGGAATTTAGTTCCTGTATCTTTTGTATTAACTGAGTAACTGAAACCGTCAGTTGCCTGACCAGCTTGCGCTCCGCCGTGCACAAAACGCACAGAACTGACCATAGAAACAGAAATTCGACTGTCCGCTCTATCTGCCCCATAAGAGCCATTTGAAAAATCTTTCTTCACTCGTTGAATGTTAACAGGCTACTCCATTCTAATAGACTATGATGCTATCATTAACAGTGGACTTTCCATACTTAACCAGACAGTATGGCTTCCAAAGTTAAAACCTTCTAAATACAACTGATTTATAAAACATGTATCGCTCCACTCGTGGCGATAGCGGATGCAACATAATATTTTTCTGACTATTTAATTATTTTGAACACTTCGTTAATTGCTTGATGAAGTGAGGGATCATTTTTGCATAAGTTGACAATTTATGCTTTATTTTGGAGGTATTCTTGTCAAGATATGGATGATTTTTTATTAACAATAAAGAACTCTTCCAGTAAAGCCGCTACTTCGATGGGTAAGACTTTGTCAACTTATGCTTTAATAACCATTAGGTGACACTTTCAGGCCTTAGCCAAAACTTTAAGAATGTGGTCTGTTTTAGATGAATACTAGCTAATTCTAATGTGCTAAAAGTATTTAATTTAATATATTATTAATATTTTTGTCCAATTTAACGATTAAAGTCTATCAAAAATTTAACACTAGTTTATAGTATGAGGACAACCAGTAATAACAGTTGCAAATAACAAAAAGGAATTTAAGGCTAGCATTAACCAAATCTAATATGGATTTTCATTAATATTTGCAGTAATTAATAAAAATTTTTAGTGTAATTTTGAATGACAATACCCGTATTAATTTGTGATGATTCAGCCTTCGCTAGAAAGGCAATTGCTCGCTCACTCCCAGACGCTTGGGATATAACTATATCCTTTGCTGAAAATGGCCAAGAAGCATTAGATGCTATCAGGTCTGGTAAGGGGGATATTATGTTTCTAGATTTAAACATGCCTGTTATGGATGGGTATGAAACTATGGAACATATTAAGAAAAATGACCTGAATTCTATGGTTATTGTTATTTCAGGTGATGTGCAAGATGAAGCCCGCCTCAGGATGAAAAAATTGGGCGCAATCGATTTTATTCGCAAACCAATCGATAACCAAAAACTAACTGATATTTTAAGAAAATATGGTTTATTTGATGGGAACACTTCCACTACACAGCGTTCATCTCAATCAGACGTTGCCATTGGTGAATCTTTAGAAGACAAACTTGATACATTTAGAGAGCTTGCTAATGTATCAATGGGTCAGGCTGGCGCCAACCTGGCAAAACTATTAGATAGATTCATTCAACTACCCGTGCCAAATGTAAGTTTAATTAATGTATCAGAATTAGCTATGTCTTTAGCTGCTATAGATGAACGTGAACGAGTGTCTGCTCTTTCTAAAGGCTTTGCGAGTAAATATATTAAGGGTGAAGCCATAATAGTATTTAATAATGCTAATGTTGAGTCAGTTAAAAAGTTCATAGGTAACGGCGATAGCACAAATAATATTAGTGATATTGAAGTATTAATGGATGTTTCTAACATTATTATTGGCGCATGTTTAAATGGCTTGGCTGCGCAGTTGAATACTAAGTTTACTCATTGTTCTCCTATGGTGTTAGGTGTTCAAGTCGATTTAGATGAAGTAATAGCAAGCAACGAAAATGCTTGGGAAAAAGTGCTGATGATTGAAATTGCTTATTCAATAAAGTCCGAGAATATTTATTTTGATCTACTACTTGTTATTCCAAGCACCGAAATGGATAAAACCTTTAGTCATATTCTGGCTTCCAGAGATAATTAGTAATGAATAGCCAAAATCAAAAACAACTCATCACATGGCAAGAGTCTTTAATTTCTTCGCTGGATGTTGGCGTAGTGGTTATCAACCAAAACTTTGAAGTAGAAGCATGGAACCAGTTTATGGTTAATCATACTGGTTCAGAGTTAGAGGAGGTTCTCAATAACTCTTTGTTTTCAGCAGCAAGTGAGATTGATGAAAAATGGTTCAGAAACAAATGTAGGGCGGTATTTGAGCTGCAAACGCCAGTATTTATTATTTGGGAGCAGCAAGAATATTTATTTGAAATGAAGGTGGCTAGGCCCATTACTTCTCCTGTTGAGAATATGTACCAAAACGTCACTATTCTGCCGATTGTCAATAATGATGGCAATGTTACTAAAGTTTGTATATTAGTATACGATGTAACGGACCAAGCATTGGCTAAGATAAGAATACAGGGCTTAAACCAGCAATTAAAGCAAATTAGTCGAATAGATGGTTTGACTGGTTTATATAATCGACGCTTTTGGCAAGAGAGGTTTGAGCTCGAATATAAACTTACTTTTAGAACTCGTTCTCCTATAAGTATTATTATATTAGATATAGACCATTTTAAACGTGTAAACGATAATTATGGCCATCAAGCGGGTGATACCGTGATAAAAACAGTCGCAAAAATAATAATGGAACAAACCAGAGAAACAGATATGAGCGGGCGGTTTGGTGGAGAAGAGTTTGTTTCTATTTTACCCGATACAACAAAGGATAATGCTCGTATTCTAGCTGAACGTATACGTGTAGCTGCTGAAAACAAGCTTATTCAATACGAAATGTTTGAAATTAAAGTGACGCTGTCTGTTGGCGTAGCTGAATTCGATGAACAATATACTACCCCATCACAATGGCTCGAGGCTGCAGATAAAGCACTATATACTGCAAAAAATTCTGGACGAAACCAAACAGTAATCGCATAGCTTAAATTACGTGACTTATGGCATGTTACCGCGAATAATTAAATGATATGCTTAATTACATTGAGCATATATAAATCGTTCAACATGATTAGAGCGAATCACCGTCTCTATAGTTACTCCATTCGTTTATAAATTGCATGACAAAGGAATTTAATGCGCAAAGCCATTAAAACAGTTTTATTTACATTATTTGGTTTGTCGGCCATTTTAGTGTTTTTAGCACTAGACTTCTCTCCAATATTAAACAAAAGCAACGTTGCTAATGTCAATAATGCAGATAGCGTTCAATCGTTATTAAATGAGCTTAAAAGTGGCCTAAGAAATCGATACAATGAACAAAAAATTAATGTGAGTCATGACCAAGCAACCAGTTTAGCGGGCTTTATTCATAGAGCGGTCAAACAAGCTAAAGCACAAGTTGAATTTACAAATAGCGATATTTATATACGAATGAGTTATCAGCTAATCGATAAAGTATTACCCATGTATATCAACGTAACAGCCCAAATTAATGAAGGAGAGGGTTTGCGTTTAGTAGAAGTTTCTGTTGGTAGTTTGTCCATTCCAGGAGACTTTGCATTATGGGCTTCAGAAGCTTTAGCAAATAGCTATACGTCTAGTCAGGTTGCTTCTATCGCAATTGATACCGTTAAGGCAGTCGCCATTTTTCCTGATAAAGTTCAGGTTAGTTTAAACCCAATTGATAAATTACTACGAGAGTTTAAGAATATAGAAACAGGTGGTGATTCTGAAGATACTCGTTTGTTAAAAATAAAAATCGCGCATTATTTACGTTTACTGGATAATTTGTATATCAACCAAGTTCAGCTAAACGAAGGAGTATCGCTGTTAAGTTACTTACAAGCGGTATTTGCTGAGGCTAAAATACAGAGTAAATCAGGTTCAGCTACTTTGGAAAACGAAGCGGCAATTTTGGCAGTAGCCATTTATGCTGGCAGTTATCGTTTTACCACACTTATTGGTGATTTGAGTTTTGCCATTAACAAAATCCCTCAACCTAAATACAAACCAATACTTAAAGGTAGGCAAGATTTAAGTCTTCATTTTGTATTTTCCGCCGCTATAAAATTGATGTCGCAAAAAGGGATCAGTATAGCTGTTGGTGAATTTAAGGAGTTGATGGATAGAGGGCAAGGTGGAACGGGTTATAGTTTCATTGACCTTGCAGCTGATTTGGCCGGTGCACATTTTGCAGAACTCGCTGTACAACCAGAATCAGCGCTTATTTTGCAAGCAGTAATGAGTACTGCCACGATGGAAGATGTGTTTATGGTTTCGATTGAAGGGCTAGAGGAAGGGCTTTCAAAGACAGAATTTGAAACCAAGTATTTTCAAGTAGATAGCCCAGAGTACAAAAAAATGGTGGATATAATTAATCAACGTTTATCTGAACTACCTATTAATCCTTAATTACTATCGGTTTAAATTTGTATCGATAAAATATGTTAATCAATAAAAACAGTAGACTAAAAGTAGCCATACTTCCACCACTAGAACTTGTGTCGGTTACTACCTCTGGAGTACTTGGCTCTGGTGTTGCGGGTGCTGGCTGGGTTACGTCTAACGTAATACTTGCCAAAGTAGTCAATGGAGCAGCGCCACTATCAGTTACGCTTACATCAAAGGTGACTTGATTTACATTTAAGTTGATTGGATCAAAGCTAACGACGTTTTCATTTACATTAAAATTATTGACAGCATTGGACGTCCACGTTAACGCGTGCGTATCACTTGAGTTGTCATCTTGAATTGTTGCTGTAACAGTGACAATTCCTGAACTGGTATTGACAGAGGTAACTTGAGTGTTTGCTTGCAAGGCAGCTAAGCTTACCGAAGGTGCTACATTTATTTCGGTAAAAGGGCAGCCAGTCGCATCAACTTGAATGTTTGGCTCGGTATTTGGGCATAGATCATCGCTATCAACTACTCCATCAGAATCGCTGTCTTGGTCAGTGCTTTGTCCACTACTGAAAAAAATATTATCAATATAAACAGTACCATTGCCTTCAAATTTCATTTGAAACGTATCGCTCAAATCTACTTCAGTATAATGACTAAGAGGTATGACGACGCTTTGCCATGATTGCTGCTCTACTGTTATCTCAAATGGGTTTTCACGTGGTCCTGGACTAATCAGATACAAACTTAAAGCGTTCGCATTTTGTGTCCAATAGTCTACGTGCAAAAATAGTTTGCTAGAAACATCTTGCTTGTTCAATTCATAATCAATACCTTGATAATTTAAATTGTCATATTTGATAGTCATATTTCCATCAATTTCGACTTCCGTAACTTGCGTTGCTTGTCCCCAATTTGGATTTAAATTGACACTATCTATATTTGGATAGCTATCACTGTAAATAGAAATAACATCGTTAGTATCTACTGTAGGTGTAGGTGCGCCAGTTTGAGGTTCGGTAAAAACTTGGCACCCTGTTGTATCAATTGGTGTGCCTTCAGGCGTATTAGGGCATTGGTCAAGTCCATTACCAACACCGTCGTTATCATCATCTTCCATCATTGGTGTAGATTCGTTACACACCGTCACATTATTCATTGTCGTTGCTGAACAATGAGCGACATAGTCTACTTCCATTGTAGCGCTAGTTAATTGAGGATCTAATGCGCCGCCTAAGTTGCCGCCAATTGCGACGTTAAGTAAAACGAACATTGGCTCTTCATATTGGCTACAGTTAGATAAATCGTGTTCAACCACAACCATATCATTCATAAAGAACTTGATATTATCTTCATCCCATTCAATTGCGTATGTGTTGAAGTTTGTAACGTCTATTGCCCCGTTTGGGTAATCAACTCTGCGCTCGGCGCCACACCCCTGCACATTAAAAAAGTTAGTAATGTATCTTGAACCGTTATTGGCGTACCACTCCCATACATCTATTTCACCCGCGCCCGGGTTTGGCCAGTTAATATTATCATTGTCGCCTTTAATGGGTTGTTCTGCGATACGATTTTCAAGCATCCAAAACGCTGGCCATGTGCCGCCTTTTAGCTCCAAAAATCTAATTCTTGCTTCTACTCTGCCATACAAAAACTCTGCTTTATCTTTCGAATTAAGCCGACCAGATGTCCATTCTCGAAACGTATTGCTTTGACCTGGGCAGTTAATGTTTTGTTTGCGCGCTATTATTTTAAGCGTGCCATCAGACACTTCATAATTTCTATTTTCTGAAGAATCATCATCGGTATAGCACTGAATTTCATTGTTGTAGTTAGCTTGAGTTTGAGCTGTCCAGTTATTCCAATTTACTCCGTCACCGTCGAATTTTTCAATCCAAGTAGCCTCCCATCCTGCATGACTTTTGAAGGTGAATATGAATAAATACAAGAACGTTAAAATAGAGTTTTTGATACAAGAAAAGGGTAAATTCATGTGACTTCACTGTTAGAAAACATTGATGAAATAGTAACTTATTTGTTAAATTTACCACAACTTAGACGAGCTGAATTGGACTAATTTAAGGATTAAACGACATAAGCTCAAAGCAGTTGACTATCTATTTGTTATTAAGAATGTTTAATTTATGTTGCAAAATAGAGTGCTTATGACAATCTATAGACTACTGATTATTCAATAGAGCATTTTATGCATCCTTTATCTTTTATGAATACTTTTTTCCCTAATAAGTTTAGTAAAACGAGTTTTGTCTTTCTTTTATTACTATTTATTGGTTCTAATGCGCAAGCAGCATCTGTTTTCAAAGTAACTAAGGGCGATAATACGGTTTATATTGGTGGCACTTTCCATCTATTGACCGAAAATGACTACCCACTTCCAGCGCCATTTGCTAAAGCCTACAAGGCGTCGTCTGAACTATATTTTGAAACTGATATTGCCGCTACTCAATCTCCTGCATTTATGCAACAAATGATGGGCGTTATTTTAAATCAAAATGGTGAGACACTAAAAAATGTCCTTGATGCAACTACGTATGCAAAAGTTGAACAGTATGCGAGCGAAAGGGGCCTAGATATAAATCAGTTTTTGCCACTTAATGCTACAGGGCTAATGTTAACTATTACTATTATGGAATATCAATCACGGGGCTTCGTTGCAACTGGCGTTGATGAGCACTTCTTTAATAAAGCTAAGAAAGATAACAAAACGATTGCGTGGTTTGAAAGTATTGACGAGCAACTTGCTGTCATAGATAGCTTCGATGACGGTGATCCTAATGGATTGGTTAATTATACCTTGGCTGAAGTAGGAAAAGTTGATGAGGTTATTTCAGGTTTACATGGCAGTTGGCGAAAAGGTGATATGAATACGCTGGCTAAATTAGGTATTGAAAGTTTCCAAGACTATCCTGATTTGTATCAAAACTTACTAGTGAAAAGAAATAACAACTGGATGAAAAAGTTAGTGACACTTTTCGACGATAATGACACAGAGTTTGTATTAGTAGGTGTATTGCATTTGCCAGGAGAAAGCGGTGTATTAACACAGTTAGAAGCGCTTGGTTATAAGGTAGAGAAGCTAAAATAATTTCGTTATTTTTGTATCGTTTAAAGACAAAGCACTGAACCAACTTAATTCAGTGTTTTTTTGAACTGTTGAAGCGTACTCAGAATGAGTTCTATTTTTTTCACCAGCGGAGGGAGCGCTTCACCAAACTGTTCTTCATCAATCGTTGATAAACAAGAAACTTCTTCCGCTAATTCTTCTACGTATGGACCAAACCTTTTACTATTTGTTTTGAATCCTGATTCTGCCTCAAAAATGGTTTTGAATTTACCTTTCCCTTTTGCTTGTAGTGCGTTCAATGCTGCATCTGCATCCACTGCTTTTCTATAAATTACGCGTAAATTATCATTAAGTGCTGAAATAAGTTTGTTCATAAGTTCCTAAGCGGGTATATCTGTTTGTGTATTTAGTCGAATTTAAAGATAACAGGGCAATGCGATTTGAAAACGCGCAGTAGTATAACTTTCATTTGGATTATATGCATTATCAAATAGCTATCTATTAGTTAAAACTAAACGAAAATAAAGGTTGGTGTTGAATAGTCGATATTGTTAAAGAGGGCAAAGATGTCTTCATTTGCAATTTGATCTAAGCAAATAAAAAGGAAACGCGATGGATATACAAGGTGCATCAAGCGTTGCTTATACCCTTCAAGTTAAATCTGCTCAGTTAGCTAATGACCAGCAGAAACAAGAAGGGCAAGCTGTTCTGCAGTTATTAGAGTCAGCGCAGGCCGCCCCCGTCCAAAATACCTCTAGTGTGGGTAGTATTATCAACACAAGAGCGTAAAAGTTTCATGTGCACCATTGTGCATGTTTAATAAGCAAACAGCCCTCAACATTAACTTGTTGAGGGCTTTTTTATCGATAAACAGGGTAGCCCAATTTATTCTAATCCAAGATCTATTGGAGTTTTACTTTTCCGATTTGGCAACTCTTGAACTAATTTGGGTACCAAGAATCCTGGTAGGGTATTGTAAAGTTCTGACATAATTTGTCTCGCGTCATTTTTATTCACATCAAAATGTGATGCTCCTTTTACTGGGTCAAGTAGATGCAAGTAATAGGGTAAAATGTTAGTTGCAAACAAAGCTTCACTTAATTCTGAAAGTACATTAGCGTTATTATTTATACCGGCTAATAATACTGATTGATTTAGTAGTGTGACATTATTTTGTTTTAACCAATCCATTTTAGACTTTAATTCATCACTTATCTCGTTAGGATGATTAATGTGCAAAACCATGATTAATTTAGATGAACAAGATGAAACAACAGATATAAACTCGTCGTTTATTCTGCTGGGGATCACAACTGGTAGCCGCGTATGTACGCGAATACGCTTAATGTTGTTAATTTGATTAAGTTCGTGAATTAACCAGCTTAAATGTTCATCCTTAGCCATTAAAGGGTCGCCACCAGACAATATCACTTCATTTATGTGCGTATCATTTCGAATGTAGTCTAATATTTGTTCATATTTTTTTTTATTTAATTGATTGCTTTGATAAGGAAAGTGGCGGCGAAAACAATATCGGCAATTAACAGCACAGCCGCCCTTAACCACAATTAAGACTCTACTTTTGTATTTATGGATTAATCCTTCGACAGAGCCATTTTGTTCTTCAAGTGGATCAGACACAAATCCTACTCTCTCCTCAAACTCGGCGTTTTGTGGAATAACTTGTTGTAGTAATGGATCGTGCCAATTTCCCTTTTCCATTAATGCTGCAAAAGGTCTTGGAACTCTCATGGGAAAAAGCTTTCTTGCGCCATTATGTTTATTAATAATACTTTGGGACGGCTGAATATTAATTGTATTTTTATTTTGAGTCTTGCCATTGAATGTATGTATATTGTTGTTTTCAGAATCGCTTTCAGCAGCTAGACATTCTATGCGTTGCCTATAAGCTAGAGGGATATTTTTTTCTTTAATTTGAAGAAAATTTAGCAGTTCATATAAATCATTGAATGTGTTTGCTAATTCTTTTTTCCAATGAGTCTCTACAGACGCTGTTTTTTTAGGTATTATTTGCATGTATTTTATTATATCTACCAATTATTAGAGGATGGAATGGCTAATTTCAGCACAAACGAGTTCAAAGCTGGTCTTAAAATAATGCTTGATGGCGAGCCTTGCAACATTTTAGAGAATGAATATGTTAAACCTGGTAAAGGCCAAGCCTTCAACCGCGTTAAAATTCGTAAACTTATTTCTGGAAAAACACTAGAAAAAACTTTCCGCTCGGGTGAGTCAGTAGAAGGGGCTGATGTACTAGATACAGATTTAGCCTATCTTTATAACGATGGTGAATTTTGGCATTTCATGAATAACGAAACTTTTGAACAAATAGCCGCAGATGCAAAAGCTGTTGGTGAAAATGCCAAATGGTTAGTCGAGAACGATGTTTGTACTCTTACTTTGTTTAATGGTAGTCCAATAGTTGTGACGCCACCTAATTTCGTAGAAATAGAAATAGTTGAAACTGATCCTGGATTAAAAGGTGATACCGCAGGTACTGGCGGTAAGCCAGCTACTCTTGCAACAGGTGCGGTGGTAAGAGTGCCTTTATTTGTGCAAACAGGTGAAGTTGTGAAAGTAGACACTCGTAGTGGAGAGTATGCGTCTCGCGCCCAAAAGTAGCACTCTAGTTGTCAAACTCCTCTTGGTTACCAACAAGTGATATGCAATCGCTGCGCGCTCGCGCAGCGATTATCTCGAACATTAGGCACTTCTTCGAAACACGCGATGTACTTGAAGTAGACACGCCAAGTTTAAGCCAGTATTCGGTTACCGACCCTTATCTTCAGCCCATACATACTCAAAACAAACCCAAACGTTATTTACAAACCTCCCCTGAATATGCAATGAAGCGGTTGTTAGCTGCTGGCAGTGGCGATATTTATCAAATATGTAAAGCATTTAGGGAAGATGAAGTAGGCAGGCAACATAACCCTGAGTTTACATTACTTGAGTGGTATCGTGTTGGTTTCAGCATGCAAATGTTAATTGATGAAGTTAAAGCATTGTTGGCAATGGTGTTACCTGTTCAAACATGTGACCAACGCACATATTGTTCACTTTTTGTTGAATATTGTAATTTGGAGCCAGTGTTATCTTCCATTGAAGAGGTAGAGTATTGCTGTATTCAAAACGAATTAGACGACTATGCGAAAAGCATTAAAGATAGCCTGTTGCACGATGGATTTCCAAAGAATGCTAACAACAAGACTATACATGAATTAAGCGACGACAAACGCCAAGTTTTGTTACAAGACATATATAGAGATAGCTTGCTAAATGTATTGTTCAGCCAAGTGATTGAACCTCATATTGGAAAATCAATACCTATAGTGGTTACCCACTTCCCTAAAAGCCAAGCTGCATTGGCGACAATAGATGATAATTCAGATTACGCAAATAGGTTCGAGGTGTATTTTAAGTCCATAGAACTTGCTAATGGATTTAATGAATTAACTTGCGCCACTACTCAAGCGCAACGATTCAAGCAAGATAACCTCAAAAGAAACATACTTAAATTGCCTGAAGTTGAAATAGATACGAACTTTCTAACTGCGTTAAATAATGGTTTGCCTGCTTGCTCTGGTGTAGCTCTGGGTATAGATAGGTTGGTTATGTTAGCGCTAGATAAAGAATCTATAAGCGAAGTCATTAGTTTTAATTATGATAATTGCTAGCATTGTACTAAACCAAGCCTAATTAACTTTCTTTTATATATGTCTGTTATTTTAATGGCCCGCATTTTGGGAATGCGTATAATTTGATTTTTTGTATATAAAACATACGTTTTTTTTGAAAATTTTAAAAAGCAAATGAATAAATTCTAATATTCATATACATTAATGAAATAATAAGAATAATAAGAATAATAAGAATAATAAGAATAATAAGAATAATAAACCTATATTAAATATGCCTGAAAATACTAATCAATATAAAAATTCAAAACTACACCTTTTTATAAGTTTAATCACTGTTCTTCTTTTTGCTTCCTCTATCATTACAATTGCAACTGTGGGATGGCATGCGTCCGGCCCATTAGTGATTGGCTTTTTTATAAGTATTGTTGTGCTACTTCGATTGCAACCACATTTGGCTGGATTTTCATTTACCTTCGTTATATTTGCAGCGGTAGCGGCATCCTTATACTACCCAGCATATTTTATAGGTATTGGAGAATTTGAATTCAAAGGGCTGATTGTTCCATTACTGATGATTATTATGTTTGGAATGGGTACATCAATGAGTGTAAAAGACTTTGCTGGCGTGGCGAAAATGCCAAAAGGCGTATTGGTTGGGTTAGTTTGTCAATTTACTATTATGCCATTTATTGGGTTTGGTATAGCGCTAGCGTCTGGCTTACCACCCGAAATTGCCGCAGGCATTATACTAGTAGGTTGTTCTCCTAGTGGATTAGCGTCTAATGTGATGGCATATATTAGTGGTGCTAACTTGGCACTATCGTTAACGCTTACAGCAGTTTCAACCTTGCTAGCGCCGTTTATTACGCCTTTTTATATGTCTATGTTGGCTGACCAATTTGTGCCTATTGATGCAATGGCTATGTTTTTGAGTATCAGCAAAATTGTGATTTTACCCATATTGGCGGGTTTAGCATTTAATCATTTATTGCATGGTAAGTTTCCCCTTATTGATAAATTAATGCCTAAAATATCTATGTTAGGCATTGCTGTTATCATTACCGTTATTACTGCAGCAGGTAGAGATAGTTTATTAAGTATTGGTTTAATATTAGTTGCGGTGGTGATTGTACATAACTTATCAGGCTATATTTTAGGGTATATGTCAGCTAAATTAATGAAAATGGATGAATCATCAAGTAGAACAATTGCATTTGAAGTAGGCATGCAAAACTCAGGGTTAGCTTCTGGTATTGCTTTAGAAATGGGCAAAGTAGCAACAATGGGTTTAGCGCCAGCTGTATTTGGTCCATTAATGAATATCAGTGGTTCATCTCTTGCTGCGTGGTGGCGAGATAAACAGCCAAAAGAGAATTAGCTATGCTTGATTTAAACCAGTACGATGGCATTATATTTGATATGGACGGTACGTTGATTGACTCAATGGGCGCACATATCATCGCTTGGGAAAAAGCTTGTAAGGCCTTTGGTTATCCATTCGACATGGAATATATGAACAGTTTAGGTGGGGTACCAGTTGTAAAAACTGTTGAAATGCTTAATAGCAAACATGGGCTTTCTCACCCGCCTTTGGAAGTTGCAAAAGCAAAACGAAAAATTTTTGAAGAAATGGCGTTTATTCCTCCTCTTATCGAAGAAACTTATCAAGTTTTTAAACATTATTTACCATTCAAAAAAGTTGGTATTGGCACAGGCGCTGAGCACAAGCATGCCAAGCCAGTATTAACGTATCATGGTCTTTATGACAAAGTACATGCCTTGGTAACATCAACTGAAGTGGCAAAAGGCAAACCACATCCGGAAACATTTTTAAAAGTGGCGGAGCTGTTAAATGTTGACCCCACAAAGTGTGTTGTATTTGAAGATACCCAAATAGGTGTGCAAGCCGCAATAGAAGCCGGCATGGACTATAAGTTAGTTAACAATGGAATTATTCAGCGCTAGTTAACGAGCACATTTGTTTTCAAATAAAATTTCTCCTGTAAAGATAAATATTCTCTAACAGAGTGCTTTGAGCTTATCTAATATAGCTAAAACGTTAACTTACATACCCTTTCGCAAAAGGATAAATTATGATTTCAAAACCATCAATTAATATGAAGCCATATGGTGCTTTAGATAGGCATACATTAATCAATATGGTTAGCCTTAAAAATAGCGTAGGAACTGAAGTAGATATAATTAGTTATGGTGGAATCATTACGCGTATATCCACAATAGATAAAAATGGTAAGTTTTCAAACATTGTGCTGGCAATGGAATCATTGCAAAGTTATATAGAACATAATCCATACTTTGGCGCCATCATTGGACGTTATGGTAATCGCATTGCTAATGGTGAATTTATGCTTGAGGGCAAGAGATACGTGCTTGCTAAAAACGACGGAAACAATCATTTGCATGGTGGAGTGCAAGGGTTTGACAAAAAGGTGTGGAAAATGACGCCATTTGTTACCGATAAAAGCGCTGGTGTTACACTGTCGTTAGATAGCCCTGATAATGACCAAGGCTATCCTGGAAACTTACATTCAGAGGTAACTTATACGCTTACCAACAATAACGAACTTAACATGTATTTCACTGCGGTAACAGATAAGACTACTGTTGTTAACTTCACTCAGCACTCATACTTTAATCTATCTAGCAAAGGCGACATCCTAGCTCATAAATTGAAAATTAATGCTAGTTCAATCACTTCAGTTGATCGAGAGCTTATACCTACTGGAGAGTTCATGTCAGTGAAAAATACTCCGTTTAATTTCGTTGACTTTAAACCCATTGGTAAGGATATTAATGAAAACTTTGAACAGTTAGTTATAGGGAGCGGCTATGATCATAATTTTGTATTGAAATATCATGCTGATGATGAACTGAAAGAAGCGGCTATTGTGCACGATCCGTTAACTGGACGAGTCTTAACTATCTATACAGATGCGCCAGCCATACAGTTCTATTCAGGCAACTTTTTAGATGGAGGAACTTCTAATCACGATCATTCACATGGATATCGTTCAGGGTTTTGTCTGGAGCCACAATATTATCCTGACTCCCCTAATCACTCCACGTTTCCCAGTGTAACGTTAATGCCAGGTGAACAGTATTCAATGCAGATCGTTTACAAATTCTCAGTGAAATAGTTTAAATCAGAGTTGATGTGTATTAAGAGGGAGTGCGAAGCACCATCAACTTTTGTTCGGTCATATCTTCAATCGCATACTTTATGCCTTCTCTACCTAAACCTGATTCTTTTACGCCGCCATAAGGCATATTGTCAACTCGCCAACTTGGTACATCACCAATGACCACGCCACCCACCTCTAGCTCATCCCACGCTTTATTTGCTTTGTATATATCGCGTGTAAAAATACCTGCTTGTAAACCAAATTGACTATTATCGACCTCTTTTAATGCTTTATCAAAGTCTTCAAATTTGCTAATAACAGAAACCGGCCCGAACGCCTCTTCACTATTTACATCACAATCAACGGGCACGTTTTCTAAAATCGTCGCTTGTAGCATTGCTCTATCGCGTTTGCCGCCACACAATAAAGAGGCACCTTTATTTACCGCATCATTAATCCATTCTTCCAGTCTTTTGGCTTCAGATTCTGCAATCATAGGGCCTATAAAGGTCGATTCTTCAAGCGGATCGCCCTGAACCAAGGCTTCAACTTTTTCAATGTAAGCTTTCTTAAATTCATCATAAATATCCTGATGAACAATCACTCTTTGCACACTAATACAGCTTTGCCCGCTTTGATAATAAGCACCAAATACAATGCGTTCTACTGCATCTTTAATATCGGTATCGTGATCAACAACACATGCTGCATTGCCTCCAAGCTCAAGAATAACCGGCTTTTTACCCGCTTTTGCTTTTAGCGCCCAGCCCACGTCTGGCGAACCGGTGAAGCTTAATAGCTTGAATCTATCATCAGTTGTAAATAAATCAGCGCCGTCGCGACTACAGGGAAGTATGGAAAATGCACCATCAGGCAAGTCTGTTTCGGCTAATACTTCACCAATAATAATCGCCCCAAGTGGCGTTCTACTGGCAGGCTTTAAAACAAACGCACACCCGGCGGCAATGGCTGGCGCAACTTTATGTGCTGCCAAATTGAGTGGGAAATTAAAAGGCGATATAAATGAACAAGGACCGATGGGCACACGTTTGGTCATGCCTCTGTAACCTCTTGCGCGTTCAGTAATTTCAAGCTCTAGTACTTCACCATTTATACGAACCGCTTCTTCTGCCGCTATTTTAAACGTATCAATAAGTCGAGTTACTTCACCTTTAGCATCTTTAATTGGCTTACCTGCTTCAATACATAAGGCATATGCAAGTTCGTCAAAACGTTCTTGAAAACGCTTAACACAGTGCTCAAGTATTTGTTGACGTTTGTAAGCCGGCATTTTATTTAATAATGGTTGAGCTTTAACTGCTTCAGTTATTGCTTCATCAATCACTTGCGCATCTGCCATTGCCACTTTCGTCGCTACTTCTTGCGTATACTTGTTGGTCACTTCCAACTTAGCGTTGGCATAAACTGCTTTATTGGCTAAATAATATGGATATTTGTCGGCTAACATACGTCACCTTTTTATTAATTTGTTATTTCTAAATAGTAATATAGCATCTGCTTGCAATATCATAGTTGGTAATGGCTAATTGTATCCTTCACTTAATATGAAAGGCGCGGTAAACCCATCCATAGGCGCTCCAAAATTTCATCCTTGAAATTTAGGCTTTCATATTAAGTGAAGGATGCAATTAGCCATAAATCAACCCAGCAGAGTTCAGCATGAATTTTTTTAAACACGATAATGTCTAAAGTTTCCAAACGAATTAACTTTGTCTAACATCAGAGCTGACTACTGAGTTCTCGAATTTTCTTATTCAAAGTATCGTCATTCAAGCTGTAATCTACGGGTACATCTATTAAATGAACAGCAGGCTCATTTAAGCACTTTTCAATTTGTGGTCTTAATTCACTAGCCGAACTTACTCGCCAGCCTTTGCCACCATAGCTTTCTACATATTTAACAAAATCAGGGTTGCCGTAATCGAGCCCATAATTATCAAACCCCATGTTACTTTGTTTCCACTTGATCATACCGTATGCATCATCTCTCAAAATAATGATAACAATGTGTAATTTTAGTCTAACAGCGGTTTCAACTTCTTGACTGTTCATCATAAAGCCACCGTCACCACAAACGGTGATAACAGGTCTATTTGGGTAAACTAATTTTGCTGCCATGGCTGAGGGTAAACCAGCGCCCATCGTTGCTAATGCATTGTCTAACAAAAGCGTATTACGCATTGCAGCTGGGTAGTTGCGCGCAAACCATATTTTGTATATGCCGTTATCTAGTGTCACTATGCCTTCTTTCGGCATTGCCGCGCGCACGTCTTTTACTAAGCGTTCAGGTAAAATTGGGAAGCGATTGTCATTTTCCGATTCGTTTCTATGAGCAATATATGCATCATGCACATCGGTATAGAAGTCAAGTTGCCATTTGCATTTTGCATCTATTGCCTCTTTAATTTGCCAAATACTATTCGCTATATCTCCAACTACTTCTAATTGTGGAAAATAAACGGGATCAACCGCAGCAGTTTCAAAATTGATATGGATAACTTTCTGTCCATTGTTTTCCATAAAAAATGGTGGTTTTTCGACAACATCATGACCCACGTTAATAATAAGATCTGCTCTTTCTATGACCCTATGTACGAAATCACCAGAAGATAGAGCGGTATTACCCATGAATTTCTCGTCAGTTTCGTCAAGCACGCCTTTTCCCATTTGTGTCGTGATAAATGGGATACCTGTTTTTTTGACAAACTCGCCAAGCATTTTCGATGTAAGTTTACGGTTGGCGGCTGCGCCTATTAACAAGACAGGCGACCTTGCATTTTCTATCATTTGGATAGCGGCTTTAATCGATTTATATTCCGCTATTGGACGTCTTACTACGCTTGGTTTTAATATTGGAACATCTGTATTTTCAGCGGCGATGTCTTCAGGAAGTTCTATGTGAACTGCGCCTGGGCGTTCTTCACTAGCGATTCTAAAAGCTTCTCGCACGGTAGATGGAATTCTATCGCCACTTACAACTTGTGCAGTATACTTGGTAATAGGGCGCATCATATCTACTACATCAATAACTTGGAAGCGTCCTTGTTTACTGGTTTTTATGGGTTTTTGACCAGTTATCATCAATATAGGCATTGCGCCAAGTTGTGCATAAGCGGCTGGCGTTACTAAGTTAGTCGCTCCTGGGCCTAATGTTGATAAGCATACCCCTACTTTTCCAGTAAGTCGGCCATAAGTAGCGGCCATGAAACCTGCTCCTTGTTCATGCCGAGTCAGAATGAGTTTGATATTTGAGTCACGCAACGATTCTAATAAATCTAAGTTTTCTTCACCTGGAATTCCGAATATGTACTCAACACCTTCGGCTTCTAGTGCTTTTACCATTAAGTCAGATGCTTTCATTGGCGTCCTTATTGTTTATTGATATATTGCTACTAAATTCAAATTATGACGTTTAAAATAAAAAATGAGGTTGAGTAATTATTCTTCTGTGGTATTACAATTCCTTGAACATAAATGAAGTAATAAATCTATTTTGGTACTTTTCAGGGCAAACATATTTTCAAATTAATATTACCCTAACCTTTACTTTTATTAGCTTGCAATCACATTTTCACAAGGCAAATTATGTTTACGGTTAACAAGCAAATTGCATTTCTTACCAAACATGACAAACAACATCAAATCGCACCCATCATTAACACCGAACTAAACGCCGAAATTATTCATACTGATAAGTTTGATACCGACAAGCTAGGTACTTTTGATCATAAAATTCAGAGAAAGTTACGTGCAGATGAAGCAGCTATTAAGAAAGCTTACTTGGCATGTGAATTAACGAATTTAAATCAAGGAATAGGTAGCGAAGGAAGTTTTAACTCTTTTATGGGGTTAAGTTTAGTTGACCAAGAAATAATTGCGTTTGTCGATATCGAAAGAAAATTAGAAATTGTGGCGATGGCACAACAATCAGTGCCCCTAGGTTTAATTGAGGCAAAAAATTCTGAAGAATTAAAACGAAAGCTAAATACGAACAGTTATATCAGTTCTAACAGCCAACGCTGGATGATTTGGTTGAACAACCAATGGAATAAGGGAGTAAAACGGAATAGTTTATTAGCAGAAGAATACGCCTTTCCAATTAAGATAGAGCCAGATTTACGGGCAATGCATTGTCCAGCTAGACAAGAGGTGATTAAACTCGCTACACAAGATTTAATAAAAAGACTAACAAGTTTCTGCCCGCAATGTAATCAAATCAATTTTGTAGAAAAAATAAAACCCAATCAGATTGAATATTTAGCATGTGAAATATGTTCGCTACCAACCAATCAACCTAAACCGCCTAGCTGCATTTGCGATGAGTGCGGATACACTGAATCTAATTCAGATAATCAAAATAAAGGTTCTGCGTTTTATTGTAATTACTGTAATCCATAAGAATACTTTAAGCCCTAAAATGAAAAGTTGATGAGATTAGGCCTTTGACGTTTAATTAGATTTTTTGCCTTAAACTAGGCTATATTACATTAATGGTCTATGTTTAAACTCGGCATAACCATAAATAATATGCTTGCAAAAACACTTTATGCAGAAGACTTTGTCATAAAAAGAGATGGCTTAACATCGTTTATGCCTATTAACTTAAAGTCTTATGGCGAACTAGGTTTTAAACCTATTTTACAGATTACTTATAATAACAATATTGAAGAGCAACTTGACCTACGATTACAAATTTTACTGTTGAGTATGGTTATATTTGTGGCAGTGGTTAGTTATATATTAATGCGTTTTGGTACTCGGCGATTTTTCTTAAATCGATTAAATAGTCTGAATGAACAAATAAATAAGAAACAATTAGGCGATCATAAGCGCATAGAATTGGCTGGAAATGACGAATTATCAACGTTAGCAAATGAGGTTGATAAATTAATGAAAAGAATGGAGTTACAAGTAGTCGAGAACTTGAGACTATATAATGATAGTAAGACAGATAGCCTAACCCAAATAGCCAACAGAAAACATTTTGACGAACAATTATCAATAGAATGGAAGCAAGCTCAAAGGCTCAATAGTGACTTTTCGATCTTAATGCTTGATATAGATTTTTTCAAAGAATATAACGATATATACGGACACCTAGCAGGTGATACCTGCCTTAGAATGCTAGCCACTTGTGTTGACTCTGTTTTAACTCGGCCTCGTGATTTTGTAGCAAGATATGGCGGAGAAGAGTTTTTATGCGTATTACCAGAAACTGACCATGATGGCGCATCAAAAATTGCGCATCAGGTGTGTAAGAGCATTTGTGATTTAAAAATAGAACACGAGGGCTCTACCGTTTCAAATTATATTACGGTTAGCGTTGGTTGTTATACACTCAACGGAAGTAGCAGTTACTCTGAGACTGATGTGATATCTGAAGTGGATAAATTAATGTACGAATCAAAACAGTCAGGCAAGAATAGGGTCACGGTTAAACAGCAATGCTAGGTTGAAGGTTCATTTCTGCTCCAAATCCAAATGCCAACACACACTAAAATGATGCACACCATCACTTTAATTGAAACAAGGGAGTTTGAGTACACTAGCAAGGCAGCACTAAGGCTCATAAAAATGGTAGAAGCCCATTTTGCTTTTCTAGGAATTGCTCTGTTTTCTCGCCAATTGTAAATATGAGGTCCAAATTGTGGATGTGCTAAAAGCCATGCCTCAAATTTTGGCCATCCTTTACTTGCTAACCAAGCGGCTAACAAAATGAACGGAACCGTTGGCAACCCTGGAATCACCACTCCCACCAAGGCTATAACAAAGAACAAAACGGCTAATAAACGATAAATGAATGTCAACGTTAAGTGCTCGCAACGATAAAATAGAGAGTGCGACAAAGCCTAAAAGACACTTCAATATCAGTCATAGGTTAATTCAGGGAGAATGATTGCTCTTTTTAAAATAATTTTCTCAACAGGCGTATCAGGGAAACCTATCACTGGGTTTACTTCAGTTTCTACCATTGACATTGCATCTACTACTTCATAACCTTCCACAACATCTGCAAAGACTGTATACCCCCAATTCCGACCAGGATCTAGATTTTCATTGTCACTCACATTTATAAAAAATTGTCTTTTAGCCGAGTGAGGGTCATTTACTCTTGCCATAGCTAAACTATAAGCTCTATTTTTTAGTCCGTTTCCTGATTCATTAATTATTTTATGAAATGACTTTTTATCATTATATTCAGGATCATAACCGCCACCTTGCACTATATATTCAGGGATAATTCTATGAAATAGCGTATTGTCATATTCCTTTTTTTGCACATAGTGTAAGAAGTTATTAGTTGTAATTGGGGCTTTACTTCTGCTTAGCTCAATTACAATATCGCCCATTGTTGTCTCGAATTTAACCCGTGGATAAAAATTATCTTTTTGTATTTTTTCACCTTCAGGTACTTCTATTCTGGGCTTTTCACTGGTTTGTGCCTGTATATCGAAGCTAACAAATAAAACAGCAAAAAAGATAAACGCGTTATATAAGCGGAAACTGAACATGTTTACTCCTAGTAAATAACTTGTCTCGACAATACTATTTTGCTTACATTTATAGGCTAACAAAATAGTAAATAATTAGTATAGGCAAGTTTAATTAATTTAGTTTTTAATGGCAGATAAAACAGTAAATTTAGCATTGGTTGCTATTACTCTGCAGCCTCCAAATATTTTCACTAATTTAGTTCTATGTTCTAAATGCCTATTGCCAACAATTCTTAGTTCTCCACCTATTTTCAGAGCAAGTTTTGCATCACTGAACATTTGCCAAGCAATATCATCAAGAATTGTATTTTGCTGGTGGAAAGGAGGATTACAAATAACAACATTCGCACTAGCATGGTTATTATCATCCTGTAGAAAATCACTTAAACAATGATCTACTCTAAATTCAGCCAGTTCAGAATAATCATTATTGAGAGACGCCTTAGCTGACGCAATTGCCATGTAAGACTCATCAACAAATAGTACTTTTGGAGGTTGCTGTGCATTATGCTTGGCGCACTCATTAGTATTTTGCGTTATATAACTATCAATAATGGACAGTCCTAATATGCCATTACCACTTCCCAAGTCGATTATTGTTTCGCCTGCTTTTAGTTTTGGTAAATGCTCAAGCAGCAGCCGCGCACCTATATCAATATGATCACGACAAAATACATTCGGATAGTTTCTAAGTGTAACGGGTACATTTGGGTCTTCTACTATTTTCAGTGTGTTTTGCTTAGATTGGTTAGAAAGCTTGATGGTTGTTTCTGCAAAAATAAGGCGTGATTTCTTTCTTGCAAGTGACGTTTTAGTATCTGAAAAATATTTGTCGAAATTTTTCAATACAGCAGACGTCACCATTTTCACCATGGCGCCTGCCACAAAATATGATTGTTTAACCGATATCAATTTAGAAATGTTTAATAAAATATAATCAAGGAACGCATGAGTTCTTGGGATTTTTAAAATAATGGCATCAGCACTATGTTCGACAATGTCTTCTATATCCAAGCTATTTAAATGACTCACATTAGCATCAGAAATATCATTTTTAACCAGATTATGCTGCAGACCTTTTTCAGACATAAACGAGTCGGTGTAAGCACATATTTTTGCCTGTGGGTATAGCATAGCGAATGCACAAGTTAATGCGCCAAAACTATCATTAATAATCACGATGTTTTCAGGTGATTGGTCTTTAAATTTTTCAACGACACTAGCAATAATATATTCGTCAGCAGCGTCCCACGCTCTTAATGATTTATCAAACGTACTTTCTGGAAATCTAATTAAATTAAGTGTGTGAATATGCTGATCGAATGAATTTATTTCTAACCTAGACAATGATTTCATTTAAAATTATTCTGATTTTGCAGCTTGTCGTTTTTCAAACGCTACCATTTGTTCTGGCGTTGCTTTGGTTTGATGCTTATCTTTCCACTCGCTATACGGCATCCCATAAATTGCTTCTCTAGCTGCCTCATAGTCAACTTCTACGCCACGCGCTTTAGCCTCTGATGAATACCATTTAGACAGGCAGTTTCTACAAAAATCTGCCACTATCATCAAATCGATGTTTTGCACGTCTTTGTTTGCATCTAAGTGGTTTAATAATCTTTTCAATGTTGCCGCTTCAATTTCGGTTTGTAATTGCTTGTCCATATTTATGTCTCTTTATTCATATTATGTGTTTATATTATCAGTTTTATGGCTTGGCTTACTAGCCACCTAGTATCGCTAATTGTGAGGCCTTGATTAGTTGCTAATAGTCAAGATAATAAATGTTAGGTTTTTTATCCCATTAAGAAATTTAGATAACCCACTTTCATTATATTGTCGCATGACTAAGACATTAATTTTAATCTAAATATTATTTTAATCATTCGTCTTTTTAATACTATTAACAGAGTAGTATTTATGTATGATATCTGAGATGCTTTTGCTTATACGTAGTTTGTTTGAATGATTGAACTAGATGTTTATACAAGTTATGAATAATAAGTTCAGTAGCCTATGATCAAAACATGCCATTCTGAAGTTGAAATTACAGAAGTTAAATAAATACTATGACGCAACTCGATATGTCCTCAAGCTTTACTATTCCAATGGAAAACGGCGATGTTACCTATTTCCCTAATTGGTTGTCGAATAAGCATGCTAGGCACTTAATGGATTATTTTATAGAAAGATTGCAATGGGAGCAGCCCAGTCTTCTGTTATATGGCAAGCTACATAAAATTCCGCGCTTACAAGCTTGGTATGGTGATGAAGGCACACAATACGAATACTCCAAAAATAAAATGGAGCCTTTACCATGGGAGCCTCGGTTATATAAATTGAAACAAGCCTGTGAAATGAGTTGTCAAACTAAATTCAATTCGGTTCTTGCAAATTATTATCGAAATGGGCAAGACAGTATGGGTATGCATGCTGATGATGAGCCGGAGTTAGGTAGGCAACCCATTATTGCTTCAGTTAGCTTGGGGCAACCGCGACGATTTAACTTTAAACACAAAGATACTAAGGAAAGTCACAAAATATTGTTAGAACACGGTTCACTTTTAGTTATGAAAGGAGACACTCAGCAGTATTGGCAACATGGAATAAATAAAAGTAAGACACAACATGGGGCAAGGCTGAACTTTACTTTTAGATGCGTTTTATCAAAATTGAATGCTGATAAATAATTTATTTATTTTGATTGCACAAAACCTTACTTATAATAAAGATATGAGTTTGCTGAAAGCAATTTTTAAACCTCATAAATTGGAGACAACCTGTTGAGCGTAGAACAAATTATTAAAGATAAGTTGAATCAAACGTTTTCACCACTTTATTTAGAAGTGCTGAATGAAAGCCATATGCATAACGTACCGGCAAATTCTGAAACACATTTTAAAGTGACTCTGGTAAGTCAAGTATTTGAGGGCAAACGCCTTATTCAAAGACATAGAGAAGTAAATGGTATATTAGCCGAAGAGTTAGCTGGCCCAGTGCATGCATTAGCCTTACATACTTATACTGGCGAAGACTGGGATAGAAAGCATGGTATTGCACCAGATTCACCTAACTGTTTAGGTGGTGGCAAAAAATAGTTCAGTTATAAGAAGCAATACTTCCTGTTTCCTAAACTACCTTACATCATGCATCTCTGCGTTAGAAACAATACAAAAAAGCCAAAAAGCTGGCTTTTTTGTATCTTAACAATCTGTTAAAAGAATTCTGGTTTTGTATCTGTTACACTCCGCGCACTTTATTTAGCGCTATATTTCGTTATCGACGGATTTTGGCTTAAACATTGCTTGCTTAATAAAAAGTTGATGCAAGTTTGAGACATCATCGCTAAAAAAGTCACGTGACTTTATTATTATATTGGAAGTTGTTTCCAACATTGTAATAAGTGCATAAATTCAATTTAAAATTTCAGTGAAGTTAGATAAGTGATGAAACTCAAAAAAGTTGAGTACTAATTTTCTGATAGTTAAGCAGGTAAAACATGTTCAATAATTTTAATGGCGCACAAGGCAACATCAAAAATGATGTGTTGTCGGGTATAACAGTTGCGCTTGCCTTGGTTCCAGAAGCCGTTGCATTTGCGTTTGTTGCCGGTGTCGAACCTATGGTTGGTTTGTATGCTGCCTTTATGATGGGGTTAATAACGTCGGCAATTGGCGGACGTCCAGGTATGATCTCTGGCGCCACTGGTGCTATGGCGGTTGTAATGGTTGCGCTAGTGATGAATAACGGGGTGCAGTACTTGTTTGCTGCTGTTGTGCTAGCCGGTATTATTCAGATGCTATTTGGCATTTTCAAGCTGGGCAAATTTATTCGACTGGTGCCATATCCAGTTATGCTGGGTTTTGTGAATGGACTAGCTATTGTGATTTTCTTAGCTCAGCTTGGCCAGTTTAAGGTATTAGGAAGTGGTGGTGAATGGGAATGGATGAGTGGCTCAGCACTATACATTATGGCTGGGTTAATTGGCTTAACTATGGCCATTATTTACATTTTACCTAAGTTTACTAAAGCCGTACCAGCTTCATTAGTTGCCATAGTAACGGTTACTTTGCTGGTTACTTTTGTTGATGCACTAGATGCGCGAACCGTTATTGATTATGTGCGAGATATGCTGCCTCAAGACCAGCGAGCTACTGCTTCATTAGCAGGTGAGTTACCTAGTTTCTCTATTCCAATGGTTCCGTTTAACCTAGAGACACTTTATATCATTCTTCCTACCAGTATTATTTTAGCGTTAGTGGGCTTAATTGAGTCTTTGTTAACACTTACTTTAATTGATGAAATGACAGACACGCGTGGTAAAGGTAATAAAGAATGTGTGGGTCAAGGCGTAGCGAATACGGTTAATGGTTTCTTTGGTGGTATGGGTGGTTGCGCTATGATTGGTCAAAGTATGATCAATATCAATTCTGGCGGAAGAGGCCGTTTGTCAGGTATAACGGCCGCTTTAGTATTACTCGGCTTTATTCTCTTTGCCGCACCTCTAATTGAAATGATCCCACTGGCAGCCCTTGTGGGTGTCATGTTTGTTGTGGTTATAGGTACGTTTGAATGGGCCTCATTTAGGATTATTCGCGGAGTGAATAAAGAAGACGCCTTTGTTCTTTTCTTAGTAACCGGTATAACTGTTATCGCTGATTTAGCGGTTGCTGTAGTGGTAGGTGTTATTGTTTCTGCGTTGGTATTTGCATGGAAACACGCTACCCACATGATAGCGCGTTCGCATATGGACAAAGACGGATGGAAAGTCTATGAGTTAGAAGGCCCGTTATTTTTTGGTTCAATTACGCATTTTAAAGATATTTTTGATATTCAAAACGACCCTGACGATGTTGTAATTGATTTTAACGAGTCACGCATTTGGGATTCTTCAGGTATTGATGCGCTAGATAATTTGGCTGACAAATATCAGGCTAATGGCAAAACATTGCATATTAGGCACATTAGCCCAGAATGCAGAACCTTGTTAAGAAAAGCGAACCGATACGTTGAAATTAACGTGAATGAAGATCCAAGATATAAAGTTGCAACCGACAAATTAGGCGGCTGAATATAGACCTATAATGCTAATGGTTTAATACAAAAAAAAAGGCGCGGCAAATTAAAATGCCACGCCTTTTCTATTTCAATATCTATTGTGTTGCGTTTATTATTTCTGTTTAGATAACCAAACTACTAAGCTGATCATGTCATCAACAGTCATATCGCGAGTGAATGTTGGCTTGTATTTTTCATTAATGATGAATGTAGGCACGCCTGTTAATTCACTTCTAAAATCTTCTATACTTTTGTTATTACGTTTAACCAAATTAGTCATACTAAAACCAGACGCTAATTTATCAAACTTCTCTCCATCTGCACCGTTTATCACAAAAATATTGCGTAAATCTTTTAATTCCGTAATAACACCACGTTGTTTATGGATATAGTCAAATATTGCACCGTTATATTTGTCTTCTTCTTTCATTACACGGCCAATCAGCATGGCTTTAGTTGCCGTGTCTTGAATTTCTCGGCCGGTAAAGCCCATGAAGTTAACATGTACCTTAGTAAATTTCACGTCGCTTGATAGTTGCTCTTTAAATTGTTTCACTAAAGGCTCAAACTGGTAACAAGCAGGGCACCAGAATGAAAAATATTCGGCCACCACTGGCTTCTTTGAAGCCGTTTCAGAAATCACTTCATAGTGTTTGCCTTCTTCCCATAGTTCAACTTGAGCACACGCTTGCACTGATAACATTAGACCTAGGACAAAGGCAGATAAAATTTTCTTCATGTAAACTTCCTTAAAAAAATTAACAGGTAGTGGACTCTTGTTTTCGTAACAAGTTCACCAAATCGTATATTTGAATGTGTTAATCATAACGTATATTGTGAAAAATGTTGCTAGAATATTTAGTGCCTGTTGATAATAAATATAAATTGGCTAATTAGTTACCACGTGAATTGAAGTGATAAAAGTGCGCGTCTGCCATCAGTATTGTACCCAAATACATCTTCATATGATTCATCAAATGCATTGGATATACGTGCATTTAATGTGACTGTATCGGTATATTTTAACTGATAGTTTGCACTCACTAACCAATAGGCATCTAAATTTACAAGTGTGGACGGTTCAGGAAAAGGTGGGAAGAATTGGTCTGTTTTTGTGCCTGAATAATCTGCTTGAATATATACTTGATTGGCATCGTCAATTTTATATGTTGTGCTTATTGAACCTGTATGTTTAGCTCGTCTTAATTCAGCTTCTTGATTCTGCGAAGCGTTTAGATAGCTATATTGAGCCTGCCAATTAAAATTGTTTAGTTGTCCATTTACGCTTAATTCTACTCCATTGCGTTCACTATTTTCCAATGCGTTACCTGCTGTAAACAAACCCGTTTCAGCATCAAAAATAAAACCTAATATTTCATTAGTTAATTTTGCATCAAAATAACTGATTTGATAGGTAATATGCTTTGTATAGACTTCAAAGCCTACTTCTGTGCTATTTTGCTGTTCAGGAGTTAAGTTTGAATTGCCAAGAAACGAACCGGGGAAAAATCCGAAACGTTCTATAAACGTTGGGTTTTGAATTGCCTTTCCTTTTGAGACAAATATTTTGAGGTTGTTGTTAAATAGGTAATTTAATCCAAGTCGGTAGCTATCTTCATTTTCAAACTCACTATTATTGTCGTATCTGTAACTGGCAGTAAGGGTTAAATTGTGTGCAAGCCCAACCATACCACTGCTAATAACTGATTGCGTAGAGTTGGTTTGTTTTTGATTTGACGCACCTTCTGGGTCCGCTTCTGCTTGTTTGAAGGTTTGGTCTGTATTTTCTAAACCGACTGTTAGCCAAATATTCTTGCTGAAATCTAGCCTATTATTCCAAAGTGCTCTAATGGTTTCTCCAGATGAAGAGCGACTAAAGATTGTGTTTGAAAAATTATTTGTGTCTTGTTCTGAATATTGAATACTTAACAGTTGCGAATAGATACCTGTTTTCTTACCGTTATTGGTAGGTGCAAAATGCCAATCGAATCCAAACGTTAATTGCTCGCCTTTTGCGGAGTCGTTGGCGTCAGATACAAAGCCTGTTTGAAAGTTATAAGCATCATTATCTGTTGTATAGTCAAGTATTCTAGTAGTTAATTCGAATCTATTGCTAGCATTTTGTAGGTAACGCAGTCCAAAATTGAATGCTGTATTTTTATAACCATCGGCCTCGTTACCGTCTCGGCTTATATTTTCACCCTCAGTAAAATATTCTTCCGCGCTGAAATTAAAACCAAATTTTTCTCTTTGCTGCGCCACATTAACAGAAGCGGAATAGGTTTCTTTATTGCCGCCGCTTATTGATATTCTGCCGCTAGGCTTAGCGCTGCCTTGTGCGTGGGTTGTAATGTTAATAACACCTGCTATTGCACTTGCTCCCCATAATGCACTTTGAGGACCTTTGAGTACCTCAATTTTTTCTACATTACTAAGTTGTATATGGGAAAAATCAACTAAGCTACCTTGCCCAAGATCATTTATGGCTACGCCATCAATAAGCACCAGTAGGTGATTGCTTTCTGCTCCGCGTAGCCTAACCTCTGACAAACTGCCAGCAACGCCAGTTTGCCCAAAGTTTACACCCGGTAAAGTTCGTAATAAATCAGATATAGTCAGTGCACCAGACGCTTCTATGTCCTCTCTACTTAGTACATTTACAGCACCGGCTACTAAGGGCTGTGGTAGCCCTGAATTAATGCCGGCAATAGTAATAACTTCTAGTGCATTGCTATTCGATTGAACTGAAACTGAAGGGTCATTATTTATGTCAGTTTGTGCCAGAGATGGCGATGAAGCAATGCATAAGATTGCCAATATAGCTGTATTTTTCATAGTATTCCTAATTGATGCATTCCACCCGAATGCATTTTAAAAACCACAAACTTTAAATTTGTGAACCTATGAAAGGCCGGTATCCGGGCTAACAATGTGTTTTTCTACTCCTTCCCATGCATCACATTCAATTTTTTGTGAATGATTACACAGTGGATGACTTATTTATTGTTAATTAATGCTCATTGGCGAAACTTTTGAAGCAAAAACAAACAAAAATATGGAAGAAAAATCCAGGTCTATGACGCTGTATTGTTTTACCGTTGCGGGGGCAGCACAGGATTTTCGCCTGTTTCCCGTTTAACGTTAGCAAGCTAACGCACCTTTCATCGCGGCAACTATAAAGAAATCCCAAAAAACTACCAGTAGTTAATTGGTATAAGTTATAAATAGCAACCGACCCTAACCAGAATTACATTTTTTATTTGTTTTTGTGGACTTTAAAAGGGATCTATATTTAATAAGGCGTGAGTTTAAGTGCAGGTTGTTGTAAGTCTGATAATTGTTCTTTTAAAGCTAGAATTTGGTTCTCCCAATATTTTTCCTCAGCAAACCAAGGAAATGCTCTTGGGAAGGCCGGATCTTGCCAACGTCTGCATAGCCATGCCATGTAGTGCACCATGCGCATCGCTCTTAATGGCTCAATTAAGTTTAATTCTGAAGTATTGAAGGTATTAAATTCTTCGTAAGCCTCTATTAACGTTTCTAATTGCAACTGCTGCTGCATATAGTCACCTGAAAGCATCATCCATAAATCTTGAATGGCTGGGCCAGAACGGCAATCGTCCAAATCAACAAAGCTTGGGCCATCTCGCCAAAGAATATTGCCTGGGTGGCAATCGCCATGCAATCTAATCATTTCTACAGATTGTATATGCTCTTCAAATTGTTTTTGCGCTTGCTTGATTACTGGATTAAGAATTGCAAAAAATGCGGTTTTTAATTGAAAAGGCAACAAATCACTTTGTTCAAGTACTTCTGCACTTGCGTGCAAATAGTCTTGAGCGTTGACACTGGGTCGACATTTAAATGGCTTTTTCGCACTACTCGCATGAATTCTGCCAATCAGTCTACCCATCCATTCAAGTTGGTCTAAATTATCAACTTCAAACTCTCGCCCACCAACAGATGGAAACAATGCAAACCGATATCCTTTATATTCATGCAGACTATTAAGTGATTGGTTTACTCCATTAAATTGAGATGGAGCAACTATAGGTAATTCTAAAGATTGCAGTTCAAATGCAAAATCGTGCTCTTCTTGAATTTGTTCGTTTGTCCATCGGGCGGGCCTGTAAAACTTTGCCACCATACGGCCATGCTCTTCGGTATTGAATTGATAGACTCTATTTTCATAACTATTCAACGCCAAAAGCCCAGAGGTTACGTAAATCTCTAGGCTTTCAATTGCATCTAAAATTAATGCGGGAGTTAAATGCTCAAAACTAAAATCAGACACCAGTAAATATAAATGTGGAGGGTTCAGTACTCTCTACTATCTCACCATTTACACTTGTGGTCACTCTAAAATAAATCTTTTGTGTACCTTCTTCTAAATTTATTGGGTCAACTGCAACACTTATGGGTAAGGTATACACGCCACCGCCCTCTACGGTTACTTGGGTGTTGCCCATAAATTTAGGGTCTGTTAACCCCAACACTTCTATATTGTATGTTTGTATTAGTTGGCTTTTATTTAGCACTTTGAGTGTGTAGACGTTTTCAATCAAGCCTTCGTTGGTTTCTCTATCCAAAGAGTTTCTATCACGAATTATATCGACTTCAAGCGGCACTCTAGACGCAATATCGTAAATAAGTAAGCTAGTCATAATGGCTAATACAACGGCATAACCAATTAGTTTAGGTCTGAATATTTTGGTCGTTCCACCAGCTAATTCGTGTTCTGATGTGAAGCTAATAAGGTTTTTCTCATACCCCATTTTTTCCATTACGCCATTACACGCATCTACACATGCTCCACAGTTTATGCACTCGTATTGAAGCCCGTTTCGAATATCGATGCCGGTAGGGCATACTTGCACACACAAGTTACAATCTACGCAGTCGCCTAAGCCTTTGGCATGAACGTCTTCTGGCGTAAGTTTACGTGATCTAGGCCCTCTTTTTTCACCTCGCTCGCCATTATAAGCAACGGTAAAGGTGTCTTTATCAAACATAGCAGATTGGAAACGAGCATATGGGCACATGTGGGTACACATGATTTCTCTCATATAGCCTGCATTACCATAGGTGCATACGGTGAAAAATATCACCCAAAAACCTGTCCAAAATCCGACATCAAACGTAAAGAAGTCTATAAATAATTCATTTATTGGCATGAAATAACCAACAAAGGTTAGAGCGGTTAATAGCGATACGCTTACCCAAGCAAAATGCTTGGCAGTTTTGCGCATTGCTTTATCAGCATCCATTTTTCGTTGGTCTAACTTAATACGTTTATTTCTAGCCCCTTCAATTTTTTCTTCAAACCAAACAAATATATATGTCCATGCGGTTTGAGGACACATAAAACCGCACCACACACGGCCTGCAAATGTTGTAATAAAAAACAAACCGAATGCCGAAACAATTAGCGTATAAGCGAGTACAGTTAAGTCTTGAGGCCAAAGTGTAAGGCCAAAAATATTGAATCTTTGTTCGGCTAGGTCAAACAGAATCGCTTGGCTGCCATCGTATTGAATCCAAGGTGCGACTGCGAACAATCCAATCATGATTAAACCGAATAAACGGCGTATGGTTTCAAACATTCCTTGAACGGAACGGACATAAATTCTGCTTCGAGCTGAGTAGCTAGGTTTTGTTATTTGAACCTGCGATTTTTCAATTTTAACTGGCGTGACGTCTTTCACGGGGATCTTTTCAGTCATTTGATTTACGCCTTCTATCTATAAATTGCTTAATTGTTTTTAGTATATCAAAGTGAAGCGGTGAAAAAGTTATTTAAGATCAATAAAGATAATCAGAAAATGTAAGAATTTGTAGCATTTATTGCTTAAATTAATGAGAACTGTTATTCCTTTACCATGTCAAAGTGTATGATGTTTACTTGCAATATTACATACGCATATAGTCGATGTGATGTTTGTTGTTTTTTATAGAGCAATCAGCTTCGCAAAAACAATAAAAAACAGAAGGTGTTGTTAAACAATTATAAATTAGACCAAGAGTCAGTAATTTTTGATGCAAAACTACATTAGTATTTAGACAACAGCATCATTTATAAATTAAGGTAATCGCTTTTTATGCGAAAAATAGTACTAATTATTATCCAATTAATCGTTATTATACTGATTTTACGAACATCATATGCTCAGCAATTTTTTTCTGGCGTTACTGAAACAGTAACGGGTTGGTTTCAAGCAGTGGTAGATGTACCGGAGCGCAGTAAAATAGTAAAGTTAAGAGATAGGTTTATGCGCAACAATATGTCGCTTAAACCTCATCAAACAGATTATGTGATTGAGGTAACGGATACTGCTGATAAGGTAAATAAGTTTTATAAATTGTATTGCATTAAGAAAGATAAGAACCCTTACATTTTTGGCGCAAACCTATTGAAGCTTTGTGCCGAGATTGAACAGTCCGAACTTTTATTCAATACGACAGACTAAATAGTATTCGATTACTAAACAAAAATTATCCAAATTGAGGTTGTGTATGAAAATGTTCATCAAAGTATTAATAAGTGGTATTGCCCTTACTATTTCCTTAGGAGCTTATGCTAAAGACATTGAAGAGCCGGAAATTTATATGACTGATAACGAATTGAAACGGGTTTCGGTTAAGTGGATTGACCCGAGTTCGTTTAGAGATATTAGGCCAGCTAATCAATCGCGCTTGAAGTATCGCAATCATGTATTTACAAATATTGAAGAACACTTTGATAAACTTGCAGAAGACTTGCCAGAAGGACAGACACTAGAAGTAAGTGTCACTAATGTTGATTTAGCTGGCCGAGTGGAGCCCGGCAGGTTTCTAGGTTTAACAAATAACCTAAATGATGTGCGAGTTATGACAAACATTGATGTGCCAAGAATAAGTTTTGAATATGCAATTTTGGATAGCAATGGAAACAAAATTAAATCTGAAGAGGTAGAATTAAAAGACATGAGTTACCTCATGCATGGTACTCGCTCTTTTAGTGCTCGAAACGCATTTGGTTACGAAAAAAGAATGATTACTAAATGGTTTAAATCAGACTTATTAGTTCAGGCGTAAACACATCAGTCATACTCGCGCGTGCGAGTATCTCCAAAATGCCCAATAACACGCATGCAACACACTAGTCATACTCGCGTATGCGAGTATCTCCCAAATGTCCAATAATACGCATGCAACACACTAGTCATACTCGCGCATGCGAGTATCTCCCAAATGTCCAATAATACGCATACAACACACTAGTCATACTCGCGCATGCGAGTATCTCCCAAAGGTCCAATAACACGCATGCGACACACTAGTCATACTCGCGCATGCGAGTATCTCCCAAAAAGTATAGTAAAGTCGAATAACACTCTGGCTTTTAATGACGATTTGGAAGGTTACCGCGTTCGCGGCA